>JBIOWC010000195.1:0-27416 GCA_044868105.1 Blastocatellia bacterium
TAATTGAAAAACTCAAAGCCGAAAGTCAACCATCCGATGTCGAGGATGACCCGTTAATTTAGAGGTTCCAGCCTTTTCGTTTGCACTAACTTTTCATTGTCCATTATCCATGGTGAACGATTGGCGCATAAGCACTCCGGTCGTAGGCCAACCAATGAACCAGTAAGCCTGGATAATGGACAATGCCGATAAGCCTGCCACACCGGATTCAATTTAATTTCTGCACCAGCAAAATCGGTTGCGCAGGGTGTTTATCAAGGATGCGAAAGCGCGTATCGAAATCTTCGGGGCGGGCGCTGCCGCGCAAGTCCACGACCGCCATGTCCCCATCCGGGATGCGTTCCTTTGAACCGAAGACCCGGTAACTCGAAGCGCGCACGGTGACGAGTTTGACGTCAAAATCGGCGCTGCGTTCGGCTTCCTGCAAACTTAAAAGTTTCATCTTCTCACTCTACCTTTCCAACTGGTTTTCAATGGCTTCGACAATTTGCGGCACCTCGCGCAAATCGGTCGTTACATAATCGGCATCACTGGTTTCGCCCGCTTGCAGCGGGGTCACGCCGACAAAACGAATCGAATGAAAGCCCGCGTTATTGGCCCCAACGATGTCCGTATGTTCAAGGTCGCCGATGTGCACGATTTCCTGGGGCGCAGCGCGAAGCGTCAGCCGGGTTTGTTCGAAGACTTCCCGGTGCGGTTTCGAACGCCCCGCTTCATCGGAAAAAATCAGCGAATCAAAATAGTTAAGAATGCCTGCATCCTGCATCACCTGACGCAACACGCGGCCCGGCGAAAATCCGATGTCCGAGATAATACCGAGCCGAAAGCGCCCGGCTAACCCTTCGATGACTTCCCGCGCTCCCTCAACCAGGGTTGGCGGACGCTCAAGGATTCCGTCTTCGTAAGCCGCGACCACCTGCGCGCAAATATCGGCCGGCAAAGCGGTGTTCAAACGGGTCAAAACCCGCTGCAGGCGTTCGGCGGCAACCAGCGTGCGATGCTCTTGTATCCAGATCAGATGATGGGATTCGGCTTCCTGGTGAGCCGCGGCGGCGACCTGTTCAGCGGTAAACGATAGCCCCTGTTCACCGAGAACCTTGGTCAGGATTTGGCGGCGCGTATCCTGATAGAGTTTGAAACCGCCTTCCTGCTCGGCAAACAAGGTATTCCAAAAATCGAATGAAATCGCTTTAACACGGCGTGTTGCTTTGTTCAAATCCAACCTTCGCTAAATTGTTTTTGGTTTATCGAAGCTTTATTGTAACCATTACGAAGAGGGCGAACAAAGGAAGACGGGGAGAGCCGGGAAAAGAAGAAGGGGAGAAAGGGAGAAGGGGTGAAGATGAAGCGCAACCATCAACCACAGCCGGGGCAGGATGAAGCGGGAGAGTTCCGTCAGGCGCTTGAATCCGTTTTACAAGATTTCCTGCTTGAACCTCTCGGCGAACAACAGCTCGCGCAACTCGTCGCGCATTATGAAATGATGCTGGTCTGGAATCGGCGCACCAACTTGACGCGCATTGTAACGGCGCAAGACGCGGCGCGACTCCATTACGGCGAATCGCTTTTCGGGGCGCAATTTGTCGGCCAAGCGAAAACGCTTTTAGACATCGGCAGCGGCGCGGGCTTTCCTGGGCTGCCGCTGGCCGTGAGGTTGCCTGACGTTGAGGTCACGGCTCTCGAAGCCCATCACAAGAAAGCCCTCTTTTTGCAGGAGGCCAAAGAGGCGCTGCGGCTGGTCAATTTCAAGGTCGCCAGCGCCCGTATAGAAGCCTTTGATTTTCGCGGGGTTGATCTGCTCACCAGCCGCGCCCTTGAGCGCGCCGAAGCGCTACTGCCGCAAGTCTTAAAAAGGATGCGCCCCCCGCAAAAGCTCATGCTCTATTGTGCGCCCGATATGGTTGAGCACCTGAAAAAGCCGCTTGGCGAAACCTGTCACATCGAAACTCACCCCATTCCTTTATCTGTGGCGCGCCTCATCGCCATCTTTCACCGGTGATTGCCCCCCGCCGCATCGGAGAAGGGGTGAGAAATTTATTTCACTATTTTAGAGAAATTTATTTCACTATTTTAACGGCACGCAGCTATCGGCTGATTTTAATATTGAAGATTGCGATAAGCTGATACAGCTTATACCTCCCCTTCACTCTTTCTCCTCATCACCGCTTCTCCTCTGTGGCGCCGGCAATATCCACTACGGCCCACCAGATGAACTCGACGAATTTGCCGAAACCGGCGACCGCCAGTCGCTCATCATTGCCGTGAACATTGGCGGGAAACCGGTCATTGACCACACTGCCGAGTCCATAAGCGTGAACCCCTTTATTGCGCAATTGCGCCGAATCGGTCGCCCCTGTGAGCATACTGGGCAAGGTTATCGCCGATGGAAACAGGCGTTTTTGCGCCCGCTCAAGGGCTTGAAACATGTCCGTACTAACGCCTGAAGGCGGCGGCGCGGGTCGGCCACGGCCTGAAGGGGCAACAACTTCAACCGCCGGGTCGTTGATTAATTTTTTTAAGCTTTCAACCAGCGCCGGAATATCTTCGTCGGGCACCGCACGCACATCAAGCGTCGCTTCGGCATCACCAGGGATAACGTTCGAGCGAAACCCGCCTTTGATGATGGTTGGCACAATCGAAGTGCGCAGCATCGAGTAATAGGACGGATACTTCTCCCAGAGCTTTTCCTGAACTTTCGGGTCTTCAAGATGCTTGAATAGCTCGGCGTCTTCAGGTGGACTGATTTTTACCAGCCGTTTGAAAAATTCGCGCGTCGTTTCATTGAGCCGCATCGGCACCGGCCAATTGCCGACTTTGCCGACCGCCGCCGCCAGATGGGTAATCGCATTGTCCATGCGGGGCACCGAACCGTGCCCACTGGTGCCACGCGCGACGAGGCGCATCCCGCGCGGCACTTTTTCGGTTGTCGCTACAGCGACGCTTACCACCTGGTCGCCGACTTCGCGAATGCCGCCGCCTTCATTCAAAGCAAACTCGCATTCAATTTTGTCCCAATGTTGATTAACCATGTAATCAATGCCCACACCGGTGGTACCCTCTTCACCGGCTTCCGCCAAAAAAATCACGTCACGGTCGAGCGCCACCTTCATTCGGTGGAGCATCAGAAACACTTCAAGACAGGCGATCGTCATGCCTTTGTCATCAGAGGCGCCGCGCCCATAAATAAAGCCGTCTTTGATGGCGCCGGCAAACGGGTCAACCGTCCATTTGTCGCGTTCAACGCCGACCACATCAATATGTCCCATCAACAGAAGGGGTCGTTTTTTGCCGTTGCCTTGCAAACGCGCAACGATATTGCCGCGGCCTTTTTCAAGCTCGAAGATTTCCGAAGCAATGCCTTCGCGATCAAAGATGGCTTTGAGATACTCGGCCCCTTTGGTTTCATTGCCCGGCGGATTGCTGGTATCCACCTGGATAAATCCGGCGAGCATCTTGATAGCTTCATCGCGAGCGGCATTAAAATCGGGCGATGATTTTTGCGGGGATGAGTGACCAGGCGCTGATGCAATCAGCAAAACCGCCAGGGTCAGGGTAGTTATAAAGATTCGTAAGCGCAAGCGCATTCTTTCTCCTTCGAGGTTTCGGAATTATTGCCACTGGAACCGTTATTCGGTCAAAAGAAAATAATTCGCTGATGAAGAAACGTCAAAGTGACATGACGCATTCGGGGAATTAAATGCAGAAAATTGAAGAGAGGTTGAAATATAACGGTTTAGAAAGGCTTTCAAGAAGTGGCATAGACCTTGCTCTATCAGGAAGCGGAAGCTTGAGGCACTCGTTAAGGTGCTTTCTTACGGAGCCATCATGCGTAACCGGTGTTTGCACGATTTGTTGGCACATCTTTCATCTAACGGCGGCATAGTTCCTCACCACTATGCCTGAATGAAAGGTAGTGCAGCGTTGAGCGCGTAAACGAACTGAGAAGAACCCTCTCTACTCTTTTAAGTTCCGGTAAACGTATGATGGCACCGCTTTCTTCCTTACAGATTAATACCCCTTCTTCCTTAAAAATTCCTTAAGAATAGTTGTCTGTCCTCACGCCCGTTGCAATCTTCAAGGCAAAAGTTCATTCAACCCCAGAAGCATCAACCGGCATTTTTCAGTCGGCAACTATTTGATAACTTCCAGGCCATCCAGAAATGGTCGCAAGGCCTGTGGGACGACAACCGAACCATCGGCTTGTTGATAGTTCTCTAAAATCGCCAGCCACGTCCGCCCGATTGCCAGCCCCGACCCGTTCAAGGTATGGGCAAATTCAGGTTTCGCATTCGGCTCACGGCGAAACCGTATCTGCGCGCGTCGCGCTTGAAAGGCTTCGCAATTCGAGCAGGAAGAGATTTCCCGATAGGTGTTTTGACTGGGCAGCCAGACCTCTATGTCATAGGTTTTTGCTGCCGAAAATCCCATATCGCCGCTCGACAGCACAACCGTGCGATACGCCAGCCCTAAGGCTTCAAGCACGGCTTCGGCATTGCGCGTTAAGCTCTCGAGTTCTTCGTAAGACTCTTCCGGTTTGGTAATTTTCACCAGCTCAACCTTCTCGAATTGATGCTGGCGAATCAATCCCTTGGTGTCTTTGCCATAGCTTCCGGCTTCCGAACGAAAACAGGGGGTGTAAGCCGTCATGCGAATAGGTAAGTTGGCGCCGTCCAAGATTTCATCGGCATACAGATTGGTCACCGGAACTTCGGCCGTCGGAATCAAATAAAAATTTCGTTCATCCGTCAGCTTGAATAAATCGCCTTCAAATTTGGGCAACTGCCCGGTGCCGAACAACGCGTTGGCATTGACGATAAAGGGCGGCAGGACTTCCGTGTAGCCATGTTTTTTGGTGTGCAAATCCAAACAGAAATTGATCAAGGCGCGTTCAAGTCGCGCGCCCTGGCCGGTGAGAATGGCAAAGCGCGCGCCGGTAATTTTCGCGGCGCGTTCAAAATCAAGGATGCCAAGCCGCACGCCTAAATCGGCATGGTCGAGCGGCGTAAAATCCATCTGAGGCGCTTCGCCCCAGCGTTTGACCTCCTGGTTTGCCGATTCATCCGCGCCTATGGGAACCGAGTCATGCGGCAGATTCGGGACATTGACCAGTAAATTCTTCAACGCTTCTTCGACGGTTGCGACCTCCGCTTCGGTGCTGGTGATCTGTTCAGCCAGTTCGCGCACCGCCAGACGGCGGGCTTCGGCTTCTTCCTTTTGACCGGCTTTCATCATCTTGCCAATCTCCTGGCTTTCGCGGTTGCGTCGGGCATTTAACTCATCGCGTTCGGTCACCAGGGCGCGACGGCGCGCATCGAGTTCACTGAATTTATCGAGCGCATCAAGCGGAAAATTGCGCCCTTCGAGTTTCTCACGAACCAACGCCAAATTACTGCGGACAAAATTTACATCAAGCATAGGTTGCCTTTCTTGTGGAAAAGATAAAACGATAAAGTAAGACAGGGCGTAAAGTGGTGTCAAACTCAGGTACGTCCCGATGCCGGGCGATGTTGCGCAATTTTAATCTGAGTCGCTAGGATAGAAGCGATGATTGACCAGACACCACCGGAAGCCAGCGACGAAAATTTTTCACTCACCAATGAAGAAGCATTTTCGCTTCGTGAACACGAAGTCAAAACCGCGGACGGCACAGCGCGGATCTCTTACCTTGTCTGCGAACCGCTTGAAGATGCGGGCTTTCTTAATGCCTTCAGTACACGCCTGGGCGGCATCAGTGCGCTTCCCGCGCAGGCGCTCAACTTGACGAATTTCAAAGGCGACGCCCCGGAAAACGTCAAAGAGAATCGTCGCCGTTTTCTTGAAGCTATCGGCGCAGACCAGATGCCCGTCGTCACCATGCGGCAGACCCATTCAACCGACAGGTGTTTTATCGAATCGGTTGACCAGGCCTTAAAGGAAACCCCGAGTTGTGATGCGTTGATCTCGCGGCTCAACAATGTTTTGCTCGCCGTGCAGACCGCCGATTGCGCGCCGGTGCTGATTGCCGATACGAAATCAAGAGCCCTGGCCGCCATTCACGCCGGCTGGCGCGGCACCGAAGGTCGCATTGTTGAACGCGCGATTGCCGATTTGATGCGCATGGGCGTTAGCCCGCGCGATTGCATCGCGGCCATTGGCCCGTGTGCTTCGGCAGAATATTACGAAGTCGGCGCGGAGGTCATCGAACGCTACAAAAAATCTTTCGGTTATTGGAAAAAGCTGTTGGTGAATTTTAAAGAGAATGGCAAATGCCATCTGGATGTTCGCGCCGCCAATGTTCAACAACTCAAATTCTGCGGCTTTGATGATGAGCAGATTTTTGTCGCGCCCTATTGCACGATGGCAAGGAATGAATTGTTCTTTTCCTACAGGCTGGAAGCGGGCGGCGAACCGATGAAGGTCGGCCGCTTACTTTCGGTTATCGGCAAGAAAAAGGTCTGATGAAGTGCCGGCCGCAGACTCATTAGACTTTGAAAACCTATCGGGGCTGGCAATTGAAGGTAAGAGAGTAGGAGTAGGGTTTGGCGAAGCATAGGAATTATCGGCTCGCCGATTCGGGCAAGGCGAGTACTTATAAGTACTCGCTTTGCCCCGACAGTCATTCGCAAATTGCGTTAAGACCGCTCGAACCTAGGCGCCATCTTTTTTGGCGAAATAGCCGCGACGGTGACGCACGGTTAAATCTTTGCGATTTTTAACGCGCACGACAATGGTGCGGAACGAACCGTCTTTCGCTTCGTTCGATGATTGATAAGTCAGAACATTGTGCGAGCGCAAATCTTCGTCAATCTGCGCATAAGCTTCTTCCAAATCTTTTTCTCCATGCGGGACGAACGAACGTCCGCCGGTCTCTGTGGCAATCTTTTTCAAATCACCCGAAGCAATGCCGGTCGAACCGCTGATGCCGATGGTGTAAATAATGACTTCGTGTTTCCAGGCTTTTTCAATGGCTTCGCGCATCTTCACGCGGCTATCGGTATCCTGTCCGTCGGAAAGCACAATAATCACGCGCCGTCCGGCTTCGGTGGCCAGCAGTTCACCGGCGGTCGAATAAATCGCATCGTACATGGCCGTCGCGCCGATGTGCGAACCGCCATTGATGGGCGGCGTACCGGCGCCGCCGGCAATCGCCGGCGAAACCGGAACGCGCACGTCATCTAGCGCATAATTCAATTTGCCAAGATTGGAGGTCAGGTTTTGTACCAGAACGGATTCATGCTCGAAGGTCACCACCGCCGCTAAATCTTTTTTGGGGCGTAGAATTTTTTCAAAGAAGCGTTTGCCCGCCGAGATTTGAATGGGCAGCGTAAATTCCTGGCTGCCGGATATATCAATCAACATAGCAATGGTGAGCGCCGCATCCGATTGCCGTTCGAGCGTTTCAACGGTTTGCGGTTTGTTGTCTTCAAGGACTTCAATATCCTCTTTTTTCAAGTCGTTGACATAGCGATTCGATTTTTCAGTCACAGTAAACGGCACGGTGACGAGTTGCGTGCCGAGTTTGATGATTTGGTCATCATCACCGGTATCAGTTTTCTTTTTATCATCAGTCTTTTTTTTATCGTCCTGTTGTTTTTTGTCGGCTTGTGGTTGTCGCGCGTCGCTCGCGTTAATCGTTGAAAGCGATGAAAACATCACCGCTAAAAATAAGACTCCTGCAAGTAAATATATTTTTTGGTACTTCATTTCTTTTCTTCTCTCGGTGCATAGTAGCCGCGACGATGGACAAGGCGAACATCGCTGCGTCCGGCTACACGCACCTCTATGCGACGGAACGAACCGTCACGGTTGGGGTTAGTGGGAGAATAGGCTACGAGGTACTGGCTTCGCATTTCGTTTTCTATCTGCCGAAAATCTTCCATCAAATCATCGGCGCCTTGCGGGAAATAGGCGTGTCCGCCGGTCTCTTCGGAAAGTCGTTTGAGCACATCTTCGCGCACGCCTTCAAAGCGGAAACGGTCGCCGATGCCGATTGAATAGATGACCACACCGGCTTTCCAGGCTTTATCAATCGCGTCATCGAGTTTGCGATTGCTGGCATTATCAACGCCGTCGGTGAGTAAAATAATGGCGCGGCGCGTAATCGAATCATCCGTGGTGCGCGTGCGGTAATCGTCGCGCGCCAAGATTTCATCGGCGGTCACATAAATCGCATCATAAAGCGCCGTCGCTTGCCGGCGCGTTGATGAATAATTGAAGCGCCGCGAATATTGAATTTCATCCAAGCCGCGTTGCAGGGAATCAACCCGCGAGGTCAGCCCTTGAACCAAATCCACATCGTCTTGAAAAGTGAGTATCGCCGCCGAATCTTTGCCCTGTCGGAGAATCGAGCGCAGAAATTCGCTCGCCGCGGTCTTCTCTTTCGGGAAGGTATATTCCTGAGAGCCGGATAAATCCATCAGGATGGCGATGTTGATTGGCAAGGTGGATTCGCGTTTGAAAGCAAACAGCGGTTGCGGTTTGCCGTCTTCGAGAATGGTCACCTCTTCCTGTTTGATGTTGCTGACGATGCGATTGTTCTGGTCAACGGCGCTAAAGAAGAGATTGACCAGCTCGGCGCCGAGTTTAACGATTTCATCCCCGGTTTGAATCTCGTCGGGTTTATCGTTGGGTTTCTGCGTGGACGGCGTGAGCGGTTTATTCTTCTGCGGGTCAGCGGTGCGCGGCGCAGGTTTAGATTGAGTTTTCTGCCCCTGAGCCAGCAAAGCCGGCGTCAACAGGGTAAACAGAACCATGATGGCGATTGATTTTTTCATCCTTAAAAACCTCTTGATCGAGGGGCAGATATCAGGAATCGGAGGCGGCCTGGGGGTTGCAAAAAACCGATTCCCTGCTCTCTGAAACCTGTCCCCTTAGTAAACGTATCCCTGCTTGTGCGAGAGTTTGCCTTCGGCGTTAACGAGCTTCACTCTAATCTCACGTTTTTTGCCAGTTTTTTCCTGATTGAATGGCCGGTAATAAATGATATATTCGCGTCTGAGATCTTGCGCGACTTCCGTAAACGACCTGAATAGTTCTATCTTTTGCGAAGGTAAGAAGACCTGTCCGCCGGTCTCTTCACAAAGCCGTTCCAACTCTTTATCGGGTGTCGAAGCGACGGTGCCGGCGCCGGCGCCGGAAAAGTTTTTGGTGCTGATTCCAAAAATCGTCACGTCATAGCGTTGAGCAATTTCAATGGCCTCTTTCAAGGTTTTGTCGCTAGCGGTGTCTTCGCCATCGGAAAGAATGACGAGAATACGCCGCGCTTCTGTATTGGGCACGGTCGCCATCTTCTCTTCAATGACGCGATAAACCCCGTCATACAGCTTGGTATACCCACCAGCTTTCAATTTTTTAATCGCTTTAGAGATAAGTTCCAGCGAATCGGTGAAGTCCTGATGGAGGATAACCTCGGAATCGAAACTGGCAATCAGCACCTGGTCTTTGCGGCGATAAGTCGTCACGGTTGCAGAAAAATCCTCGCCGGCTTCTTTTTCAATGGGCAACTTGAGCTTCACACTGTTGCTGGTGTCAATTAACAGACCGACGTAAAGCGGCAATTCGCTGGGCGCGATGAAACTTTTAATATCCTGCTTTTTTCCATCTTCATAAACTTCAAAATTCGATTGCGCCAAGCCGCCTAAAAATTTGTCCTTGCGTTTTACGGTAATCGGCAGTCGAACTTCGGTGACGCCAGGTTGTTTGATGACATCATCCTTTTTATCTTGCGGTTGCGTCTTTTGCGATAGCGAAGTCGTGGTGGTTAAGGCAAAGATAGCCAATATTGAAAGAGAGATTGCGAGTAAGCGTTTCATATCGTTTTAAGTTAAGAGGATCCTCCGGGTTACTTACATCAGATGCACGGGATTTTAGGTAACGATGCTCAAGTAAGAAAAAATTATAGTTTGCCCGTTCGATAAGTGACAAGCGATGGAATCGCTGATTACAGGGGTTTCTCTTTAGGCGGCCGGTCACGGGGATTTCCTTACCCGTTCATGACCATTTAAATTTTGTATTTTTATTGCAGCGCGACCCGCACTTGATAGTAATTTGCGCGTCAATAAAAGCGTGTGCTAGCATCCCGACTTAGGAGTTATATGACAGCACAGCCTAGCCTGATAGAAAAAACGATTCTTCAAAACGGTCTCACAATCCTTACAGAAAAAATGTCTCACGTGCGTTCGGCCTCGGTCGGTATCTGGGTGCGTTCCGGTTCGCGCCACGAATCCGAAGCCTTGAACGGCATTTCGCATTTCATCGAACACGCCCTATTTAAAGGCACGCAAAAAAGAAACTCGCTGCAAATCGCCGTCGAAGGCGATGCCATTGGCGGCAATGTTGACGCCTTTACGAGCCGCGAAGTCGCCTGTTATCACATCCGGGTTCTGGATGACCATATCCCCCGCGGGTTTGATCTGCTTGCCGACCTCTTGACCGCGCCGCTCTTTGATAATGAAGAGCTCAACCGCGAACGCAAAGTTGTGCTCGAAGAGATTAACATGGTCGAAGACACGCCCGACGATTTGGTTCACGAAGTCTTCAACGCCAATTTCTGGCCCAATCATCCGCTCGGTCGTTCCATTTTGGGAACCGAAGCGACGCTTGCAACCTTCGACCATCATCAAGTGATGGAGCATTTCAAGCGCGTTTATGTGCCGCGCAACCTTGTCGTTGCTGGCGCCGGGAACATTGAACACGCCGCCTTTGTTGAGATGGTGGCCGGTTATTTCAATGATTTGCCCGATGCCACGGTTGATTTGGATAAAACGACACCGCTGGTCGCCGCGCCGCGCATCACCATCAACAAAGAGTTAGAGCAGGCGCATCTCGTCCTGGGTACAGGCTGCCCGCCGCTTCTCCACAAAGACCGTTACGGGGTGAATATTCTTGCAGTGATTCTCGGCGGCGGCATGAGTTCGCGCCTCTTTCAAACCATCCGCGAAGAACATGGCTTGGCCTATTCGGTCTTTGCCGGCGTCAATGC
Source organism: Blastocatellia bacterium (assembly GCA_044868105.1). Lineage (GTDB taxonomy): Bacteria > Acidobacteriota > Blastocatellia > UBA7656 > UBA7656 > JBFMDH01. The sequence goes on from JBIOWC010000195.1 coordinate 10,961, forward strand.
CTACACCGATGCCGGATGCCTTTCGATGTATGCGGCGACTTCACCTGAGCGCATGAATGAAGCGATTCGTTTAAGCGTTGAAGAGTTCAGGAAATGCAAAACCGAACTGGTTTCCGAAGACGAACTGCAACGCGCCAAAGATCAACTGAAAGTTTCCATCATGCTGAGCCTGGAATCCTGTTCGGCGCGCATGAGCAACATTGCGCGACAGGAAATTTTTTACGGCGAACAGACATCACTGGATGAAATCATTTCCCGTATCGAGCGCGTGACAACCGAAGACGTAAAGCGTATCGCCAACCAAATCTTTAACGGCAACGGTCTGGCGATGACCGCCATCGGCCAACTCGAAGATTACAACATTAACGAAGAATTGCTTACGGTCTAACCTCAAAGGAAAGTATGAAGTATGAACGCGGAACGATGAACTACGGAATAACTTCAATAGTGTCCTAAAGTTCATCCTTCATCGTTCATACTTCATCGTTTCTTTTGCACTCAGTCCTCAGTCCTAAAAGATGAGAGTCATCATTCTTGGCAGCGGCAGTTCCGGCAATGCGCTTTACATCGAAGCGGGCGACACGCGGGCGCTCGTGGATGTCGGGCTCTCGGCAAAAGAGTCGGCGCGAAGACTTACGGAAGCCGGCGTTGACCCGACACAAATCAATGCCATCGTCGTCACCCACGAACACGCAGACCACATCAAAGGCGTGCGAGTCTTTTCGAAAACGGCGAAAGTCCCGGTCTTTGTCTCGCGTGAAACCCGTTCGTTTTGCAATTGGGGCGGCAAAGCTGATGACCTCAATTGGGGGCAGGTTATTTCTTCGAGCCAACCTTTTCAGGTCGGCGCCCTCGATTTTCACCCCTTCACCATTCCTCACGACGGCATAGATACGTTCGCTTATACAGTGGAAGCGGCGGGCGTGAAGATTGGCATTGTGACGGATTTGGGCTATATCACCCAGTTGGTGGCGCAAAAACTTCTGGGCTGTAAAATGATTGTCATTGAATCGAATCACGACCGCGATATGTTGAAAGTCGGGCCTTACCCCTGGCATTTAAAGCAACGTATTGCCAGTAAAACCGGGCATCTCTCGAATGACGAAACGGCGCGTTGGTTGCAGGAAGATTTCGACGGCGAGGCCGAATATATCGTCTTGGCGCACTTATCGCGCCAATGCAATCACCCGGAACTCGCAAGACTTTCGGCACTGCAAGCCTTGGCGACGCGGGGCTCCTTGTTCTTTCAAGACGCCGAACGCCGCCTCAAGGTCGCCGCTCAAGACCACACCAGCGAGTGGTTTGAATTTTAAAATGATTTGCGTCAGATATCATAAAAGAGAAGATGAAACTGAAGACTTAGAGTTGGCTGGTACGCCTCTTGAGTTGAAAGAACTGGCCGACCTGATTCTAAACATTTCAGATTCACTGCTATCTCTTGATTTAGACTTAACTCAAGAGGCCTATCCTTATGATAAATTGCTTGGCAAGTTGCAAATTCGTTTTGAACCAGAGGCAAAAGTTGTTATCCAACAACACGAAGGGGTTTTAATGATTTCAGGTTCAAAGGAGAATTTATCCGTGATGGCAGATAACATGCTGCAGTTGGCAGGCCATCCCCCTTCGTCAAATTCTATACCTCATCATCTTCACCTGGAGTATTACCCAGACCATTATTTTTTAGATATTGAATCTACACCTTTAGTAGTCAGTTGGAATGAATAGTTTATGATTTCAAGGTGCCTATCCTAAAATAGGAGCGATTTGGGAAAGCAAGCTTTCAAGGAGCCCAAGGTAAATGGAGTATGAAGTCATTGTTGAAAATAGTAAGGGGATTTGGCGAGCAGTGATTCCGGCGCTTTCCGACCTCTCGGCAGAAGGCACGTCCGAAGATGAAGCCGTCAATAATGCCAAACAAGCGGCAGAAAAATATCTTGCATCCGTTAAAATCAAAACGATTGAAATCGGTTCGCAGCAAGCGCCCTTGGTTCGCCCAAGCCGCCCGGATGAATTGTTAGAGGCCTTGGAAGCCTTCGTCGGCGATGAAGAAGCTTTGCGCGACCATTTTGAAGAACTTGAAAAAGAGAGACAGCAAGAACGCGAAGAAGCGCAGAGGCATGATGCTGCATGAAGCTTTATATTTTTGATACTGACATTATGGGATTTGCTTTTCAACATCACCCGAAAGTATTGAACCATATTAAATCGCTTGCTGCCGATGAATTTATTGCGACTACTATAATTACATTCGGAGAAGATTTGGGCGGTTGGTTACCGGGCTGCCGTCGCGCCACTGACGGCGCATCGCGCGCGCAAGCCTATGCCAGGTTACTTAGAGGTTTTGAATTCTACCAAAAGTTTTCCTGTTTGCCGTTTGATAATGCTGCCGCAACAATTTTAGACCAGTTGCAATCGCAGAAAATTCGCATCGGTACGAATGATTTGAGCATTGCAGCAATTACGCTTTCAGTAAACGGCATTTTAGTGACGCGCAACACCAAAGATTATCAACAGGTTCCCAACCTGGTTTTTGAAGATTGGACAGTATGATTTCAAGGTACACCCGCCCCGAGATGGGGGCGATTTGGACAGAACAAAATCGCTTTCAAAAATGGCTCGACGTGGAAATCGCGGTCTGCGAAGTTCATGCCGAGATGGGCACCATCCCCGCCGAGGCCGTCGAAGAGATTAAACAGAGAGCCGCATTTTCCGTCGAACGCATCAAGGAAATCGAACAGGTTACCCGCCACGATGTCATCGCCTTTACGACGGCGCTGGCGGAAAACATCGGCGAAGCTTCGCGTTTCGTCCATTATGGACTGACTTCATCCGACGTCGTTGATACGGCCAATGCGCTACTCTTGCGCGATGCCGCCCATCTCCTTCTCGACAGGTTGGATAAACTCGGTGAAGCACTGCATCGTCGCGCCTTTGAACACAAAGACACGGTGATGATCGGGCGCACCCACGGCATGCACGCCGAACCGACGACCTTTGGTTTGGTTCTGGCGCTCTATTACGGCGACAACGAGCGCAACAAAGCGCGCCTGCGGCGCGCCCTGGAAGCCATCAGTTACGGTAAGATTTCCGGCGCGGTCGGCACCTTTGCCAACCTCGACCCGGAAGTCGAAGAGCGGGTCTGCAAAAAACTCGGTTTGAATTTTGCGCCGATTTCTACGCAGGTGATTCAACGCGACCGTTACGCCGAATATCTTTCGACCCTGGCCATCATCGCTGCATCGATTGAAAAAATCGCCCTGGAAATTCGCCACCTGCAACGCACCGAAGTCCGCGAAGCCCAGGAACCTTTCAGCAAAGGTCAAAAAGGGTCATCGGCGATGCCGCACAAACGTAACCCGGTGACTTGCGAACAGCTATGCGGTTTATCGCGGGTCGTGCGCGGCAATGCCGGAGCCGGATTTGAAAACGTCGCGCTCTGGCATGAACGCGACATTTCGCACTCATCGGTCGAGCGCATCATCCTGCCCGATTCATCTATTCTGGTTGATTATATGCTCGCCAAAGCTCACTGGCTTATTGACGGGCTGGTGGTTTTCGCCCATCGCATGCGTCACAACTTTGAAGCGCTCGGCGGCGTGACCGCCAGCGGTCAAATCCTTTTGGAACTGACGCGCAAAGGCCTAAGCCGCGAAGAGGCCTACGCCATCGTGCAACCGCTGGCGATGCGCGTTTGGGACGAAGGGGCAAAATTTAACGAACTGGTTTTACAAGATAGCCGCGTGACCGCCAAACTGTCGCGCGAAGAGCTCGAAGCCGTTTTTGATGTCAATTATCAATTGCGCAATGTGGATAAAGTTTTTGAAAGGGTATTCAAAGAATAGGCGGTCAGGAGTCAGAATTCAGGAGTCAGAAGCTGGGCTCCGATATTCTGACTTCTGACTTCTGACTTCTGACTTCTTGAATCATGAAAGCAAAAATCTACGTCACCTTGAAACCATCCGTGCTTGACCCGCAAGGGAAAGCCATTCATCACGCAGTGGAAACCATCGGCTACGCCGGAATCGAAGATGTCCGACAGGGCAAATATTTTGAAGTCACGCTGGACGGCGCGCTCACCCCAGATGAAGCGCGCGCCGAGATTGAGCGCATGGCGAAAGATGTGTTGTCGAACCCGGTCATCGAAGATTTTCGCGTTGAGTTGGAATCTTGAGCCACGTCGTGAGACAATAGCGCTTACCGAATCTCGTAAACCGAACGGTAAATCTGAACCGTTTAGATTGAAGTCTGATTAGATTGAGGTTCGAAGACTTCTAGCCCTTGCGGTCAACCATACTGCGTCTAAACGAATAAAATTTTTCGGAGAGGAAAAACGAATGAAATTCGGAGTCGTCGTGTTTCCCGGTTCTAACTGCGACCACGATACCTACCACGTCATCAGCAAAGTCATTGGACAACCGGTCAACTTCATCTGGCATCGCGATAACAGTCTGGGCGACTGTGATGCCATTATCTTACCGGGCGGTTTCTCTTACGGCGATTATTTGCGCACCGGGGCGATTGCCCGTTTCAGCCCGGTGATGGGCGCGGTCAAAGCGTTCGCCGCGCGCGGCGGCATTGTCCTGGGGATCTGCAATGGCTTTCAAATTCTCTGTGAAGCGGGACTGCTCCCCGGCGCGCTGATGCGCAATGCGAACCTGAAATTTGTTTGCGCGCATATCAATATGCGCATCGAGATGACCGACACGCCTTATACGGCGCTTTGTCAAAAAGGACAGGTGCTATCGGTTCCCATCGCCCACGGGGACGGCAATTATTTCTGCGACGCGGCGACCCTTGATGAACTCAAGCGCGACAATCGCATCATCTTTCGCTATTCGGATGCGGGCGGCAACCTCACGGCCGAGTCAAACCCCAATGGTTCGCTGGAAAACATCGCCGGCATTTGCAATCGCGAACGTAATGTCTTGGGACTGATGCCGCACCCGGAACGCGCCAGCGAAGAGGTCTTAGGCAGCAACGACGGGCGCATTATCTTCCGCTCACTGGCCTACACGCTCGCGGAATTGGCGAAGGCGTCGTAAACGCCCAAGCCCGCTTTAGCCTGAAACATTCGGTTTTCGCCGTGCAATTAAGCGATTTGCCGGCGAACGATGAAAGGTTGTCTTCGGAGCAGGCGGAAAGAACCGATTAGACGGCTAAGGGCTATCTGAATCATCCGCAAACAATCTGAACGTTTCCTTTCATTTCATGGAAGTCTACAGGCCACCTTCCGCCCCTCTTTACACCAGTGAAATCAACCGCCGTCTTGATAAAGCCCGGTTTTGTCGGGTAGCATAACGCTTACCTATTCCATCCTAAGAAAGATTTTTAGACACACCGATATGAACGAACCGAATATTACGCCTGACGTCATTCATTCACACGGCATCACGGACGAAGAATACGAGCGCATCAAAGAGCTTTTGGGGCGCGCGCCGAATTTTACGGAACTCGGCATCTTTTCGGTGATGTGGTCGGAACACTGTTCTTACAAATCTTCGCGGGTTCATCTCAAACGTTTGCCCACGGAAGGCGAGTGCGTTTTGCAGGGCCCCGGCGAAAACGCCGGTATTGTTGACATCGGCGGCGGGCTTGCCGCGGCCTTCAAAATTGAATCGCACAATCACCCGTCATTTATTGAACCTTATCAAGGCGCGGCAACCGGTGTGGGCGGCATTCTTCGCGATGTCTTTACCATGGGCGCGCGACCCGTGGCGGCGATGAACTCGCTACACTTCGGGTCACTGAACGCCCCCAAAGACGCAACCGAAGAAGAGCGGAAAACCGTGGCGCGCAATCGCTCGATTCTGTCGGGCGTCGTCAAAGGTATCGGCGATTACGGCAATGCCTTCGGCGTCCCAACCATCGGCGGCGAAGTGCGCTTTGCCGATGGGTATTCGCGCAACCCCTTGGTCAACGCCTTCACCTTAGGCATCGTTTCACACGACAAAATTTTTTACGGAAAAGCCACAGGCGTGGGCAATCCGGTTATCTATGTTGGCGCAAAAACCGGACGCGATGGCATACACGGCGCAACCATGGCGTCGGAAGAGTTCGATGAAGCGTCGGAAGCCAAACGCCCGACCGTGCAGGTCGGCGATCCTTTTCTCGAAAAACTTCTGCTCGAAGCCTGCCTTGAAGCCATGCGCGCCGGCGCCATCGTCGGCATACAGGATATGGGCGCGGCTGGACTCACGAGTTCATCGTGCGAGATGGGGGCGCGTTCGGGAACCGGCGTTGAGATTGATGTTGACCTGGTGCCGCAACGCGAAACCGGCATGTCGGCTTACGAGATGATGCTTTCGGAATCACAGGAGCGAATGTTGATTGTCGCCCGTGCCGGACACGAACGCGAAGTCATCGAGATTTTCAAGAAGTGGGAACTTGATGCGGTGGTCATTGGCCGCGTGACGGATGACCAAATGCTGCGCGTCAAGCAGGGCGGCAAAGTGGTTGCCGAAATTCCCAATACCGCGCTCACCGACGAAGCGCCGAAATATAATCGTCCGATTAAAATGCCCGATTTTACAGGCGAAATTGCTACTGTTGAACAAGTGGAAAAATCGGCTGCCGAGCTTGATGCGACGTTTATGAAAATCATTGCGTCGCCCAATATCGCCTCGAAAGAGTGGGTTTATCGCCAGTACGACCACATGGTTCGCACCAATACGGTCATCATGCCGGGTTCGGACGCGGCGGTGCTGCGCGTCAAAGAGAAGCGTTGCGGTTTGGCGATGACCCTGGATTCCAATGCTCGTTACTGCGAAGCCAACCCGCGCGAAGGCGCCAAACTGGTGATTGCCGAAGCCTGTCGCAATCTGGTGGTCAGCGGCGCGCGTCCTCTAGCGCTGACGAACTGTTTGAACTTCGCTTCGCCGGAACGGCCCGAAGTCATGTGGCAGTTTTCCGAAGTCATTGATGGCATGCGCGAAGCTTGCGAAGCGTTCAACACTCCGGTGACTGGCGGCAATGTCAGTTTCTATAACGAAACTGAAGGGCGCGGCATTCATCCGACTCCGGTCATCGGCATGGTCGGCAAAGTTTACGATATGCGTAATGTAAGAACCCAGTGGTTCAAGTCGGCCGGTTGCGCGATTATTCTGCTCGGCAAAACCGCAGATGATTTGGGAGTGAGCGAATATGCAATGGCGACGCGCGGCACAGCCGAAGGACGCGTGCCGCAGCTTGATTTGCAATTGGAAAAGCGTGTCCAGGACGTTTGTTTGCAAGCCATCACCGAAGGTTTGGTCGAATCGGCACACGACCCGTCTGATGGGGGCTTGGCAACCGCGATTGCCGAAAGTTGTTTTTCAAGTTACCGGCGCGAGGCCGTCGGGTGCGAAGTCAACCTTGAAGGGGAGCTTTCACAAGCCGCCTTGTTATTCGCAGAGACGCCTTCGCGCATTGTACTATCCGCCGCGCCAGCCAACGTCGATCGCATCCTGGCCATTGCCGGCGAGCAGAAGGTCTCGGCAACCGTCATCGGGCACACCGGCGGCAAGGCTTTGAAAATTTCCCTAAACGGCGACCTCGTCATCAATCGCCCGGTTGCCGAAATCGAAGCCCTGTGGCGCGGCGTGTTGCCGCAAAGCCTTGAAGCGGCTTCAATGATCGCCGCTGAACAGCGCTAAAATTTTCAAGCAACCGGCAGATGCGTTTTCACAACTAAGCAGCTTTGCTTCGCCTTGAATATTAAAATTAAGACCGATTCTATTTTTGTTTCGTTAAGGGTTATGGTCAATCTAGCGGTAATGAAGAAAGCTGCAATGAAGGTTTCAGCAAAACACCTGCAATTCGCCGCGCTGGGCGCAAGCTTCGCGTTGCTGCTCGTTTCTATCCTTTCGGTTTATTCACAAAGTCCTCCTGTAGAGCAAAGCGCCGATTACAACCCGGCAGCGCAAATCGCCACGCTCGAAAACCAAGTCATCAATGAAAGCAGTGGCATTGCGGCTTCCCGTTTGAATCGCAATATTTTCTGGACGCATAACGATAGCGGCGACAAAGCCTTTCTTTACGCCTTCGATAAACAGGGAAAATCGCTCGGCGTTTACCGGGTGAATGGCGCAGAGGCTCTTGACTGGGAAGATATGGCGGCGTGGAAAGACCCGAAATCCGGCAAGGCCTATCTTTTCATCGGCGACATTGGCAATAATTCCAAAACCCGCCCCTTTATCATCGTCTATCGCGTGCAGGAACCCAAGGTTTCGGCAAAAGATGTCGCCGCCACCAAAGAGAATCCGGTAGAAACTGGGGTCGCAGAGTCAATTAAATTAAAGTACCCGGATGGCAATTACGACGCAGAAACCTTGATGATTCACCCCAAGACGGGCGACCTTTACATCATCAACAAAGTGATGCGCAACAATGCGAAAGTCTTCAAACTCAAAGCGCCGTTTATGCACCTCAAGGAAGCGACGCTCACACAGGTTGGCGAAGTGGCGCTTCCCAACCCGATGAAGGGGTTTCTTACAGGCGGCGATATTGCGCCCGATGGTCGCCGCGTCGCCTTATGTGATTATTTCGGCGCCTTTGAATTGACCTTGCCGGATAACCAAGCTTTTGATGAAATTTGGAAGCAACCGGTAACCTCCGTGCCAATTACGGCGCGCAAACAAGGCGAAGCAATTTGCTATAGCGCCGACGCCAGGAGTTTGCTTGCGACCAGCGAAGGGTTGCCTTGTCCGCTCATAGAGATTATGAGACGCAAGTAAGTTCATCGTTGCCACAAAGACGCGCTTTCCCAGCCCGCAGAACGCCACCTGGCTATCGCCCGATGTTTTTCTAGAGGACGACATAGGCGACAAAAATCTATTGAGGTTAGTTGATGAAATCCCAATCATTGCTTGGAGTTTTGCTTACGCTCTTCGGCTTTATCGCGTGTTCAGCCGCCCCTTCGTCTGAGCCGAGGTTCGCGGCGGCGCACGTCGACATCACCTATCTTGCCAACGAAGGGTTTTTGATTGAATCGTCCGGTAAACGGGTGCTGATTGACGCACTGTTTCGCGATGGCATCAAACCTTACCTGACCGTACCGGCCGACCTGCGCGACAACATGGAAAAGGCGCAAAAACCTTTTGATTCGATTGACCTCATTCTCGCGTCACATTTTCATGCAGACCATTACGATGGGCGAGCCGTAGCCGAGCATTTAACCCATAACGCGAACGCGGTTTTCGTTTCGACGAATCAAGCGATCGAAAAGATGAAGACCGAGTACGAAAATTTCGCTGCCGTAAAAGACCGCGCCCGCGGCCTCTATCCGAAAGAAGGCGAACGCCTGACGCTCACGCATCGCGGCATCAACTTGCAGGTTTTGAATGTGCATCACGGACGCAATCGTCCGATTGAAAATTTGGGACTGATTTGGGAACTTGGCAGCCAGCGTTTTTTGCACATCGGCGACTCAATGGCAACCGCTGCGGATTTTAAAAGCTATGAGGTGGTGAAAGACCGGATAGATTTTGCTTTTGTGCCTTACTGGTATTTTCTCGATGAAGATTATAAAAAAGCCGTGCGCGAATTTATCAAGCCGCGATTGGTGGTCTTGATGCACATTCCTGACAGCAGCACCAACGACGAATATATGAACAAGGTCGGCGGTTGGCAGAAATGGTTCGCGCAAATCAAGAGCGAATTTCCCAACGCGGTTATTTTCGAAAAGCAGTTGGAGAAAAAATCATTCGATTGAAAAAATCATTCGCTGGAGGCGAAGCGGGCGGTTTCATCGCTCTAGAGAGGTCAAGTAAATCGCGGTGGAAATTGACAACCGTAAACGCCCGCCTGGCGACTGAATAAGGCATAGGGGTTAACCCCTATTGGAGCAGTTTGTGATAACCATACGCCAAGAGCAAGCCGAAGATATTGCCGCCATATACGGGGTCGTCGAACAGGCCTTCGGTCGAGCAGATGAAGCGCATCTGGTAAACCGTTTGCGCGCCCATGGCAAAGCCCGGATTTCGCTGGTCGCCACCGCCGGAGAGCGCCTTGTCGGTCATATTCTCTTTAGTCCTGTGATGATTGAATCAGCTACGAAAAGTCGTGAGGCCAGGGGTACGAAAAGCTGTGAGGCCATCGGGCTTGCGCCACTTGCCGTCTTGCCGGAATTTCAAAATCAAGGCATCGGTTCGCGCTTAACCGAAGCCGGTCTTGAAGCGTGTCAGCGCCAGGGCTATGGCGCAGTCGTCGTCTTAGGTCATCCCAACTACTACCCGCGCTTCGGTTTTGTGCCCGCCGTTCAATACCACATCAAAAGCGAATATGATGTGCCGGACGAGGTCTTTATGATTTTAGAACTTTGCAAGGGCGCCTTATCCGATTGTTCAGGCCTCGTGAAATATCAACCTGAGTTTAACGAGTGATAATAAGGTTGGCGCGGTTAATTTGGTAGAACGTTAAGCCCAGGCAAAGCTCTTTCTTTATTCACATGCGGATGGCCGCGTGATACGTGGCGTCGTCGCCCGCCAAAAGGGATTCGCCCTGCGGGGGTCGGCAGCAAAATTCGCTTGCCAGTTTTCTGTCCTTATTAGAGATTAATAACCGAGGACGAAAGAACCCATGAATACACTGAGAAACGCGGTTGTCCTGCTGAGCGGCGGGCTTGATTCGACGACGACACTGGCGATTGCCAAATCACAAGACTACAGAGTCTATGCCTTATCATTTCGCTACGGGCAACGCCACGCTGTTGAATTAGAGAGCGCCTATCGGGTTGCGCAAAGCCTGGGGGGCGTTGAAAAGCATCTGGTTATGAACCTGGATTTACGCGCCATTGGCGGTTCGGCGCTCACCGATGAAATCGCGGTCCCCAAACACCAGCAGGTAGATAACCTCAAGGCAACCATTCCGGTGACCTATGTGCCGGCGCGCAACACCATCTTTCTCTCATTTGCCTTGGCGTTTGCTGAAACCATTGAAGCCGCAGACATCTTCATCGGAGTGAATGCGCTCGATTATTCGGGCTATCCGGATTGCCGTCCCGAATATATCGCAGCTTTTGAAACCTTAGCGAATCTGGCAACCAAAGCGGGCGTTGAAGGAACCCTGAAGATTAAAATCCACACGCCGCTAATGGCGATGACGAAAGCCGAAATTATTCAGATCGGACTCCGCTTAGGGGTTGATTATTCGCTGACTCATAGTTGCTATGACCCTTCGCCGGAAGGTCTTGCGTGCGGCAGTTGTGATAGCTGTTTGCTGCGTTTGAAAGGCTTTGCCGAAGCCGGAGTCGCAGACCCCTTACGGTACGCGCCAACAACCTAAGAAGAGAAAAGGGTCATTAGGCTTTCTTACCCTCTCTCAAAACTCTTGCGGTCATCAATTGATTTAACTCTGCGGGTTTGTGGTTAACTGCTGGTCTTGCAACTGCAGGCACCTTCATCTTCATTCCTGGTTCACCGAATCAATCAATATATCGCGCCTGGGTACGGTACTGACGTTCGATCTCTTCGAGCACGGCTTCGGGTGAAAGTTGAATATTCGGGATGTTGAGCTTTGCCGCAATCGGTTGCACGATTCTGAGCGCCAGCATCGAGCGATTGGGTTCAATGAGTTCATAGCGGCGGTTGAGAAAGGTTTCGATGGCTTGCAATTCGCGGTCGGTGAGGAGTCGCGTGTTGGCTTTAAAAGGCGCCGGCGTCGTGCGCGCCAGTTTGCGTTCTTCGGCTTCCGAAATTTTGATAATTTCGCCCAGCGTTGGCGCTTCCGAAGAGCGTTCTTTAACGACCACCGTTCCGGCTACCAAATCGCCAACGCGTTTTGAACGCGGACTGAAAATAATTGACACCACCCCTATGGCATAAGAGATGGGCGGCGAAATATCAACGATGCGCAGCAGATTTCTGACAAAGGATTCAAAGAAACGGATGGGACGGCCATCTTCACGAATGACGCGCAACTTCATAATCCGTTTACCCGGTGTTTGTCCGTTCCAGATGGTTTCAAACAACACGAAATAGCCCCAATAGATGACAAATATCGCGAGCACCGCCAGCGCCAGCGCCCAGATGCCAAGCGAAGAGCCGAACACCTGCCACTCGCCGATGCCATTGATAATTAACGCGACAATGAGGGCGAGCAGAATTTGAATAAGATGGTCTATGACCGCCGCCAGAAAACGATTGCCGACGTTTGCGAGAACATAGTGCAATTCAACGCGCTCAGGCGTTTCGATTAAAAGTTCATCATCCAGCATAAATTAGATTTCAGGTACCAGTAATTAGATGTCTGTAAAAGTCCTCGAAGCGGACTTGATGTCGAGTTGCTTCGCTTAACTGACATCTGTCATCTAACATCTGACCTCTATCTTAAAACGACAGCGGCACGGTGTCGCGCATCATGTGATAAAAATTTGCCGAGGTGCGCGCCATTGCCGCGTATTTTTTCGACAACTCCCACTTCTTGTGCAGGTCGAACATGGCTTTGTTGAAAGCGCCTATCAGGGGAATCTTGATTAAATCCGCATCCGGCGCGCCGTTAATGTAGAGCGGATTGAAGACATCGAAATGGGCTTCGGCAATGCCGCTTGCAAAAACCCCGACGTGCAAGGCCGCCATCCCCTGGTCGGTCTCCATCCACCCTTTAACCCAGCCTTTGTGATTGCGAAAATTCAGATAAGCGAATAACCCTTCCCCGATGCGACATTGAATATAAGGGTCTTCGTCGCTTGCCGATTTGGCATCGAGCATATGGATTAGGGCGGCGGTGTCGCCGTTGCGCGGGCGAAAGAAAAAACCGCCATCCCAGGGCCAACCTTCAATCGCGCCGACCAGATCGAGCCACCCTTCATTGTAGATTTTATCAATCAACAAAGCGACCGAGCGTTGATAATGATTCGGTAGTCCTTCCCATTTCTCGCGCGCTTCATTTTCGTCTTCGGTGCCGGCGATGATGCGTGAAAGATGAGCAACCATTTCGCGGTTTGGCGTGGCGCTGCTACGGGTAATCTGTACCCAACTCGGCACCGGCGTGTCTTCATTGGTGTGTCGCAAACAATCGGGAAAATCTTCCGGCAATTCTAAACACTCATCCGTCATAAGCCCACCTCAACGGTTATTAAAGAATGCGCGTCAACCTCAACGCTTCGGTTTTTGATTACGGGTGCTGGCTGAACCGAAATGTTTTTTCGAGCGTTCAGTATAGCGCGCTTCTGTAGTGATTGCTATCACGGCGCTCAGTTGCGGAGGGTCAGGAAAAATAGAGAGCCCAGGAACCAACATCCGTAAACCGAAATCCTATTTTGTAATCGAAGGAAAACTTCCAACTTTCTCATCTATATCAAATGGAGATGGGGCCAGGGCTTTGGTTTGAGCTTGAAGAACGGCAAAAAAACTGTAGGCCTGTAGGGGAATTGAATGATGCGTTTTTGCCCGTAACCGCAAAGTTAATTGGGGTACAAATTGTGGTACACCGAGGCTAGCCACATCGCGTTTCAAATAATAAAACCCTTTCCCTTCGATTTGGATGTAATAACAATGCTTGCGTTCGTAATATTCATATAGATAATCGGGTCTATCCAATAAAATATTGCGCAACTCAAAGTGGTTTTGGTCATAGGTCTTGTCGGCCTGCGAGAGCAGGTCAGGAGGGATTGAATACTTTTTAGGGATAAAATTTTGCGGGATGTGAAAGCGCACGCCAAGCTGGTCGTATAGCTGGGTCATCACATCTGTCTCTCGCCACTCCCAACCGGTGGTTGAATTCCAGACTAGTCCCTTTTGTCCAAAATCAGGAGCCGTCTTATTTTTTACTTCCAGATAATAGTCCGTACGGTTGTGAATAAAACCGGCATCGTTGTCCGCTAAATCGCTGGGCAACAGGTGGCGTTTTTTCAAAATGGTTCGGATGGCTTCTTCATATTGCTGTCCTTGGTTTTTTGCCATAACAAACTCCTTTTGTAGAAAAGCCTACCACGCACGATTTTGGCAAGCAATTTTCCGGCAAAGCAGAATGGTTAAGCCGAAAAGTTCAATAAAACCCTGAAGGGCATTGTCTGCCGTTAATTTTCACGAAAAAGCCTGAGCCACTCACCGGCTATCTCGCGCCAGGCAAACCGCGCCGAGGTAACATAATCAAAAGCGCGTGCGGATAAAATTTTCAGATATTCGCGGTCTTCGTACAGGCGATTGAGCGCCTTAACAGTCTCGGTAATCGAAATCACCGGGTTTGGAGTCTGTAACGCATCCAGCGGAATCACCAAACCGTTGTCGCGCCAAAGTTCGGCGCATGACGAATGATTCGGAACCAATTGCGCGGCGCCCGTCGCCGCGTGTTCAAAGGCGGTCAACCCCCATCCTTCACCCATTGCCGTATTGATGCCGACATCACAAGCGTTATAAATCAAATTCATGCGCTCGTCTGTGACCACGGGTTTTGCGGCTTCAAGGGTCGTCAGTAACAGACGCTCGCGGATACTTAATCGTTCAGCGATTTCTAAAATGTCATAACCATAATCGCGCATTCCCATGTGCAGATAGAGATAAGCGTCCGGTTTATCGCGGGCGAATTCGCTGAAGGCGGCGAGGGTTAAATCAACGCGTTTACGTTTGATGTTGCGGTTGGCGTTCAAAACAATAAAAGCGTCTTGCAGATTCGCTTGTCCGGGAAATAACTGCTCGCGCGCCTGACGGCGACGGCGCGCAAGGTCGCCTTGAACGAGCGGCTGAAAAATTTCTTTATCCACGCCGTGCGGCAGAACAAACCGTTTTGCGGGTGGCGCCAGCTCAAGCGTTGCAAAAGCTTGCTCGACGACGCGCAAGCCAAACGTTGTATAAAAAACCAGGACATCAACATCGGCAAGGTGTTTGAAATTACCCGCCGGCATCTCGGCAAATTCAATGGGGCAATAAAAGAACACCTTCGCCTCAGGGTGCTGCTCGCGATAACCGGCAAGCGCGTCGTGATGGACGGCGTAAAAATCGCAGTCGTGGCAGAGCAGAATATAACGCGGCTCGAAGGCGTTTAAGATTTCCGGCAGTTGCGCGCGTCCAAGAATGTCGCCTATCAACCGGTTGGGCCAGAGGCGATAGCCCTCGTCAAGCGGTTCGCCTGAATAGTTAATCGCGAAATAGAGAACGTCAAAAGATGAATGAAGATAGTTGACGAGGCTTTGCAGAACGCGGGCGAAACCGGTTGGGCGAATCGCTTGACCGACAACCAGGAGGCGCGGTCTGAGGAGGCGCGATCTGTCATTATGCCGCGCTTGAATAAAAGAGGTTTCAAACTCGTTGACTGACAGACCGCGCGCTCCCGATTAAAATAAGAATTCCTTGAGTTGAGATAACTCCTAAGCTTGGGCTAAACCGCATTATCCAAAGTGACGGTCAGCGTTGATTGGATGGAGTTGCCTGTAGCCTGTTCATGTTTTTCGTAGCCTTCACCGTAGCCGTTATTGCTTTCCCCAACGAAAATATAGTTGGCGGGATAGTTCACCCAATTCGTCGGGCCGCCCATACTGCCGGCGTCGCAATTTAGCTCCCAGTTCTGTAAGGTCGCGCCGGCGCCCAAAGCGAGTAACATCTGATAGGCATCATTGGTCGGCGGCATATTGTTATCCAAACCATAACTGGCGATGATGATCAATTGTTGTTGAAGATTGCCCCCGCTTAACTGCTGAAAAAGCATTCCCGCATAAACATATTGATAGGTGCTTGACCACCAGGTGGTTCCCTCTTGCGCAAGTACCTGGAGATATTCATTCACCAGAATGTTAGCCGGGTCGGTATAATCCCCCGCTGAATTAATCACAACAATTTGGTATCCGGTCGGGCTATTTGGCGGATATTGAGGTGATGGAATCGGGTTACCGTTCATCGTAATTTTAGGCACTTGCGGAGCGGTGTTGTAGTTCATTGCTTGAGATTGCGTGACGATTTCGATTACTACTTGAGATGGAGCAGCCATAATAATTTTCCCTTCCTTAATAGAATTTGGTAAACAAATGCGAAAAATAAGTTTCCACTGAATAAGTTTATTTTTTCGCTTGTCTGATGCTGGGAGGGCATCAACTATATCACAACTTCTAAAAATTACCATCTGACCCAAATGGTTAATTCCGTGTGAATAATGAAAAATTTTTGTTAACCGCCGGCTTATCCGGCGCGTGAACCGTTGGGGACCGGGCGTTCAGGCGTGGCGAGCGCCGGCGTGATGCCGTCGGCGTAACCAATGTCGAAAAGCATGCCTTCCGACATTTCACCCATCATTTTTCTGGGCGCGAGATTGACGACAAAGAGCGCTTGTTTGCCTTCAAGCTCTTTGATGTTCTCGCGTTCTTTTTTTAGCCCCGCGAGAATGCGACGTTGGTGGTCGCCGAAATCAACCGTCAGGCGCGCCAGTTTATCCGAGCCTTCGACATCTTCAACCCGTTCAATGGTGCCGACGCGAATATCAATCTGGTCGAGCAGGTCAAAAGCAATCTGGGGTTTTATCGGTGCAGGTTTCATCGTTTCCATACAGATTT
>JBIOWC010000196.1:0-64980 GCA_044868105.1 Blastocatellia bacterium
TATAGAAACCGGCGAGGAATTGAAATCTTTTTATGGCGATGGTGAACGAGTTATTTCCATAGCTTTTTCACCGGATGGAAAAATATGTGCTGACGGGAAGCGGCAACTTCGGTGATGAGAGTGATAAAGAAGCCAACGTCGCACAATTGTGGGATATCGAAACGGAAGAAGAGGTCAAACGGTTTGAGGGACACAGAAAACCGGTTAATGCCGTCGCCTTTTCACCGGATGGAAAATATGTGCTGACGGGAAGCGATGACCATAGCGCGCGTTTATGGAATGTTAAAACGGCTAAGGAAGTACGCCAATTCAGAGGGCATACCAGTCCGATTAACTCCGTCGCTTTTTCGCCTGACGGCCGATTGGTTTTAACCGGAAGCGGCGAAGCTTTTAAGCTGCATAACGATAACCAAGCGTGCTTATGGGATACCCTGAGCGGTAAACAATTGCGGAGTTTTCCGGCGCTTTCGCCCTCGGTCAGCAGTGCAATATTTTCTCCGGACGGCCAGTATGTTCTCACCTGTAATAGCGCCGGGCTGGTTGGCAAAGCCCACAACGCTGTACAGATGTGGAGTGTGCAAACGGGAAAAGAGGTCAGGCGATTTAGCGGTCTTTCGACGTCCGTCAATGCCGTGGTGATGTCGCCTGATGGCAAGTATGTGTTTGCCGGGGGCGATGATTACCTCACCATGGTATGGGACGCTTCAACGGGTAAGGAATTATGTCGTCTATTATCGTTCCAAAATGGCGACTGGGTCGTCGTGGATTCCGTCGGACGCTTCGATACCAACAATCTTGAAGAGGTCAAAGGATTACATTGGATTATGCCTGATGATCCGCTGCGCCCTTTGCCGCTTGAGATTTTTATGCGCGATTACTATGAACCCCGCTTGTTACCGAGAATCCTGCGCGGCGAGCGCTTTAGCGAACCGAAAAGACTTTCCGAGGTGAACCGTGCCCAACCAAAGGTTGAGATTGTCGGCATCGAAAAATCGCCAGACTCATCCGATTCGGTAACCGTTACCGTAAAAGTATCCCGGTCATCAGAAACGTTTGGCATCGGCGATAAGCGCATAAAACGCGAGACCGAAGTCTATGATTTGCGATTGTTTCGCAACGGGCAAATCGTCGGGCAATTTCCGGAGTATGAAAATTCCTCTCTGGTTTCTCGTCAAGCCATGTCATTCGCAGAAGAGTTAATGGTTTGGAGAAAAAACTCGCAGATCAATCTCAACCCGGGTGGCAGTAGAACCATTAAATTTGAAAAGGTGAAACTGCCCCGCACAAGCGATTCCGGCGAGCTAGAGTTTTCCGCTTATGCGTTTAATGACGATCGTATAAAAAGCCCGTTGTCCCGGATGACGTATGAAAATCCGGAATCGGCATCACCCGTGAAAGGGCGCGCCTATGTGGTAATGGTAGGAGTCAATGCTTACGAAAATTCCGATTGTGATTTGGCATTTGCAGCCAATGATGTGCGACAGATGCGAAATACGTTTGTCAAAAAAATCAAAGAAAACGGACAGTATGAAGAGGTAGTCGAAATCCCCCTTACCTCAGATTATGAAGAGAGCGCCAACGGGATTCACCGAGTCACCCAACAGCTAGCGACCAAACGTAATATCAAAGCGGTTTTAGATTTGCTTGGCGGTAAACCGCTTGATGAAAAAGTAGCAAAAGGACTACCCAACGTCGAAAAGATAAGACCGGCGCAACCGGACGATTTGGTCTTGATATTCTTTTCCGGTCATGGCTACGCCGACGAAAAAGGCAATTTTTTTATTGTCCCTTATGATGTTGGCAAAGGTCGGGTCTGCGCTTTAACGGATGATCTCTTAAATCATTCGATAAACAGTGAAGAGTTAAGCGCCTGGCTTAAATATATAGACGGAGGAGAAATGTTGATGATTGTGGATACCTGCTATGCGGCGGCGGCGGTCGAGAATAAGCTTTTCAAGCCCGGTCCGATGGGCAGTCGCGGACTCGGGCAATTGGCTTATGATAAAGGCATGAAAATTCTGGCATCCACACAGGAGGATAATATCGCTGGAGAGATCCGCACGGTTGGGAAAGCGCTGGTCGAACAAGGGTTGTTATCTTATGTGCTCACCAGAGAGGGAATAGAAGAAGGCTTGGCTGATTTCAAGCCGAAGGATGGTGTGATTACCATCAGTGAATGGCTGTTATATAGTGTTGAGCGCGTGCCGCAAATATATAAGGCTAAGTTACAGGAACTCGCTCAACGAGACCAAGACAATAAAGCCAATCCACTTAAACAACAAAGCGGAAAACCCGCCATAGAAGTTAATGAGCCTATACAGCAACCTTCATTATTTGATTTCACGAGGAATCGCAAAGACCAGGTATTATTCAAGAAGTGAACCTGATATCGGAGACGAACTGCACATTTGGAAAGCTTGAAAGGATATGGCGCAAAGCGCCCTCCTCTTTGACGGGCAAATTAGCCTCCGTTATCTTGGCGATGCCTGAAGCTAGAACCGCTGGCTCATCGGAATACTGAAAGGTGGGCGCAGGGGGCAAAGCTCGTGATGGAAAACCACCAGGCTCACGGTCCTGATTCCCAAAGACTGCGGGAACCGTTAGGCTCGTAATGGAAAACCACCGGGCTCACCATCAGGGCTCAACTTCCCCGCTGATCGGGCGGAGGCGGCCGGTGAACGCGGATTTTTAAGAGTCAAGCATCTACCTTGATCGCAAGGGTCAAGCATCCGCGTTGATGGTGAGGGTTAAGCATCCGCGTTGATCGGCACCATCAGCCTGATCAGCGGGGAAGCCCCAAGGTGAACCCCCGACTCGCTGATTTTCCCTGAGCCCGCTCACCTTTACTCCCACCGCTCGCTAATTTTTCCTGAGCCCTCGCGGCCTCTTCAAAGAGCACTCCGCCGAAGCGCAGCACCAGGGTTCTTGCGGCCACCCCTTATAACCAATCGCCATTCGCCATAGTCACGCGATTTAACTTGAGCGTGGGTGACGTATTGACTATGCTAGCTGCGCGATTTATGGCAAAGATTTCCTCGCGACTACGATTCTTGACTGAGATAAGCGAATGGTTATCCCGTAGCATCGCCAAACCATCAGCAGCAAAACCACGTCGTAAACAATGGCTCATCATCTGTGTCAGTATTTTTCTCATCGGGGTCGGTGTGCGCTTGTTGCACTGGCAAGACCTCACGGTTGAGCTTCAGCAGCAAGAAGAGATGATGCCCGGTCTGGCAAAACATTACAAACAAGAAGCCAAACAGATGCTCGACGAGGGCTACCTCCTTTATCCGGCAAGCCCGGTTGACCCGGGCGATGCGCGACTCATCTTGCATCCGCCGGGATATGCGTTTTTGATGGCCATCATTTTTCGGCTTTCCGGCGCAATTGATTCGCCGATCAGGCTGGCGCAAATCATCGGTGACTCACTTGCAGCGGTGTTGATTTTTTTCATTGCTGCAGAATTGTTTCGCCAAGCGATTGCCGTGCTTGCCGGATTTCTGGTCGCCTTGTCGCCGCATTTTGCTCACTACTCGCTCTGGCTTTCACCCGATACCTTGCCGGTCTTACCGATATTGATTGCCGCATGGCTTATCATTAAAGCGAGCCAGCGACCACGCCTCCCGACGGTCATTCTTGCCGGGGCTATGCTCGGATTATCCTGCTGGCTGCGCGCCAATGCCCTGTTGATTGCCCCGTTTTTTGCGGTCGCCGTTTTTTTTACCATTGAGCGCAGTAAACGCCTGCTCTATCCTGTCGCGCTGGTTGGCGCGATGGTCGTGGTGATTTCGCCAATCACCATTCGCAATTGGATTCTCTATCATCACTTCATTCCAGTTTCGATAGCCGGAGGTGAAAACCTGGTGGTCGGTATTGCCGATGTTGATAAAGAAAAGCGTTTCGGGATGCCGGCATCGGATGATGAAGCTTCTGACAAAGATGCCGAGTGGCACAACCGCCCGGATTATGCGGTGAGCCTCTGGTCGCCCGATGGCATTGAACGCGACCAGTATCGTTACCGGCGCGGGCTTGAAGTCATTCGCGCCAACCCCCGCTGGTTTTTAGGCGCGATGGCTAAACGCGCTATCTTTATGTTGCGCTATAACGATGCAATTCCTTCGACCTGGCCCTTCAATACGGCTAACGTGCCGTTGGTTGCTGCTGAACCCTCGGTCGGGCAAGCCCCCCTAAGCTTTGCGGACCAACAACCCACCTGGTCAGCCGATGCCAATCAATTACTGGCTGAAGGAGAACAACTGGCGAAAGCGGCTGAACTAGCCAGCGACGCAAGTGGGCTCGCGCTACGCGGTGACGGCTCGGCATTTGGAGATCAGTTTCAATCCACAAAGCTTGCGGTTGAACGGCACACCGATTACGCCATCACCTTTTCGGGAAAAGTCGTGCAGGGTGAAATGGGCATCAAAGTAACCGACGTGAACCGACGCATCACTCTCGATTCGATAATTTTTGCGCAAGACGAAAAAGTAAAGCAGAACGCTACAAATGGAGAGAGCGAGCCAGCCAAGCAAACGCGCACCCTGTTGTTTACCAGTGGCAACCGTTCGGAAGTGCGTCTGGTGATAAGCAACGATAGAGCCGATGCCAGGCATCCCGAAATTCGCATCGCAGAGGTTAAATTGTTCAATCTCGGGCCAACTCCCTATCGCTGGACGCGCTATCCGCGTTTGCTGGTTCGCGCCATTCAGAAAAATATTTTTCAGACGAAATTTTTATTGCCGTTGGTGATTGTCGGTGTGGCGTTGTTGATTTGGGCGCGGGCGCGAAAGTCATTGATTTTTTTACTCACCGTGCCAACTTACTATATGCTCATCCATTCAGCGTTAAGCACAGAGTATCGTTACATTCTCGCCATTCATTATTTCTTCTTTATCATCGCCAGCGTGACGCTGTGTTGCTTAAGCCTCGCCGTCAAACAAAGCGCAACCTATTCGCTGAACAAATTCAAAGCTGTCAAAAGCTCGTCCTGAAACTTACCCCGTGGCGCTTGCGCACTGTAACGGCGTAAAGGGAACGAAGGCCTTTTCGCGTTCCAGTTTTTCTAAAATCACCTCGGCATGGGCGGCCTCGCGAATTAAAGATTTGAGCGTTGCAATTTGCCTGGCGGTTTCCAATTCGCATTGTAATTCGGCAAAAATTTGTGTCCGCTGCGCTCTTGAGAGGTGACCTTTGACGCGCTCGATTTGGGTGACCACCCCTTGCTGACCAACTTGCACCAGGCGGAAAAAGCTCATGAGGATTTCGAGAAGGCGTTCCAACTGAGGGTTCAACAACCTCTTTTCACTAAAGAGTAGCAATCCGCTGCCGTGATGGCGCGCTTCGTCTTTCAGGATATTTTCAAATACTTGTTTGAGCGCTGCGCTGTGGCACCCCTTCATCAGGGCGTTGTAATGCTTGATTCCCCAACCTTCGAGGATGACCTGGACGACATAAGTCAAGGTGGTTTTATCTTCGTGTTGCAAAATTTCACTGAGCAGTTGAATGAACGGCTGGTGCAGGCAATCGGCAATCGCGTCTTGCGCGGTGAATTTTGCAAGCCAACTGAAATGCGTCGCTTCGTCTGCAGCAAACAAACTATAGAGCATCTTCTCTTGAGTGGTTTCGGCAAGCAGACACATCTTCGGCGCGAAATACATTCCGCATTTTTCAATGTAATAAGATTCAGCCAACAGGCTGGCGCTGCACGCTCGCAATATTTTTTCTCGCTCTTCATCGCTTGATTGTTGGAATATCGCAACCCTGTTCAAACGGAACTGCTCGGCCGGCCAAAAGGCCTGAGAGGTCAGGTCGCCAGGCGTTTGAAAAGCCGTTTTACTTTTCAACGCGGATGCGAGAATGGGGTTGAGAAGATGCGCTGCGCCGGAGTCGGGTGAATCAAGACGGGGTTCAATTTGAATGGTTGCTTCGGTCATTGGGTCAGCTATTTCTGTTAGGGCAGAGTCAAACTCTTATGTCTCACCCGAAAAAATCTTTTTGTACACCGAAGAAAAAACTACGGTTTGCAAAGCTTCGGGCAAAGCGCGTTTTGCTGCGTAAACACTTTTTGCATCCTTGCCGCACCGCACCCGCAAGGGCATCCGTTTCATAGAAGCGAGTCGCATCACGGCACGAATAACCGGCGCCGGTGAGTTGCCTGTTCCCATCGCGCGCTGCTCACGGTAACGCCGGTAAGCTTCACTTTGCTTTCGATAAACCGAATGTTCATCAAAGCAGTGCGCGCCCCAGACCAGTTTTTCGGCAAAGCCGGTGCGAAAAGCGCCCGGTTCAACCAGGGCAACTTGTACGCCGTGCGGGCGAAGTTCGTGATATAACCCTTCGGAAAAACCTTCGACGGCAAATTTGCTGGCACAGTACAGCGTTGACATCGGCATCGCCGTATAGCCCAGCACAGACGAAAGGTTGATAATGCGCCCGCGCGCTTTTCTAATTTGCGGCAACAGGCTGCGGGTCACGGCAACCAGGCCGAAAAAATTGACTTCCATCTGCGCGCGAATCTGTTCGTCGGATAAATCTTCGACAGCGCCAAACAAACCATAACCGGCGTTGTTGACCAGACAATCTAATTTGCCATCGAAATGTTTTTCAATAAACTCGAAGGCGGTTTGGCGTTCCGCTTCGCTTGTCACATCCAGGGAAAGCAAAAATAACCGTTCGGCATGCGCAACCATCTCCTCTTTGAAAATCTCGCGACGCGCTGGCGCCTTGCGCATCGTCGCAATAACCGTCCAGCCATCGCGTAGAAATTCCGGCACTAACAAACGACCAAATCCCGATGAGCAGCCGGTTATCAAAACGGTTTTGTTATTCATGCCTTTCCTCTAAAGCTTAACGCAGACGTTTGCCAACGGCGCCTTGCTTGACCGCCGGACTGCCGATTTTTTGTCCCCACCGGGCTAGGGGTTTTATCAAGCGGTCAACGATGAAACCCTTTATTGCGTATTGAAATGGCATCCGCAGCGTCATGCGGGCAAGGCACGCGAGTTCCAACCCTTGTTGCCAACCGGGATTCGCGCTTTGAAAAAAAGCGATTTTCGGATTCGTCTCAACCAGCGATGCTGAAATATTCGCCACCCCGGTTTTCAAATGACACGCCGCTTCCTGCGGATGAATCAACCCGCTGGCCGCGTCATATTCACCTGGATAAAGCAGCGAATAAAATCTATTCATCAGTGTTTTTTTATCTTCAGGCGTTGGCTTATTAAAACGCGGGTAATAGTCAGTGAAATTATTCGCCATCATCAGGTAGGTTTTGTAACCCTTGCTGATTAATAACCAGTAGAGCGGTGAAGCAGGTCGCCGCAATTTTTCTTTAAAGAGATACCCAAGAAACGCTTTGCCGAGCGTGCGCTGTCCCCAGAACGATTTTTCCAGCACCGTGTCGCCGCTGAAGATGGCGCGATATTCTTTGCCGCCCAGCTCGACGCTGAGTTTCATTATTGTAGAAAAGCCTTGAACCTGTTGGTTGCGCTCGTCGAGTAAAAGAATTACGTCATGCTTTTTCGCGAGGTCTTTTAAGAATTGTTCGCGGGTCACCGGCTCATAATAGTTCTGCATCAATTCAAACATGCGCATTTTGTGAGCCAGTGTGAGCTTTGTAGCAGGCACCACCTGAGCTTTCAATTTGCCATTCGCACGACGAGTTGAATCACTATTTTGCTTATTCATTTTGCTTCTCGCTCAAGATAATTTTGTGCCCGGACGCTGGGAATAACTTTCAGACGCGGCGGCTCGCTCTTGGGTTCGCTGTCCAACGGCAAGCCCCAATCCAGGGTTGTTTGCCCTTCTGCGTGTTGAATGAATTGAATGATGGCGGCATCGGCTTTAATCGGTGTACGCAGATTAAATTTAATGGTTTTGAAAATCAGCGTGTCGCCTTTTGCAAAATAGGCGCCGACAATGCGGGTCAGGACGAGCAACACCAAGCTGAACAATTTGCCGAATAAACCTTGCCGTTTTTTGGTCAGCAAGATGGTTTGTCCCTCACTCTGCCCGTCTTTTGTTGGTCGCAGAGCAAACATAATATGAAAGTGTAAGAAATCAGGTCCCACGGTCACCGTACCGGTGCTGGCAAAAAAATAGCAGAGGTCATAGGTCAAACGCTGGCGATAAAAATGCCCGAGAAAGCGCGTCCACCAGCGCGACTGGGGAATCGCTGTGGTATTGGTAAATTTGATGCAGCTCTGGCTGATGATAGTCGGCTCAAGATTTAAATCAACTGGAAGATGATGAACCGAATTGAAATGCTGTGCGTCAATGGCGTTAATCATCATGACATTCGGATGACAGGCTTTGACGAAGCGGTTAGCAAGCCGGTAATCACAGGCGGGAGTTTCAAGTTCGGGCACGAACGGCAACGGGTGCGCCGGCCCCTGCCCGGCCCAAATCCAAATCAAGCCATACGCTTCTTCAACGCGCCAGGTTTGCAGTTGCGGAACGAACGAACAATTGTCCTGGCAGGGAATCTCCAGGCAACGACCATCGCTATTGTATTTCCAGTAATGAAACAGGCAACGAATCGCTTCACCTTCGATTTTGCCTTCGGCAAGATGTGCGCCCATATGCGGACAAAAAGCATCCATTGCGTAAACGCGCCCGCTTTCTCCGCGATACAAAACCAGCTCGCGCCCGAAAAAATTGCAGGCTCGCGGGCGCGGGTGTTTAAGCTGGCGTGAAGGCATAACCCAATACCAACCTTCAATAATTTTTTCAGCGTTGTTGAAGGTTCGCGTGTTTGTCCGTGTCATGATGCGCTCGCTTGCCTGATTGATAACACGCCCGGAAGTGTTTGTAGCGTTAGTCTCTCACAGTTCATCTATTGTGACAACGTCGAATTGTTGTTTGACTATGGCGACAAAAATCTCCGGCAAGTTAGCCGCATCGCCAGATAAGTTATCGCAGAAATACAGGCGGTCTTCTTCGATTGCCCGGTAGACATCAGGTTTTTTGCCATCTCGTTGATTTGCCAAATGCAGATTGTATAGGTTGCAGGCTGAATTGTAAGCAACCTGAAAGGGCAATTTCTTGACCCGCACCTCGGCCACTTTTAAATCCATCGCCGGGATGCGGATTTTGAATTCAAGGCCTATTTCACCTTTAAGAAAAACTGCATCTTGTGGAAAAGACCGAGAAAATTCTTCGCCAGAAAAGCCAATCACTAAACCATACCGTGTATTTTTAACATACGAGGTATGCCATTTCGTACAGCCTTTACAATGTTTTTGGCTTGTAATGAATGGGTACAGCACAGCTATTTTTTGAAATATCGTGAATTATCCGATTCAGAGTGATATGCGTTTTGAGGCATCTGAATTGCTCATGCCATTTATCATTCGAATAAACCAGATTGAGGTGGAGGAAAAAATAATGACCAGAGCAAATCGCATCATCGCTTTTTCTTTAGTTGCTGCCATTTTATTAACTGGCTTTGCAATCGGACGTTTCACGCAATCGGCCAGCACCAGCGCGGCCGATGAAACAACCCCGGTCACGAGTACCGTACAACCCACGAATGAAACGACAACCTCTGAGGCGTCAACCCCTGCGGCGACAACCAAGGAACGCGATTTTTATTTAAGCGATTTCAAGGTCGGATACACGGATGGCTATAACGCGGGCGTGTCAGGTCAAAACGCGGCGGTGCCGGAAACCTCGCGTCCGGGTTACAACGACGGCTACAAAGAAGGCTACACCGATTCCCTACAAGCGCAGGCTAAAACCGAAACGCCAGGGGTTACGGTTGCGTCGCAAGCCGGCACCCGAGAACGAGTGGTCTATCGCACGGTTGACCGCCCGGTCTATCGCACCGTGTCGCGTCCGGTCTATGTCACGCCGCGTAAGCGAGGTTCCAAATTAAAAACCGCGCTGACGATTGCGGCGCCAGCGGCAATTGGCGCAGGTATCGGGGCTATATTTGGTGGTAAAAAAGGCGCCGGTATTGGGGCGCTGCTCGGCGGCGGCGGCGGCGCGATTTACCATTTAAGGAAGAATCGTTATCGCGATTAATCGCTTGTGTGAATAAGTTCGGTTGAGATGAAAAGCTCGGGTGCATCCGAGCTTTTTTTATCTCCGCACCTCACTTACAAAGAATAATTGCTCATCAGCTTTTAATCTTTTGCCTTACCCTCAAGCTTGTGTGTTATGATGCAAACAAACAAAGTTAAAGCTGCCAGTAGAGGTGGGGAAGCTTATGTCACACGGCAGAAAGTTCAGACAGAGTAGGCGGATTCCTGAAACCGAGCGTTTCTTGTTCGAGCAAAAGTTGACCGGTCGTTATTCACGCACTCTTGACCGCACGGATGTCATCAACTTGATCAGAGGCGGTGAAGACACGCATCTGGAATTTAAGATTCGCCTGGTCAATACCGAAAAAATTACTGCTGAGATTGTCGCCATGGCAAATTCCGGCGGCGGCGCCATGATGTTCGGCGTCAACGACCAGCGCCGCATCGAAGGCCTGGACGACCCCGAATACGTCGAAGACCAACTCATCGAAATATGCCGCAATCAAATTAAACCCGCGCTTTTGCCGCGCATTGATAAAGTCTTTTTCGATAACGGCGACCGCATTGTTGTCTTGCAGGTTGATGACCGTCGCGCTCCGCACGCAACCCCCGACAATCGCTATTTTGTTCGGGTTGGCTCCACCAAACGCGAAGCCGCTGCCGATGAAATCGCTGCCCTGTTTGCCAAATCGCGTATCCTTGGATACGAAGATTCGCCGCAGGTTCAAGTTGCGGTTGAAGAGATTGATGAAGCATTGGTGTGGAGTTACTTGCGCGACCTGGAGGGTGAACTGTTCCGCGAACCTGCGGGTTTTCCGACCGCCCAAGCCCTGCATGATTTATATCTGGCAAAAGAGTACGCTGGCGGCATTAGACCAACCCTGGCGGGCGTGTTGCTCTTTGGTCGCAGTGCCGCTGTACAAAAGGCGGCTCCGCAAAGCGCCATCTATTTAACGCGCTATTCGGGTACCACGCTCGATTCGCCGGTGGTTGAAAAGAGTGAAGCCTCGGGCAATTTGAGCGTCATGTTTGACCGCGCCCTGGCCTTCATCAAGCGCTATATTGATGTTTGGGATGCAAAACCACCGAAGTCCCAGAACGGGCAACCAGAGCCGATTTCAGCCCGCGCTAACTATTCGCGCGAAGTAATCATTGAAGCATTGACCAATCTTTTGGTGCATCGGGATTATTCGATGATGAATTCGCCTTCGCGTATTCTGGTATTCGATGACCGCATCGAACTCATCAATGCCCGGCGAACCAATGGACTGACCCGTAAATCCGTCGAATATGGTGTGACGGCGCAACCTAATCCGCGCCTTCATCATATCTTCACAGAAGCTGAATACGGGTGCGTATCCTCGCTTCGCGGGATTCCGGCTTTACGCCGCGCACACTTCGCATTTGCCAAACGCGAGCCGCGCATTTCGCTTCTCAATGACGAATTTCGTTTGGAACTCAACGGAGTTTGAACCATGCGATGGCGAGGTTTTATATGCCTGGCATTTTTATTTGTCGCTTGCCATCAACCGGCGCAAATGCAATCTGTACACCAACCACCGACAACGAATCGAGAAGCCGCGCAACCCTGTGTGAATTTGAATGTGGCAAGTCTTGAAGAATTAAAAGCGTTGCCGGAAATTGGTGACGCGCTCGCCGCCCGCATCATTGATTACCGCGAACGTCACGGCAATTTTCGCCGCCCGCAAGAGGTCATCATTATCGAAGGCTTTACTGAAAAGAAATACCGTACGATTGCTGACCGCCTTTGCGTTGAATGAATAACCGGTTCAATCCTTAATTCATCGAACAGGAGCCGGCGCCACGCGGATCGCCGCAACTGCCGCAAGGCGCCACTGACATTTCGCGTTGAACGGAACCCGCGCCTTTACTGACCGCAGCAAAAACCGAGAGTTGTTTTTCAAGTTTTGCGCTCTTGCATTGCGGGCATTCAACCTTTGTTGACTCGCGAACCAGGAGTTCAAAATGATTTTTACAGCTTTGACAAACGTACTCGAAAATCGGCATTCGATTTCACTCCTAAAAAGATTTTGTTGAGGGGAAACATAATCTACGCCGAGTGCACCAGGCAAGGTATTTCGCTACTCCATCGGTAAGCCCATTCTTCAATCAGCGTCGCACAGGTTTCGGTAAGCAGAGGAAACCCTGTATCAAAGAAAAAGTTTAACTTCCGAGTCGGCGGAAAGAGCAGATAGGGCAGCAAAAAAATCCGGTTAATTCATCTTCTCCGCCTCATTCGAGGTTAATTCCTTTGTTGGCAGCTTGCTTTCTTGACGAGACTGTAAAGACCGCCATCCCAATCACTGCTCACTCGCAATTCATTAATCGGTGCGCTAAAGTAACTGCACGTGATGAGCAACACCAACCCACCCAATCCGATCTTAGTTGAAATCCGGCGCGGGGCAATTGTTGAAGCCGTGCATCGCGGCGCCATTGTCGCGCTTGAACCTGACGGCAACCTCATTGCGGCGCTTGGCAACATTGATTTAATGACTTCAACGCGCTCGGCAATTAAACCGATTCAGGCAATCCCTTTTATCACCAGCGGCGCGGCTGACCGCTTCAACGTCACCGGACGTGAACTCGCTGTGGTTTGCGCTTCGCATGACGGCGAACCTTTTCACACCGAAACCGTCGCGTCCTTACTTGATAAAATCGGGCTGAATGAAAGCGATTTGCGATGTGGCGCGCATCCGCCCTATCACGAAGCAACCGCCAGGCAACTTGAGCGCGACGGCATAAAGTTCACCCAGCTTCACAACAACTGTTCAGGCAAACACGCGGGAATGCTGGCAACCTGCGTACATCGCGGGTTATCTACGGATGATTACACGGCAAAAGAGCATTCCGTTCAGCAGGAAATCATTGCTATCTTCAAGCGCCTTGCGGGGCTGGATGAACCTATCGCCATCGCAGTTGACGGTTGCAGTGCGCCGACCTTCGGGGTGCCGCTTCGTTCACTCGCGCTCGCATTTGCGCGGCTCGTTGAAGCTTCGGCCAACCACAACCGCGTAGATGAAAGCGGCTCCGGTAGCCAGTTTCAAGTTGAGCACCTATCGCCACAACTCGCCGAAACGGCGCGCCGTGTGATGTACGCCATTGCCGCCAGACGAATTGTGGCAGCGATAACCGCGCATCCTGAAATGGTCGCTGGCAGCACCCGGCTCGACACCGATTTAATGCGTGTGGCGCGCGGTTCATTGATTTGCAAAGTCGGCGCCGAGGCGGTCTATTGCCTAGGCGTTTTGCCCTGCGCAACCTATCCGCGCGGCCTGGGCATTGCCATCAAGATGGATGACGGCGCCTATAGAGGGATGAATCCCACGATTATCGAAACCCTTGCGCAACTCGAGGTTTTCGACAAAGCGCAGCAAGCGGAATTAACTGGCTATCATCAACCAACGGTGACGAATCACCGCGGCTTGAGAGTCGGCGAGATTCGCGCGGTATTTGAATTGAGATAGGGGATAGGATTTAGGACGTAGGGTTTGGAGTTAGGCATTGTATGTTGCCTTGCAACAGGCTCCAGAAGCCAATTACAAGGTAATAGTTTCGCACTCTACATCCGGAATCCTACCTCCTAAATCCTAAATCCTAATTTCTGACGATTATGAATCAAGAAATTCGTTCCCTCTTTCCGGTTACGGAAAAATTTATCTACTTCAATCACGCGGCGGTTTGCCCGCTGTCCACTCGTGCGCGCGATGCGATGACCTGGTTGGTTGATGATGTCACCATCAATGGCTCGTTCCATTTTTTCGATTGGTGCGACAGGTATGAAGCGGTCAGGGCGCAAGCGGCGCGACTGGTAAACGCTAACCCGAGCGAGATGGCCTTCATGAAAAACACTTCCGACGGGCTTTCGACTGTAGCCAACGGCCTCCCTTGGCGCGCCGGCGATAATGTCATCACCACGAATGTTGATTTTCCGTCAAATGTCTATCCCTGGATGCGCTTGCAACAAGAACAAGGCATTGAGATGAGAATGGTCGCTGAACGCGACGGACGTATTGATGCCGATGACGTCATTTCAATGATTGATGAACGTACGCGCATCGTGAGCCTCAGTTGGGTGCAATTTTCGAGCGGTTTTCGCGCTGACCTTGCGACCATCGGTAAAGCTTGTCGCGCGCGCGACGCGATTTTTATGATTGATGCGATTCAAGGACTCGGCGCGCTTAAACTGGATGTTGCGCGCGATTATGTAGATGCGTTTGCTGCCG
Source organism: Blastocatellia bacterium (assembly GCA_044868105.1). Classification (GTDB taxonomy): domain Bacteria; phylum Acidobacteriota; class Blastocatellia; order UBA7656; family UBA7656; genus JBFMDH01. The sequence goes on from JBIOWC010000196.1 coordinate 14,264, forward strand.
ACGCGCACAAGTATTTGCTGGGTCCCGAAGGGGTGGCATTGTTCTACGTTTCCGAACGCATCCTTGAGCGCATCAAACCTACGGTTGTCGGTTGGATGTCGGTCAATGATTTCACCAATCATCTGGATTACCGATTGAGTTACCGCCCCGGAGCGCTCAGATACGAATGTGGCACGGTCAATACCGTAGGCATTTACGGATTGGGCGCCGCAATTGACCTGTTTTTAGAGGTCGGCTTAGAAAAGATTGAAGAACATATTTTGGATTTAAGCGATTATCTTGCCGGACGATTAGAAGAGAAAGGCTATCGCGTTTATGGTTCGCGCAAGCACTCCGAGATTTCGGCAATCGTGACCTGCACGCATGAACGTTACACCCCAAAAGCGCTTTATCAACGGCTTCATGAAAAGAACATCATTACGGCGCCGCGGGTCGGACGGCTGAGAATTTCGCCACACTTTTATAACACCCGCGAAGAGATTGACGCCTTGATTGAGGCGTTGCCAGAGTAAGTTTACAAAATCCGAAATTATTGGAATTTCCCCTCTGGTTCACAACGGCATTGCCGGAAATTAAACAATCAAGTTTCCCGGCCTCCGCGCTCACCTTCTATAATGCTGGGGTGAGCCATAAACACAAGCCTGAGCATTTAGTGCAGTTCAACGTCATCAACCCGAAATCCGTGCTCAATCCTTCGAGTATGGGTGGCTTTACGCTGAACCCATACGTCAGTTGCACAGTTGGCTGTTCCTACTGTTATGTACCGCATATGCGCCACAAACAATTGGAGACCAGAAAATGGGGGGCCTATGTTGACATTAAAGAGGGCGCTGTGGAATTGCTCGACCGTCAACTTGCGCGGTTGCGAAAGCCGACGACGATCTTTATGTCAACGGCGACCGATCCGTATCAGCCGGTTGAAGCGCGCTACGAGATTACGCGGCGCATGCTGGAAGTCTTCCGACGCCATCCGCAACATGCTTTGTATATTCTTACTAAACAAGCGCTGGTTGAGCGCGACGTTGATCTGCTCAGACAACTGCCGCGCGTCGCCGTCGGCATGAGTATAGCGGTTATGGATGATCGCCTGGCACAACTGATTGAGCCGTGGGCTCCGATTACCAGTGACCGCCTTGCGCTCATCAAACGTTTATCCGGGCAGGGCATTCCAACTTATCTGCTCTGGGCACCTGCGATTGTACCCGTCGCCCTGAGCGAGACGTTTATTCGCTCGGCGGTTGAAGCAATTGTTGCAAGTGGCGCCGGCGCTTTGTCCATCGACACCATGAATTATCGTTCCAGCCAATCAGCGGGGCTGTTTCGCAGGTTGAGACGTGAGGGACATGTGGCCGCCAACAAAGCCCAGACCCTCAGGATTCGCGCTGAGGCTGATCGCCGGGAGTTGGGTCGCCGGCTTGCGCTGGTTGAACCTGCGACAATCGAGGAAATGGCTCCCTTGTTGCCTTTCTAAAGGCTCAGGTTCATCAGGTGAGCTGATTATTTGAAATTTAATAGTATTCTAATTTTGTGTTGCCGAATCGATTTGCTGTTCTATAAAGTTTTAGGACAAATCAAGGTATGGGAGAAAATTCGACAAATCTTGCTGCCGAGCTTACCGTCTTCCACCAAGACGAAGGCGACTACACGAGCCGCACCATATACATCTCCGTCGATGGCAAGAAAATCGCCAGCGTAAAATCGGGAGCTTCCGTCACCGTGGAGATCACGCCGGGTAAGCACATTCTTCAAGCGGACAATACTTTCACGAAGAAGCGAGAACCCTTTGAAGCGCATCCCGGTGAAAAACTGCGTTATGTGACCCGCAATCGTATCGGCTTCGGCTCATCGCTAATCAGCATTCTCGGCGCGGGACCGGTCTACCTCATTTTGCAGAGAGAAGCCGAAGCGGCAAGCTCAAATTAGCACCACACAGGATTAGGACACTAACCTAATGCTACTTGCCCGGCTCAAGGCACTTTGATAGAACAGGATTATTTTGAGCTTATTTTTATTATGTTTGTTTTAGGTAAGGGAAAATCCACAGGTAAAATCGTCAATAGTCTGAGTGATGATGGAGTCATCATAAGCACGACACATTATTCGGTTGAAGAGTGTAACCAGGGACTGCATTACCATGAAAATCCGCACCTCTGTTTCCTATTTCAAGGCGAAGATATAGAGAGCCGCAATAATCTTTCCTATCGGCGAAAAACCGGAGACATTTACTTTTATTATGCCGGAGAGACGCACGCTTCGATTTCCCGTACAGGTATTTCAAAAAATACCAATATTGAATTTGGAGAAACTTTTCTAAAGAAATATGAGGTTTCAGAATCCCAGATTGCCAGGGCGATAAAAGACAATTTAGATGCCAGGTTCCTCATCTTAAAAATGCAGCAGGAAATGTTAATTGGCGACCGTTGCAGCCGCCTCACGATTCAGATGCTTTTACTCAATTTAATTCACGATGCAAATCCCACCTCTAACCAATCGCCTCCGAAATGGGTACAACGATTAGCTGAGTTGCTCGATGAGAAATGGAACCAACAAGTCACCTTACATGAACTTTCAATGGCGACCGAAGTGCACCCGGTAACCATTTCAAAATACTTCAGAAAGTACTTTTCCTGTACCTTAGGAGAATACCTGCGAAAACTAAAGATTGATAAAAGTATTTCATTAATTAAAAACACACGTATGTCACTTACCGAAATTGCTCTTTATTGCGGCTTTGCCGACCAAAGCCATTTCACCAGAAATTTCAAGCACCTGACCGGCTTTTCGCCCAAAGAATTCCGCAATATCTAAATTCCGCAGCTCGCTAATCTCATTCTATTTTTTCCCAGTTCCTGCCCTATACTTGCTCTCAAAGCCTGGCCTGATAATGGGCTGCTGCCGTTCTGCAGCGCAGGTTACCATTGCAGAACTGGCTCATAAAATATTTTGGGAAGCAAGTTGTATGCATATCAATCTTATTCGGTCATATCGTTTTTTCACGCTAATGGCGTTGTGCTTGCTCAGCGTGCAGGGTAGCGCGGCACAGGCTCCAACCGCCAAACAAGTTGCCGCAAAAGTTGACGAGTATATGAATGCCGCCGTCAAATTCGACCAGTTCAGTGGTGCGGTTCTCATCGCAAGGGACGGCGCGCCCATCGTAAGCCGTAGCTATGGGATGGCAAACTACGAATTGAAGGTGCCGAACACGCCGAAGACGGTTTTCGAAACCGGTTCGGTTACCAAGCAATTTACCGCGATGGCGATTATGCAATTGCAGGAACGCGGGAAATTGAATGTCAATGATTCGATTTGCAAATATCTGGAAGACTGTCCGGCGGCGTGGCAATCCGTGACGATTCGTCATCTTTTGACGCACACTTCCGGCATTATGAACTATTCAAGTCTTCCCGATTGGGACGATAAAATTTCCCTGCTGCCTTACACTCGTGCAGGATTCGTGAAAGTGTTCCGCGATATACCGCTCGAATTTGTGCCGGGCGAGAAATTCAAATACAGCAATTCCGGATATTATCTGCTCGGCTTGATTATTGAACGCGCATCGGGCAAGTCATATCGGGAATTTTTGAGCGAGAACATTTTCGTGCCCTTAGGGATGAAAAGCTCGAGCTACAACGACCCGCCTGCGCTCATCCCGAATCGCGCCACTGGTTACTATTGGGAATTAAATTCATTTATCAGCGCACCAAATGAAAATTTGGCGCTTGGCTTTGCAGCAAGTGGCATCTATACGACGATTGAAGATCTACTGCTATGGGACAAGGCGCTTTATACCGAAAAACTCGTCTCTCGTAAATCGCTGGATGAAATCTTTACCCCATTCCTTGAGGAATACGGTTATGGCTGGCTAATCGGCAAAAAGTTTGACCGGCAGATGATAAGTCATAGCGGCAGACACAATGGTTTTAAAGCCTACATCGCCCGCTTTCCCGCCGCGCGGGTGACGGTCATCGTTTTGAGCAATAGCGACAGAACGTCTGCGACCAAGGCGGCAACTAATCTCGCCGCAATTGCCTTCGGCGCGCCCTACAAGCTGCCCATACTGCAGGGTTCGGATATGCTATCAGCAGCCATCGCGGAAAAAGGTATCGAGGCTGCTATGCGGCAATACCGTGAATTAAAACGCTCCCAACCAGAAAAGTATAATTTTAATGAACCGGAGCGGGCACTAAATGATTTAGGCTATGCTTTGCTCGGACGCCGAAAGGTGAAAGAGGCAATCGAAGTTTTCAAATTGAATGTCGAGATGTTTCGGCAATCGGCCAACGCCTATGACAGTTTAGGCGAAGCTTATATGTTGAGTGGGAACAAAGAGCTGGCCATCGAGAATTATAAAAAATCGCTGGAACTTGACCCGCAAAATATCAATGCCGGCGATATGCTAAAGAAGTTACGAGAAAGCAAATAACCTCAGCTCAACATAAGAAAAGATGATCGGTAGTCTACGAAAGTCGCATCGCTAGTGAGAACATAGCGCTTGCCGGGGTCGCAGACTTGGCGTTCTTGGCGAAAGCTTGGCGTCTTGGCGTGAAACCACCCCCGCGACCATCCCCTTTCTCGCCAAGACGCTATGCTCCGCAAAGCTCGCCAAGGAGGATAGCGCTTACCAACACGCATCGACAGGAACTTGAGCAACACAACTTTAAGAGACTACCGAAATTTCCTTGACCGGAAATCGCGCCAGCCTCTATGCTAACCGTGTATAGTGGTCGTGGTGATTTAAAGCAAATTGCTCCACGTTAAAGATGTGCTAAATCGCAAGGAAAATTTTCAGGCCTTGTGCAAATTTAGCACAAGGCTTTTTCGTTGGATGGCAGCGAAAATAAAAGCTGTTATGATTAATAGCCCATTCTTTCAAGGGTAGCCCCCTGAAAGTAGAGCTTAAAGTTCAAAATTTAATGAGAAAGGACGCAAACAACATGGCTCTGAGATTAGGAGACACAGCACCCGATTTTACTGCGGATACTACGGAAGGCACGATCAATTTTCACGAATGGCTCGGCGAAGGCTGGGGAGTTCTGTTTTCACACCCGAAAGATTTTACACCCGTTTGTACCACTGAACTTGGCGCGGCAGCACGACTCAAACCCGAATTTGAAAAACGCAATGTGAAAATAATCGGTCTCAGCGTTGACCCGCTCGATTCTCACAAAGGTTGGGCATCAGACATCGAAGAGACGCAAGGCCAGGCGTTGAATTTCCCGGTCATCGCCGATGCTGACCGGAAAGTGTCAGACCTCTACGATATGATTCATCCCAATGCCAGCGACACCTTTACCGTGCGTTCCGTATTCGTCATCGGACCCGATAAGAAGGTCAAATTAACGCTGACTTATCCGGCAAGCACCGGTCGCAACTTCGATGAACTGCTGCGAGTGATAGATTCGTTGCAACTGACCGCCAAACACAGCGTGGCAACCCCCGTAAACTGGAAACACGGCGAAGATGTCATCATCGTTCCGGCGCTTTCCGATGAACAGGCAAAAGAGAAATTCCCCGAAGGTTGGAAGACGCTCAAACCTTACCTGCGCGTCGTTAAACAACCGGGAAATTAATCCCGCCAAAACGAATGAGCGAGACAAAAGGCTGCCGACATCGGCAGCCTTTTGTGATTTGCGATTTGAAAGCTGAGATTTGAAATTGAAATTTGAATAACTAATCGCCGCTATCGGGCGCTTCCTTGAACTTGCGTTTGGCGAGTTGTTGCTTTACGCCTTCGGTATAGAGTTTGATAAATTCCAAAATCGAAAGGCGCTGCGGTTTGCCTTCGTAATAGAAGGTGCAAGCGTGTCCGATTTCGCGTTGCAGAAGTTTCAAATCCAACGGGTCAAGCGGAAATTTCAAGCAGGCTTTTGGCGCGTGCGGCGATGTATATATCGAACAATGGGTGTTAAAGGGTCCTTCATCAACAAAGAAAGGACACTCGAATTGAATCTTGCAACAGAGTCCGCAACGATTACATTCGCCTTTTTGATAGGCCTTGTAACGATGCACTAAATTATCGGGCAAGACATTTGATAGGATGGTGCGTCGGAGGGCCGCCCAGGTGTGTAGAGAAAACGGGGCACGCGAAACCTTTTTCGCAACCGCTCTGGTCATTTGCAAATACATCCATTTGCGTGATGGCACCTCTTTGGGAAGTTGGGGGTCTGGGGCGGACGACGAGATGATATTCGTGAAAACGTGGATAACTCGCCCGCCTTTCTGTTTTTCTTGACTCATCAGATTAACCCTTTTCAATGTGAATTGATTGCTTGTCGTTTCGGAAGCTTGACTTAAGATTATACGAAACTTATTTGGGTAAAGCGTCTAACAACTACGCGAAAACAGTATCATCATATTAGTGAGCAAAGCAACTTACAAGAGTTTTGATTTCCCGCCTGAAAACGCTATCTAATCAACTGGCAGTCATTTATGCAAAACCTTCTTTCTGTAAATTCAGGATTAAAAACGCTAGCTCCCGGCAAGCGGATAATAGGGTTGACCCGTTCATTGTTCGATTTATAATCGTGACGTTCACCACGATTTTAGCCCCTCAATCATTCACGAAAAAACCAATCGGTGAAACTTATGAAAGCAATCCCAGGGCGATTTTTTCGTTCGCTAACCTGTGTCTTTGGCGCTCTTTTCTGCCTGGTTTTCTTTGTTCAGGGCAATTACAGCTTAAACAAAGAGTCGGTGCGGCGTGACCTTGGATTAAATTTTCAGATTGATAAAACCGGCAAGACGGAAATCTTCATCACTTTTTTCGCCGAGCCGCCGCCCGTCGAACGATTGCAAACGGCGCTGGCGGATTCGCTGGGCTGCGCGATTGAAAACGCGAGCCTTGAAAAAATTGACCTCAAGGCTGACCCGGTTGATGCGGACGAAGACGAGTTCGATGAGGAGGGTTTAGACCCCGAAGACCAACCGGTTCCCTCCCAGGCGCAAAGCCCGGCCTTGCAATCCGCAGCGACAGAGTCGCCAAGCTCAATAACCTGCTACTGGGTATTTAAAGCGACAGCCGTTGCTTTCACCCAACGGGGATTTTATTTTGCAGGCGCCATCCGTGTCGCGCCACTCCTTGAATTATTCAAAGCTTATGACATAAAAACTTTAACCGTTACCGTCATGCATCCGCGTTGGGGATCAGCCGATTGCACGACCGGCGAATCGGTATTCGGCAAAGGCGACCTCGGTTATCACCTCTACCGCCTTTCAGTTGATCATCCGTCATTGCCGACCATCAACATTGGCTTCGGTTACCAATCGTCGGCCTTCATCCTGCCGTTGGCGCTGACCGTCGCTTTTCTGATTCTGCCTGTCGTCCTGGTAAGCTTGCTGCGCTGGATGGTTTTACGCGCTCACGGTGACGCCCAGTACACGGCATGGGTGCGTTTGTGGCAGACGACCAGTTGGGTTTCAATTCTGGTCTGGGTCGGGTGGAGTTTTATTTTTTCATTCCGCTCGATGCTCGAAATATTCAGCCTGCTTTGGTCAACTGGCACGTCGGTCTTGCACGCAGGATTTAATATCGCCATCTATCTTATCCCGCCCATTCTGGTCGTTGGAATCTGTTACGCCTTGATGCTCTCGGTGCACACACGTTTGCGCGGCATCATTTTTACCTGGAAAGATATGGCGCGGCAGGTCTTGTTGGAACAGGTTGCTGGCATCATCCTTGTGCTTTTCGTTACCCTCGGCATCACCAATATTTTTACGGCGCCACGACGCGGCCTGTTGTGGTTAGTCGCCGCCTTTGCGAGCGCCTCAATCGTTGCCCAATTGAAAAAGCGGGGGTTGAACTTAAAGCCCTTTGCTCTGGAAGTCGGTGATTTGCGCGACCGAATATTTGAGCTGGCACAGCGTTGCGGCGTCAAATTGAAACAGGTCTATGTGCTGCCGGAAGATCAATTCAAAATGGTTAATGCGATGGCCAGCAATCAAGACCACATCATTTTGACCAACGCGCTGCTCACCAATTTAACCAAGCCTGAGGTAGATGCGGTGGTCGGCCACGAATTGGGGCATCTGAAACACAATCACCCAAAAACCCTGGGGATGATTTTTGTTGGCGGAATTATGTTCTTGCAAATTGGTTCCGGCCTGGTCGAGGCCTTGCTGCGGGTAGATTTCGCCTTCAGCCTGTGCGTCCTGGTCTATTTGCTGACGACCAACTTCCTCTCGCGCAAGTTTGAATATACGGCGGATATGCATTCCGCTTATTTGATGGGCGATGCGCGCCCCTTGATTGCGGCGCTGACCAAAATGAATCGGCTGATGTTGCTACCCGTGAGCAGCAACAAAATGCATGAGTTGATTTCAACTCATCCGACGACCGCCAACCGCGTAGAAGCGTTGGCGCGTTTTGGCAACATTCCCGCCGAAGAGTTAAACGCCTTAGTCAGCGAATCTCCCGCGTCAGATGAACCGGCAACGGCGGCCTATCAAGCGCTCGCTGCTACTGAAGGCTATGACCTCGCGCCGATTGTGGCGAACGAAAGCCGAATTTTTTCTTCGGATTTCAAAAAGCGGCTATCAGCGCGCGTCACCTGGTTGATGATTGGCGCCCTGGTTCTGGTGCCGGCGCTGGTGGCTCTGGTCGCGCAAATTTTAAACATCAGTGGAGTGATGAAGTGGATGGTGTATGGCGCAGGTTTTCTTGCGGCGCTCGCAGCCTTCTTTTGGGTAGCCAACGTGCCTCCGGTCTGGGGCTGTCAAGCGCTGATGAAAAAATGGCGCGAAAAATTAGAAAATGAAGGAATTTTTCCCGAAGCCTGGCAAGGAATTTTCGTCGGTCTATCGCCTTCACCTGAACTGATGACTTACGAAAATAATACCGACTGGGATATTGGCTATCTCTTCCTTAACCGCGACCGACTCTGTTATGTCGGCGAGCAGGCCCGCTTTGCTTTGCGCTCGGACCAGGTTGTTGAAATCAAGCTGATGAATGATTCGCTCGGCTGGTTAAAGTACGAGCGCGTCCACATACATTGGTTCGACGCTGAGAAAAATGCCGTTAAGACTTTGAATATCCATTCCTGCGCGGCACGTTCAATTCTGGATGGCAATCGCCAATCGCGCGAGCTGGCGCAAAAACTGCGCGCCTGGAAAAGTCCTGCGACCCTAGGCCCGGAGCTTCAACCGCGGCTCGCTGATTTGCCCACGCCGAAGCTTGGCGAAGTCACCGGCACGCCTACAGGGCAATCCCTGGCACGAGGGAAATGGCTAATCAATTCTCTCTACCTGACGGGGATGGCCGCCGTTGCCGCCTTATTTTCGCAGTTATCATTTAATCCTCAAAAAGGTGGCGCAGCGCTCTATGTGGTAAGCGTCACCTGGTTGCTTTCTTACCTTCAGGCTCTGCCGGTGCTTGCCCGCAACCGAAAACAGAGAATGAAAGCCAAGCAACAAGCGCTCGCTTATTCCCAACCGGGAAGTTAAGGCAAATCAATTGAGGGTTGCAAACGCTTGTTCTATTTGGCCGCAAAAGTTATCCTCAATTTCGCTGCAACCAATTGTCAAAAGCCCATCCGCTTCGGAGATTGAGGATGTCCGTAAAAACGAAATATTGTTCGGAGTGCGGTCAAAAAATAAACCCTCGTCGCGCCAGGGTTTTGCCTTTACGTCTGCTTTGTCCCATTTGCAAGCCGCGCTTTTCCGCATTTCGTTTTGCGTGGTTTATGAGCTTCGTTGTCTGCCTGGTCAGTAGCTTTCTTATCGGGCGTTATACAGCGCCCGCCGAATCATTCAACTTTATTGGCACGCCTATCGAATTAGCAGCGCCCGTCTATCCCAATCAAATCAAACCCGAGCCCGCCCCAGCCCTGGTTAACGAAGACCTTATCACCAGTTGCGGCGCGCCTACGAAAGCCGGTCATCCGTGCCGTCGCAAAGTTCACGGCTGGGGATATTGTTGGCAACATCGCGACAAGTTGGGCAAGAAACCTTTACCGAAAGAGCCTGAGCTGTTGAACAAAATCGAGAAAGCCGGAATTGTCGTGCAATAATTTTGCTGTAGAATTTTATGCGAAAAGAGTTAGTCAAGGTCAGCAAATTTTTAAGCCTGGTGTTAAGGCATCAACCGGAAAAAATCGGCCTCACGCTTGACGAAGCAGGATGGGTTGAGGTCACTGAACTGCTGCACGCCTGTCATGAAAACGGCTTCGTCATCACCCGCCCGGTGCTTGAAGAAGTTGTGCAAACGAATGATAAAAAGCGCTTCGCCTTCAGCGAAGACGGTTTGAAAATCCGCGCCAGTCAGGGTCATTCAATCGAAGTGGAACTGGCTTATGCGCCCCTCACGCCGCCTGAAATTTTGTATCACGGCACGGCGACGCGATTTTTGGATTCGATAAAAGCGCAAGGCTTGTTAAAAGGCCAGCGTCACCACGTGCATCTTTCCGGCGACCAAGAAACCGCCACCCGTGTCGGCGCGCGTCACGGCAAACCGCTGGTGTTAATTATCGAATCCGGTCGCATGCATGCAGCTGGGTTCCCCTTTTACCAATCCGAAAACGGCGTCTGGCTCACCGACCACGTGCCCAGTACTTACATTCGCTTTTAATTCAGTTGCCAGTTGGTGGCGCAGCACTTTCATATTGCTGTTGGCGCGGCGAATCTCTAGAATTCTAAGCTTTATGGACAATCTGGTTCTTGCCAATCTTTTCTATCGCAAAACGCGAACCATTACGACGGCGGCGGGCGTAGCGCTCGGCGTGGCGCTTGTGGTTTTAACCGTCGGCATCGTCAACGGATTTTTGAATGAACAGGGACGGCGCAATTCTGCGGTCACCGCCGAAATCATCTACTTTTCGCAAGGCGGCATTTTGAATCTCTCGCCGAGACTGGAAATTAAACAAGAGGTTTTGGAGCAGATTCGCAAAATCGAAGGCGTGACGGAAGTCGTCCCGCTCGGTCAACTCACGCAAGAAAACCGCAGCATCAATGGTATCGAGTACGAACCGTTCACGCGGGTTTCAGGCATGCGCGTCGTCGAAGGCCGGCCGTTTCAAGCGGCCGACGAAGCCATTGTTGACCGCGTGCTTGAGCGCGAACGAAAACTTAAACTTGGCGATGAAATCGAAGTCATCGGCAGAAAATTTCGCGTCGTCGGCATTTACGAACCCGAATCTTTTGCGCGCATTAAAATTCCGCTTTCAACCCTGCAAACCTATCTCAATCGGCCGGGGCTCTGTTCGCAAATCCTCATTAAAGTTAAAGACCCGAATACGCAGGAAGCGATTGCCCAACGCATCAAACAACAATTTCCCGATAGCGATATTCAACTGACTCGCGATTTGCCGATTTTATATGCTCGCGGCACTCCCGCTTTGCAAACTTTTTTGCGCGTCGTCATCGGGCTTGCCATCGTCGTCAGTTCCCTGGTTATTCTGCTGGCCATGTACACCACGGTCGTTGAACGCACCCGTCAGATAGGTGTGCTCAAAAGTCTCGGCGCGTCGAAAGGCTGGATTGCCGGAGAGATTGAAAAAGAGGCGTTGCTGATTAGCTTAATCGGCGTGCTGTCGGGATTTCTCTTATCGCTTATCGGCGAACTGATTATTCAGCGCTTCTCATCCGTGAAAGTCGAACTCCAGCCGCTCTGGTTTTTGTACACCTTTATCATCGGGCTTGCCGCCGGTTGTCTTGGGGCTTTATACCCGGCAATTCGCGCCGCCAATCAAGACCCCGTCAAGGCTTTGAGTTACGAATAAAGAAAAAGGCAAAAGGTAAATGGGAATTTTCCCGGTTCACCTTTTGCCCTTTGTATTGCCCGACGACTGACGCGCTTATTTCACGGCTGCTACCAGTTCATTAATTCTGAGTTTGACGGCGCTGGCAAATCCTGCGACTTCTTCATCGCTTGCGCCGGCGGCTTTAAATGCATCCTGCAATTGTTCGGGCGTCAGTTTCCCGATGATACCGGCAAACCATTTGACATGGGCAATCGGCATTTTCTCCAAGACCCCGGACATCACGCCGCCATAAGTGAAATCAATCTTTTTCTTGCCCACTCGCTCAATGAATTTCTGTTTCGAGTAATCTTTCACATCCCATTTATTGTGCTTGAAGACCGAGCCGCTTTTGCCTAATGAGCCGCCCCAGTCTGCCGTAATGTACCATTCATTGATGGTCGAGCCATCGGCATCATACATGCCTAAGACTTCATTGTTATCTTCTTTGGTGTCCCAGTTGTTCAGCAGCATGATGAGCATCACGAGTCCTGAAAATTCTTTGGTGTTGCTAAACGGATTCGATACCCAGGACCAGGGTTTGTTGCGGCGGGCGATATTTTCCGGGCGTTTTTCAAACATCGCATTTTTGAATGAGCCATCTTTCCCGACATAAGGTTTGGCGCGGTCTAAACCTTTCACGCCGTTAATCTGACCAGAGGCGACAAAATAACTCTCTTCAACCATATAGCCGCAAGCCCAGACGATGCGACTGCAAGCGACTTCGGCATGGACTTCTTCGGCAAATTTGACATTCCACTTGACGCCGTTGGCATCGGTAACTTTGATTTTGGGATTGGTTCCCGATGAATCTTCTTTATCGAAGGTGAAGGGCGCTTTAGGCGCTTGTTCTTCGCTGCCAATGCCCCAATACAAGTTGAGCGACGAGACGTCGCCCCGGTCTTGAAATAACGCCGGTTTGCCGGTGGCAACCGGGGCTTTCATGGGCATTGCCGGAGCAGATTCCACGGCCGGTTCAGACTTTTTGCTTTCTTTAGCAATTTTTTTATTCTCTTTTTTATCCTCATTTTTCAGTTTGTTCTTTTGCGCAGCATTCGCGCTAAAACCGGCTGGTGCAAAAATGTTGGTCAGCCCTAATAACACCACGAGCAAAAACGTAAACGATGGTTTTTTATTGAACATTTATATTTCCTCCATTGTCGAATCTTAAGCGCAGCGATTCTACAAGTAATTTAATAAATCTCAAAGAGTAAGGTGAAAAACGGTTTCTAAAAACGAACCGTCACAATACGGCGATTACGGTATTCCCTTTTCGTCAGCAGACCAGGCGCCTGAGGTGACCTCCTGCGCGGCTTTCTTTGACTAGTGGCAATCACCGGAAATTCATGTCGCGTCCGGTTACTTTAAGGATGAACGCCAGGTGATGAAGAGCGTTTACCCTTTATTGCCGAGGTGGCATATAACGATGCGAGCAATCGGATGTTGGTTCTGTCAACTCATCCTTCATTCACCGAATCGGCACACAAAGTTGAATGCCGAAAGGAGAAAGTTGCTGAACCTCGCGCCATATTACTGCCTGCAGAGAATGTTTTTTCGGGGTTCAGGCAGCGCCGGCATCCAGCGAAAGCGCCGCCTGGTCAGCAGCAGTTTGCTTGACGAATGTTTACAGGGTGGGATTTTCGCTTTGAGATTTCAGGCGATAGAGCAGTTCGCCAGCTTTTGGAACAAATAAAATCCCTTCGTCTTCGCGCCCTTGCCACTCTTCAAGAGTGATTTGATTCGGATTTAAATAATCAAGCCCGACACGCCGACAGCGGGCTTCGGAAATCTGTGTGGCAAGCGTCACCTTAATGCGCGGCGTTTCCGTTCCAGTCGCCGCATCGTAGGTGCCCAGGCCGCGCAGATGGGTGCTATGCGCCAGCACGCCGCCGGGATAATCTTTGAATCGTTGCCATTGTTTTTGAAAATAATCGCGCACATGATAGCCAATTTCATCAATCAGCACGCCGTGCGTATAACTGATTTCATTGATATGGGGCGCGTAAATAATGATTTCGCCACCATCGGCAATCACCGGTTCCAGTTTGTACATGCCCTTGGCCGCCGTCCAAATATCTTCGTACATTTGCGGCATCACCGAGAGCGCTCGCTTAAAGGGTTTCTCAACCCAGCGAATATGTAAGCGCGCCGAAAGTTCTGCGGCTCGCGCATAGGCTTCTTCGGGCAGACCGATGAAAAGACCGGCTAAGGCTTCGCCTTTGACCACCAGCGAAAAACAGAGTTTGGGTTTATGGATTAATGATGCGGCGCGATCAATAACCCGGCGCACCGGCGTATAGGGCGAGCCGATGACCGAATAACTGGTAATCATCGCGCCGAGCCAATGCGAAAAATTAATCACCTCTGCGCCGCCGATGCCGGGAAAGAAATATTTATTGCCGCCGGAAAAACCGACAACTTCATGCGGGAAGGTTGGCCCGCAAATTATCAGTTGGTCGTAATCTAAAATTAAGCGATTGAGTCGCACATCAACCGCTTCGCGCATCAAGCCGTCGGTCAACTCGGCGATTTCGTGAGCTTTGATTTCGCCAAGACTCACAAACGTTTCCGGGCTGTCCCAACGGTGATTGAAAACGCCCACCTTCGCGTAACGCCCGGCGCGCGCTTCGGCCGTCACACCCAGCAATTGATTGATGGCCGGTTCTGAAAGAGGCTGGTGGGTGCCGAGGGCGATGAGGTAATCCAACTGCGCGACCCGCCGGTTGAGCAAGTCAAAAAAGAGGCGAAACATCAAAGGAATCGGCGCGGTGCGGGTTCTGTCGGGAATGATAATTAACACACGCCGATGGTCGAGCAGCAGGCTTTCGAGCGCCGTCGCCATTAACGCTTTTGTCTCGGCTTCCGAAAGGAAGCCATCTTCGCTGCCTTTGCCAATCACCAAGGGATCTCTTCTCCTTCAATCGTCACCGTCAAGTACGACTCAGTACGGGAAAGTTTAATCAGCAACCATCAACGCCTGGCTATCTGTCTTCTGCTGCAACGACCGGATTGCGCAGCGTGCCCAGTTTTTCGATGGTCACTTCAAACACATCACCGGCTTTTAAGAGCACCGGCGGTTTGCGAAAAATGCCTACGCCTTCGGGCGTGCCTGTCGCAATCACATCACCCGGTTCAAGCGTGATGCCTTGCGAAATGTAGGATACCAGATAGGCAATTTTAAAAATCATCTTCGCGGTATTTGATGATTGCATCACCTCGCCGTTCAAACGCCCTTCGATGTTGAGCGCTTGCACATCTTCGATTTCATCGCGCGTCGTAATCAGGGGACCGAGCGGCGCAAAGCTATCAAGCCCCTTGCCGCGCACCCATTGCCCGTCACCGAATTGTAAATCGCGAGCACTCACATCGTTAATCAATGAATAACCGAAAACAAAATTCAGCGCCTCCGCTTCGCTTACCCGTTTGGCGCGACGACCGATGATGACCGCGAGTTCCGCTTCGTAGTCCACCTGAGCGCTGATGGTCGGCAGCACAATGGGCGCGTTGTGCGCGCTCAAGGCATTCGGCAGTTTATTAAAAATAAGCGGCGCGGCGGGCGGTTCCGACCCGCCTTCAATCGCGTGATCGGCATAGTTGCGCCCGATGGCGAGCATCTTACCCGGAATGACCGGCGGCAAAAACTCGACGTCGTCAACGGCAAAAGCCAGCCCTTCATCTAGCAAATTTTCGTCGGCCTGCGCTTCATTGACCAGGGCGCTGATTTCCATAAGCGCCTCGTCGCCGCCGCCGATAATTTCCATCATATCGTTGCTTTCAAGCAACCAGCTTGAAGCCTGTCCGCTTGTCGGGCTCAAAGCCCGCACCAGCGCCGCAAGGTCCAGCAATTTTTCTTCTCTGAGAATGCCAATGCGTCGCCTGTTTGATTCAGCGATTTTAAATTGTGCGAGTTTCATTTCAGTGTTCCTCTCAAATCAGGAATTAGGAGTTAGGATGTAGGAATTAGGATATAGGAGTTGGGGAGGTAGAGGATTTAATGTTTCACCCGCCTGTTGACTTGAAACAGGCTCCAGTAGCCAGTTACGAGACCGTAGCAGTTCTACTTCATCCCTTCCGTATGCTGTATCCTAATTCCCATTTCCTAATTCCTATATCCTACATCCTAGCTAGCGGTTTCAAGTCGGCGACGTTGAAATTCGTCAAAGGTCACGGCCAGCACGATGACGGCGCCGATGATGACCTGTTGCGTAAACGACGAAATGCCGAGCAGATTCGCGCCGTTTGCCAGTACGCCCATAATCAACGAGCCGATAATTGTACCAATAACGGTTCCTTGCCCGCCGGCAAGTGAGCCGCCCCCGATGACGACGGCGGCGATAACGCGCAGTTCATAACCCTCGCCCGCGGTTGGTTGCCCGGTTACGAGCCGCGCCGATTCAATAGCTCCTGCCAAACCGGCAAGCGCCCCGAGAATGACGTAGAACATAATTTGATAACGCGAAACGCGAACCCCTGCGTAACGCGCCGCTTCGACATTACTGCCGATGGCATAACAATAACGACCCGCCTGGGTGCGGGTAAGCAAAAAATGGATGACCAGCGCGACCACCAGAACAATCAGTAGCGGCACAGGAAACACGCCAAACAGGTTGCCTTCGGCGAGATAACCGAAACTGTTTGGCAAACCGACAACCGCCGTGCCATCGGTGATGAGTAAAGCGACGCCGCGATAAATTCCCATCGCCCCCAGCGTGACAATAAACGGCGGGATTTTGAGCATCGCCACCGCCGTTCCGTTAATGATTCCAAACATCGCGCCCGCCGCTATACAGACCAGGATTCCCAAAAGCACCGGAGCGCCAGCGACCATCGAGAGCGCGCCAAGCACAGCGGTCAACGCCATCATCGAACCGACCGACAGGTCTATGCCGCCTGCGACCATCACCATCGTCATGCCGATTGCCATGGTGGTAATCACTGCCGTCTGCCGCGCGACCCCGGCAAGGTTACCGGCGGAAAGAAATTTTGGCTCAAGCACGGCAATCAGAGTGCAGAGCGCCAGCAAGCTGACAAAAGGTAGAAAGCGTTTAATCCAATCCGACATGGTTTCCTCTTGAGGGTTATTCAGCCTCGTTAGGCGAACGCCCGCTCATCCGTTTCATCCATTTCATCCGAGAACAAATTTTCAATCTTCGCTTGTACGTCGTTAGCTTTTAGGGCGAACACTGAAGGGCGGTGATTTCCCTGGCGCTTATTCATTTTTAGCAACTTAAACTTCAGATGAAAACTCAGGCTCTGCATGCTTGACCTCTTCAACCGCCGCATAGCGCAACACCTCTTCCTGAGTAGTCTTGCGCGCTTCAAGTTCTGCAACTAAACGTCCGCGTCGCATGACGAGAATGCGGTTTGCCATGCCAAGCAACTCCGGCAAGTCCGATGAAACCATCACCACTGCGGCGCCCGCTTCGGTCAATTGATTGATGGCGCGATAAATTTCGGCGCGCGCCGCCACATCAACGCCGCGTGTCGGTTCATCAAGCAGAAAGACTTGCGAACCGGCAAATAGCCAACGCCCCAATAAAACTTTCTGTTGATTGCCGCCGCTCAGTCGCGCCACAGTCTTCGCCGGGTCAGGCGGGCGAATATGCAGTTTATCAATATACTGGCGAGCCGTTTCCTGCTCGCGTTTGTGACTGAGCCGCCAACCCTTAATCAGCGCGCGAACATTGGCAAGGGTGAGATTGTGCGCCAGCGACAGGTTAAGACACAGACCTGTATGCTTGCGGTCTTCCGTCAGTAAACCTAACCCCTGGGAGACGGAGCGCGCCGGTTGCCCCATAGAAAGCGGCGACCCATTTAAACGGATTTCGCCGCCGTCGGCCAGTCGCGCGCCGAAAATTGTTTCGACCAATTCCGTGCGTCCGGCTCCGGCGAGTCCCGCAATACCCACCACTTCACCAGCGCGCACGTTAAAGGTCACCTCGGCAAATTTTCCGGCCAGCGTCAGCCGCTCAACGCTCAATCGCAGTTCACCGACTTGAGTTTGGCGGGGCGGAAATATCTCTTTGAGTTCACGACCGGCCATGTAACGGATCACTTCATCTATTGAAAGTTCGCCCCAGGCGCCTGAATAGACCGCTTGCCCGTCGCGCAAGATGGTCACCCGGTCGGCAATCGCATCGAGTTCTTCAAGGCGATGCGAGATATAGATGATGGCGAGCCCGCGCGATTTGAGGTCACCAATCAAGCGAAACAGTTCTTCTACTTCGCGGGTGGTTAGCGAAGAGGTTGGTTCATCCATCACCAGGATGCGCCGGGCTTCCAAAGTGGCGCGCATAATTTCGACCACTTGACGGTGCGCGGCACTCAACCGTCCGACGATGGCTTGCGGGTCAAGATTGAAGCCGTATTCCGAGAGCAAGCGGGCCGCCTGGTCATTCAATTTGCGCCGATTGATAACAGCGAGCGGCGTGAAACTGAGGGGTTCACGCCCAAGAAAAATATTTTCCGCGACCGTGAGATGCGGCGCGAGCGCGAGTTCCTGATAAATCATGGCGATACCTTCAGCGAGCGCCGCTGCCGGGTGAGCCAGTCGCGTGGGACGGCCTTCAATTAAAATCTCACCGCCATCGGGCTGATAAACGCCCGCGAGAATTTTCATCAAGGTGGATTTGCCCGCGCCGTTTTCACCGACGAGCGCATGAACTTCGCCCGCCCCGGCCGACAGATTGACCTCAGTGAGAACGGTATTTCCGGCAAATGATTTGGTAATGCGGCGCATTTCCAGCGCCGGTGTAATTGAAGTCATGGATGATCTTTAAAAATCAAAAAATATTTTCTAAAAGCCCCGAAGGGGCGAGATTCAATAGCTTAGGGCAACGCCCGGAGAAATGCAGGTCTCGGTTCTCAAGCCCTGAAAGGGCGACATTAGCTACCCCGATTTATTTCGCCCTTTCAGGGCTTTTCGTTTTCATGCCCGACATTTCCCGGCGCGATACGCCGGGCTATTGAATTGCGCCCTTTCAGGGCTTCGCTCAACTTTATAAAACCGAACAAGGCTACTTACTTTCGGTGATTGAACATTCGCAATGCAGCGACCGGATTCATCATATGCGATTAAATATTCTGTTCGACCCACAAAAAAAAGGGATCGTTAGAATTAGCATCATCCATTTTTGAAGGATACTTCACGATTTCATCAGCCAATTGGGGAATAGTAACGGAAAACGTATTTCTTACCCAATCCTGATAGGCGATGTTTGGATATACGAAGGTTTCATCAGCCGAATCCACATTGGGTGGTTTGTTGAAATTTTCGCTCCAACAAATCTCATCGTAACCGATGGCTAAGAGTCGCAGAAAATCAATAGGATCATCTGCCAATACACACACTAAGTCAGAGCCAGATCCCGACCCAAGATGCACTATTCTCTGTTTGTCATCGTTGTCTAACCAAAAAGCTGCCCTTGATCCATCGGCGCCAGTTTTTGCAAAAACACACAAGCGATTTAGTACTTCCGGTTTTTCATGACCAAACCAGTGCTTTAAGTTGCTATTGCCTTCTGCAAGGAACTCGATATTAGTTCCTACTGGCCTTTCGTATTCAGCCCATTCTGTTTTGAGCTTATTCTCCAAGAAGAGGTACCCGATTCGTCGGCCATCATTTGTAATGATAAACAGACCGTTACTTTCGATCCACGAAAACAGTAGTTCAAGAGGTTTCGGAATATACATATTTGGAAGCAGGGTACTAGCGAGTTCATCATATAGTGTTGCCATCGGTTAAATCCCGCTTGCTGTACATTAGATTTGACGAAGTTTTTTACGGCGCTTTAAGCAGCTTCTGCATGTCGTCCGTATTGATATTTTCTTTGGTCAGTAGCTTCACGCCGGTATCGAGCACGCGCGGCGGCGTCTGTCCGTTGAGTTTAGCAACCAGACTTTTCACGCCTTCGTAGCCCATCTTAAAAGGGTCTTGCAAAACCAGCGAATCAATCGCGCCGCCGTTTAAATCGTCAATTAAATTGGGACTGGAATCGAAACCGACCAGCACAACTTTACCCGCGAGTCCTTTTTGTTTGATGGCCTGCACAGCGCCCACCGTCGAAGATTCATTGGACGCAAAGAAGCCATTTAAATCAGCGTTCGCCGTCAAAATATCGGTCGCGCGGTCTAAGGATTTCGCGCGGTCGGCATCGCCATATTGAAAAGCGACAATTTGAATGCCGGGATATTTCTGTTTGATGGTTTCCTGAAAACCTTGCTCGCGCTGGTCTGTGGAAACCGACCCGGCCTTGACGCCGAGTATCGCGACTTTCCCTTTGCCGCCCAGTTTTTCAGCCAGGCGTTCAGCCGCGACCACGCCGCCTTGATGATTATCCGTCGCCACATAGTTCAGATAATTTTCGGTGCTGATGCCGGAATCGAATATGGTTACGGGGATGCCTTCTTTGCTGGCGCGTTCAACGACCGGAACCAGCGCTTCGCCGTGTGACGGAGCGAGCACGATGCCATCAACCCGCCTATTTATAGCGTCTTCGACAATATTGATTTGCCCAGTGTAATCGGTCTCTTGAGCCGGGCCTTTCCACATCACTTCGACATTTAATTCTTTGCCAGCCGCTTCCGCGCCGGCGTGAACCGTTTGCCAGAAGAAATGCGACACCCCTTTGGGGATGACGGCAATGACTCTTTTGCCGCCGCCTTCGCGACGACAGGCCGGGGCAAACAGGCAAACGAGAATGAGCATTAACAGCATAAGTTTTAATCTATTCATAATTCCTCTTTAGAGCGCGTCTTAGGAGATGGTGACGATGCCTTGTCCATTCTCCATTGTCGGACAGAAGAAAATACCTGCGAAAAACCCTGAAAAAACCTTAAGCAATTTACCATTAAATCACGGTCTTTGACTTACCATTAAATCGCCGTCTTTGACCGCTTCCTCAACCTCGGCAATGGGTTTCTCTGCTTCTCTGGTTTTTCAAAAATCGCGCGAACAGTAGTGCAAACGGCCAATGAATATCAAGCGACCCAGAGCAGTGGTTGGCGAATGAAGAAATTGCGAATCACCTCTTCGACGGTTGAATCGGCAGGCAGAGTTTTCCAGAGTTTAAGATAGTCGCCACATTCAAACGCCAAACCGGCAAACAACAAACTGCTTTGTCGCATCGGCCACTCCCTGTCATACATTACATCGGGCGCGAGCCGCCAACTTTTCTTATCCCTGATATAGGGAACCATAAACTGCATCGCCCGGCGCATCCCGCGACCATCTGCGAGCTCAAATTGCCACAAATTATCTGCGGTGGTCGAAAGGATCTGGCACAGGCCAGCCATCGCCTCAAGGTTGAACAGCGAGTAGCCATAAGGTTTCGTGCGTCGCATCTCCTGCGGGAAACTGCCGTCGGCGGCCATCTGATTGGGTAACAACACGGTCTTGAACCGCCGACGGCAATCATCCAGCAGTTCCCGGTTGCCAATCAGATGGGCGAACCCGGCGACCTGCAGGACCCAACAAGTCGCATGATTGTTCTTCGCGTCGCGCTCTTCAAGACCGTAAGGATGGGTGGTCATCCAATTCAGGTAATCGGCAAACCATTGTTTAATCAATTTCACTTCCGCAGCCGATAAGACGCGCGCCGGTTCTAATACTTCAATGGCTCGCGCCACTTCAACCAGGTGAAGGGTATCAATAATGCCGGTGCCGCGCCCCGTCACCCGGCCCTGTATGGCCTGCGCATATTTGAGGTGGGGATTCATGCGTGTGTGCGGGTCAACAAACCAGGCCCGCAGATGTTGCGCTGCGTTCTTGGCGTAGCGCAGGTCGCGGGTAATCTTCCACGCGGCAACCAGTGCCGGAACCTGCACGCTCAGACGCATCAAATAACGACGATGGTCTGTAAAATTGTCCGGGTTCGACCGGCCGTCGCGTTGAATGTAAGGACCCTGCGGGTTATTGGGGTCGGGCCACCAATAATCGCCTTCGGAAAAAAAATCTTGCGCGCCGCCAGCGCTACGCGGACTCCTGGATGCCGTAACCGTAATCGGTTTTTCCGACAGGTATTGATTGGCGGCTCGCAATACCCGCGCCCGCTCAAACGCCACCAGGTCGAAATGGTTTTCTTGAGCCAACGCCGAAGCGGGTAACAGCAACATCGTACTCACCAAAAGGCCCAGTAGAAAAGCAGTAGTGAAGGAGTGAAGAGGTGACTGCGATTTAAGAGACCTGTGGTCAATGGCGGTCTGGCCTATTAAAAACAGCTGACCACAAGCCGTTTGAGAATGGACAAAATACTTGCTCACCCCTTCTCCCTTTCTTGATTTCTGGGCGGCGCCCCTGCTCAATGAATTTCCGGCTCAGGGGTTTCCGCGCCGTCGTGTAGAAAATCGAAATCACAACCTTCGTGCGCCTGGGTCACGTGCGTGGTGTAGAGGGCGCTGAAGCCGCGCGCGTATCTCGACACCGGCGGACGCCACGCGGCGCGGCGTTCTGCGAGTTCTGCGTCGCTCACCTGTAAGTGTAACCTTCGACCCGGCACGTCCATCTCTATCACATCGCCATCGCGCACCAGCGCCAGCGGGCCGCCAACGTAAGATTCCGGCGCAACGTGCAGGACGCAGGCTCCGTAAGAGGTGCCGCTCATGCGCGCATCGGAAATTCGCACCATATCGCGCACGCCGCGCTGCAACAGTTTTTGCGGAATCGGCAACATCCCCCACTCCGGCATGCCCGGTCCGCCGATGGGTCCGGCGTTTTGCAATACCAGGACCGACGTCTCATCTACGGCGAGCGCTTCATCGTCAACGCGCGCGGCAAGGTCATTATAGTCCGTAAAAACCACGGCTCGCCCCGCGTGTTTCAGTAAACGGGGTTCGGCCGCCGTCGGTTTGATGACCGCGCCGTCGGGCGCCAGATTGCCGTACAAAATTGCCGTGCCGCCTTTTGAGGAAACGGGATTGGCGAGCGAGCGAATCACCTCGCCGTTAAACACCTTCGCCGTTTCCAGGCCGTCGCCAAGCGGCTTACCGGTAACCGTCAGGCAATCCAGGTTGAGTAATTCTTTCATCTCTCCCATCAGGGCGCGGAGGCCCCCGGCGTAATAAAAATCTTCCATCAGGTAAGCGCCCGACGGACGCAGATTGGCAATCATCGGCGTATGTTGAGAGATGGCATCGAATTTCTTGAGTTCAAGCTTCAGCCCGGCGCGACCGGCGAGCGCAACCAGATGAATAATGGCGTTGGTCGAACCTCCGATTGCCATATCAACAGTGATGGCGTTTTCAAAAGCGGCTTCGGTCAAAATATCGCGCGGTTTCAAATCGTCCCAGACCAGGTCAACAATGCGTCGCCCACAAGCGGTCGCCAGGCGTTGATGATTGGCATCTACTGCGGGAATGGATGAAGCGCCCGCCAGCGTCATTCCCAGGGCTTCGGCAATCGCCGTCATCGTTGAAGCCGTCCCCATGGTCATACAATGACCGGCCGAACGCGCAATGCCGTTTTCCATCTCGGCCCATTCGCAATCGCTGATATTTCCGGCGCACTTTTCCGCCCAGTATTTCCACATGTCGGTGCCGCTACCGAGCACCTCGCCGTTCCAGTTGCCGCGCAACATCGGTCCTGCCGGTAAATAGATCGCTGGCAAATTCATGCTGATGGCGCCCATCAAAAGTCCGGGTGTGGTTTTATCGCAACCGCCCATGAGCACCACGCCATCAACCGGCTGACTGCGCAATAACTCTTCGGTTTCCATCGCCAGGAAATTGCGATACATCATCGGGCTGGGCTTCATGTAGGTTTCATTGACGGGCATTGCCGGGAGTTCGACGGGAAAGCCCCCGGCTTGCCACACGCCGCGTTTGACTTCCTCGGCGCGGGTGCGGAAATGGCTGTGGCAAGTCGTCAAATCGCTCCACGTGTTGACGATGGCGATGACCGGTTTGCCGGCAAAATCGCTCGCCCCATAGCCCATCTGTTTGGCGCGAGCGCGATGACCGAACGAGCGCAAATCGCTGACCCCGAACCAGCGATGACTGCGCAACTCTTCAGGATTTTTTTTTCGTGACATAGCTTTCTCCAACCCTCTCAAGCAAGTTGATTTTGCTCGGCGGTCTTTAACACAACTTTATCGGTAATCAGAAACCAGTAAGCGAACATTCCAATGACCAGCACCACACCGGCAACCCCGAAAGCCAGCGCGAAAGAATTTGTTTTATGGGCGATAAAACCTGTGAGAGCAGGCGCAATGATGCCGCCGATGTTGCCGCCGAAGTTCTGTATGCCGGTGACCGTCCCGACGATCTTTTTATCGCAAACGGCTTGGGTGAGCGTCCAGGTATTGGGCGAGCACATCCCCAAGCCGCACAGCGAAATGGTCAGCAACCAAACAGCGGTCATTTTATCCTCGACCATTCCGGCTGGCACAATCAAGCTGCCAATGGCGAGCCCGATGATGATGAGAATCTTGCGAACCTTGATCTCTTGGTAACCGCGCCGCACCAGCCAATCGCTCAGGATGCCGGTTAAGACGATGATGCCAGACATCGGCAGATAAGGAATCGAACTGTAAAGGGCCAGTTCTTTCGGGGTGAATTGGCGCTCGATTGACAAATAACCCGGCAACCAGGTGGTAAAAAGGAACCAGACATAATCGTAAGCGAAAAAGCCTAAAAAGACCCCAAACACGCTGCGATACTTGAGGAGTTTGAAGCTCTCAAAAAACGCCAGGTTTTTACCGGTTGCAGTAGCCCGCTCGCCCGTAACCGGGGTTTCCCATTTCCCTAAAAATTTCATCCAGGGCAGCAGCCAGATCAGCGGAATGAAGCCGGTTACCAGAAAGAAAAGTTTCCAATTACGATGGGTTAAAAAATACAATCCGCCAATCGAGTTGATCAGCGCAGTGCCAAAACGCACCCCCGTAAGATAGATGCCGGTTACCGTGCCGCGCTCGCGCTGTTGAAACCAATTGGCGACGGCCCGGGCGCTGGCCGGGAAAGTGACCGCTTGTCCGGGTCCGAGTGCGACGCGTAGCCCAATCAGCGAACCCATGCCGGTGGCCAAACCGGTTAATCCGGAAGCCAGCGACCAGAAGATGAACCCCAGTGAATAAGCCCGCCTTACGCCAAATCGGTCAACCAGCCAGCCCGCGGGCACCTGCATGAAGGAATAGACCCAGAAGAATGCCGAAAGGATGATGCCAATGTCAGCTTTAGACAGATTGAGGTCTTGACTCATAAATGGCGCCGCCACACTCAAGGCGCCGCGATGCGCATAGCTGATTAACATGGCAATGAAAAGCAAGGCTAACAACCACCAGCGTTGCGGCGAGTGTTGAAGCGCCGGCCGGTCGTCGGGTTGATGCACGGCATCAAGGACGATGTTCGCTTGCGGGGTTGTCATGGCTTTCCCTTTAACATTAATCGGCGGACAAAAACGGTTGCCACACATCAAGTAGGGTTTGTAGTTCGGCTCTCTCTTCGGCTCGCACATTGACCAGGGGCGGACGCACTGCGCCGCCCGCGAGGCCGGCCATATCCATCAGCGCTTTCATTGCTGATACTTCATAGCCTTTGCGTCGCGCCCGCAAAGCGTAAAGCGGAATGACACAGCGGTGCATCAAGTCCGCAAGTTCATCCGTGCGACCGCTCGATGCTGTTTCATGCAGCTTGAGCGAAAGACGCGGCGCAACGGTCGCAATGCTCGACGTGTAGGCGCGTATGCCAATGCTGTAATAACCCGGCACGGCGTCATCGCCCGCGCCACCTATCCACGCCAGCCGCTGACCAACGCGGTTCATAATCATCTGATAGCGCCGCATATCGCCTTGCCCGTCTTTCCAGGCGATGAGGGTCGGAAGGCTCGCCAGTCGCTCGACCATCATTGGAGAACAGTTCACCCAGTCGCGGCTGTAAATGAGCATACCGAGTCCGGTCGCCGCGCCAATCGCCTGGTAGTAGGCAAACATGCCGTCGTCATCAGCCTGCGGATAATAAGGCGGCAGCGCCAAAATCCCGTCTGCACCGGCTTCGGCCGCCGCGCGCGCCATTTCAATGGCCAGTGGCTGATTGAAACCGACGCCGGCAATCACCGGGGCGCGACCTTTGATGGTGTCCACGGTTATCTTGATAACTTCGAGGTGCTCGGCAGGCGTCAGCGAATACATCTCGCCCGTGCCGCCTGCGGCAACCACCGCGCAGACGGAATGCTCAATGAGCTTCGTCAAGTTATCGCTGAGGCCCGCTGCGTCAAGCGATAAATCATTTTTGAAAGGCGTGACCGGGAAAGCAATCACGCCTGAAAATCGGCTGCGTAGTTCTTCGGGTTCCATCTGGGGTTTCATCATCTAGCGATTCAATTCGTCTTTTTATGGGTACTGCTTCAACCGTTTTCACCTAGGCCTTCACGCCGCCGTTGACCGTCCAGCCGCCATCAACAACAATCGTTTGTCCGGTGATGTAGTCGCTCGCGTCCGAGGCCAGTAAAACCGTGGCGCCCGCTAAATCCGCAGCCGTGCCGGGGCGACCCAGCGGAATGGGCGCAACGGCGCTCTCATAAAGCGCGGCATCGGAAAAGACTGCGTCGGTCATCTTTGTCCAGAACCGGCCGGGCGCAAGAGCATTCACACAGATGTTATCGCTCGCCCATTCGACGGCAAGACTGCGCGTCATTTGGCGCATCCCGCCTTTGCTGATGGCATAAAGCGCAATGTTGGGCACAATGATTTCAAAGGCCACCGAACCGACATTGATGATTTTGCCTTTGCCCTGCCGGCGCATAATGCGCGCCGCTTCCTGACAGGCAAAAAACGCTCCCCGCAGATTGACGGCCATCAATTTGTCCCAATCGTCTTCGGTAAATTCGTCAGCCGGTTGGCGTATGTTGATGCCCGCGGCATTGACCAATATATCCAGGCGCTCGAAACGCGCCGCGGTTATCTGCACCATGGTTTGTATCGCGGTCACATCGCTCACGTCCGTAGGCAAGACAAAAGACTCACGCCCGACGGCGCGAATCAGCGAGGCGGCTTCTTCGAGTTCGCTCGCGGTACGCGCGGCCAGCGCAACATCGGCTCCGGCGTGCGCCAGCGCCAGCGCCATCCCTAACCCTAAACCGCGACTGCCGCCCGTCACCAGCGCCACGCGCCCATCCAAGCGCAGGCTCGGCATCACAAATTCCGTTGCCATCGTTGGGTTACTGCTCATAAATAAGTTCCTCAAGATTGGCTTGGCAACAACACGGCTTTGATGTCATTGCCTTGCGCTGACATCATGCGGCGAAAGGCCTCGACTCCCTCAACCAAAGGAAAGGTCTTAATCCAACTCATCGCATCCACCCGCCCCGTTGCCAGAAGGTTTACGGCAACTTTGAGTTCATCAAGCGAAGCCGCATAACTTCCCTGCACTCTTCTTTCCGTAAGGGTTACATCGTAAGAATCCAGGGAGATGGTGTTTTCGTGCGTGCCAATCCACACGGTAATACCGCCGGGACGCGTCGCGGCTATCGCTTGTTGCTTGGACACGCCGCTGCCGACAGCATCCACCACAATATCCGCGCCTTCGCCTCGGGTAAAGGTATCTACCTCGCCAAGAAAATCTTCGTAGCTTGAATTGATAATCTGTTTTGCGCCGAGCGCGCTGGCCACACTCAAACGGTCTTGAAGCAAATCGGCAACAGCGGTTTCGGCAGTGGTCAAACATTGAAACGCCTGTTGGCAAAGCAGACCAATCGGTCCCGCGCCAACGATGACCACCCGGCTGGGAATGAGTTGCCAGGTCAGCCCGACAACATGAACGCCATTCGCCAAAGGTTCGGCTAAACTCGCTGCCGCCGCCGGCAACCCGTCGGGCCAAGCCACCAGGCATTTTTCAGGAACCGTGACAAACTCGGCAAAGCCGCCCTGCCGGTTCATGCCAAATAGCTGGCGATTGGCGCACAGGTGCGTGTTGCCGCGCATGCAGCGCACACATTTGCCGCAGCCAAACAACGAGTGCGATACCACACGCTGGCCGCTACTGAACTGGTGAATCTGGGGGCCGACGGCTTCAATCACGCCGCAGAATTCATGCCCCATCACCAGCGGCGGCACCCGTCGCGGGCTGCGTTTTCTAAAGGCTTCAAGTTCGCTGCCACAAATGCCGCAAGCTTCAACGCGCAGCAAGACTTCGCCGGCGCCCGGCTCAGGCCGGTTTTGGTCAGCAATCTCCAATTGGTCAAATGCAGGATAAAGTAAGGTTTTCATAAGGCAAATCGCGCAACAATCACACAAAAATAGACCACCGCACCAATGGCCAAGGCCACGGCAAAGATTTTATTCGGTCGAAGAATGGAACGCGCTTCCGCAGAGAGCAAGTTCGGCAACACCACATACATCGCCACCAGCGCGCCGAGCCCTTGCAGCGGCAGTAAGAGCACGCCTTCAATAAACGCGGCTGATTGAATGAGCTTCACGGGGCCACCGCCGAGCGCATAGGTCACCAGAAAATTGATCGCCAGCAGTCCGACGAGAAAGAGCCGAAACTGTGTCGTCCATGCCAGCCGTCCGAATTTCGGCAGACAAATTCTTGAGCCGTCTGAAAGCAACCGCGGCCAGCCCGCCAGTTGCCCAATCAGCGTGCTAAAGAGCGCCGTACAACCTGCAAGGATGAAAAGGATTTCGCCGCTTCGGCCCCATTGTGCGCCAAAGATAGCCGCCAGGTCAAAAGCCACGCTCGGCCCGTCGGGAACCACTTTGCGAGGACCAAGAATCATCGCCCCGGCGGTCATAAAACTGAGGGTTGCGGCCAAACCGATAAACAGCGCGGTCGTCGCATCCGCGTAAACCACCCGACACCATCCGTGGACTTTGGTGGCGGTCTCCGTGGTCATCTGTTTGAGCGCTTCAACATCGGCGGCCTGACCATAGGGGCGGTCGTGCGCCATGCCGTATCCGGCTCCGAGCACCCAGTAGGTGTACCAGACCTGTGAAGCAAATCCGCCTCCGGCCCAACCCATAATCGGCGCCAGTTCATGCCAGGTGTTATTGCCAATTCGCCCGGTAGCAATTGCCCAATCGGGAATGTCAGGCACCTGAAATCCAAAAAGCCCTTTCAGGAAGGCGCCAAGTTCAGGCGAAGATTTCAACGCCACATAACCTACCCCGCAAATCATGATGGTGACCAGAATGCTCATCACCCGCTTTAAAGCATCAAATTTCCCCGACCACACGACGGCCACCGCCAGGGCTGCCAAAATCCAGCTCCAGGCGTAGGCCGGTAGCCAGGGGAACAAGGCATGAACAAAGGTGCCGCAGGCTACGGCCAGGCCTCCTGTCGAAATCGTCGCGGCAAAAGCTTGCGCCAATAAAACCACCCACACCGCCCAGTTCTTCGCTCCCGGCAGACGGCTGAACATATCCATCATGCCTTCGCCCGTGCAGACCGTGTAACGCGCCCCGGCCATCCCCATCCAATACTTCAGGAAGATGGCCGTAGCCGGAACCCACAACACCGCCGTTCCCAGAACGGCGCCAAATCGCGTTGACAAAATCACCTCGCCGGAACCGATGGCTTCGCCCATCCAGACAAACGCCGGGCCAATCATCATCACCAGAGCCAGGCCGCGCGGCGCAACGGGGACGGTCGGCAAAGAAGCGGGTTTCGTTTCAAGGTCTGCTTTTATCGTTTTCTGTTGTTCTATCATTGAACAGGCCAGGGCGCATATCTTTTTCTGCGATGCGCCGCTTTCTCATGAAAAA
The DNA here is from genome assembly GCA_044868105.1 of Blastocatellia bacterium. Classification (GTDB taxonomy): domain Bacteria; phylum Acidobacteriota; class Blastocatellia; order UBA7656; family UBA7656; genus JBFMDH01. The sequence goes on from JBIOWC010000196.1 coordinate 43,683, forward strand.
GTGTTGAAGATTTGTCGCCCGTAGAGGTGTCATATATAACACGCGGATGGTTTATACAAAAGCTTTTGCGCTTCTCGTCTTTCAACCGGGGTACTGCACTAATGAAGCCAGCGCTTTTGTGGGCATGGTGTCTTTTGTGGTCTTTGTGAGAAATCCGCGTTGCAAGCTTGACTCTCTTCATTATCAAGAAAGGTTCTTGCAAAGTGCACGAAGCTCACCAAGCTCACCATGATTTTTCTTGCCCCCAGCCGCCCGGCAACGGTTGCCGCTGTTTTTTTACGCTCAAGCGATATGCGCGCCTTGGGTTTCCACATACACCGCATATAGCGACTGGCTGGCGGTGATGAACAAACGATTGCGTTTCGCGCCGCCGAAACAGATATTGCTGGCGGTTTCCGGAAGCAGAATCTGCCCGATGCGTTCGCCTTCCGGGGTGAAGACGTGAACCCCGTCAAAGCCGGCGCCGGCCCAGCCGCCACTCGCCCAGATATTGCCATCCACATCTGCCCGTATGCCATCCGAACCGCCCGCCAGCTCTCCGTCCCTGGTCTTCAATTTCATTGTCGTGAAGACCCGTCCGTTGCTCAATCGCTTTCCATCCGTCACCTCCCAAACCTTGATGTGGCGCGGCGCTTCTCCGTTTGGCGCAACACCCGTGTCAACGATATAGAGTTTTTTATAATCGGGCGAAAAACATAGCCCGTTGGGCTTATAGAGTTCGTCCGTAACTAAATCTACCTTTGCCGTCTTGGCGTCAATGCGATAGACGGCTTCCTTGATGTAGAGTTCACCTTTGTTGCCTTCATAGGCCTTCATCGTGCCGTAGCCGGGGTCGGTAAACCATATGCCGCCATCCGGGTGAACGACGATGTCATTGGGCGCATTGAACGGTTTGCCCTGCCATTTGTCTGCGAGTACGGTGATGGCGCCGCCCGGTTCGTAGCGCACGACGCGGCGCGTCCCGTGTTCGCAGGAGAGTTGCCGCCCTTGGTAATCAAAGGTGTTGCCGTTGCTGTTATTGGCTGGGTTGCGAAAGGTGCTGACATGCCCATCTTCGGCCAGCCAGCGACATTGAAGGTTATTCGGGATGTCGCTCCAAACCAAATATTGCCCATTGCCATTCCACGCCGGCCCTTCAGCCCATAACATCCCGGTGTGTAGCCGCTGAATCGCGGTGTTGCCGATTTTGTATTTCTCGAACCGCTTATCGAGCACCACAATATCCGGGTCAGGGTAGCGCACCGGCGGCGCTCCCTGCTCGTAGTTGCGTTGCTGCGCGAAATTTGTAGCCGCGAAAGCCGTCGCCGCCGTACTGGCTACAAAGGCGCGCCGGCTCAGCTTCGTTGATGAATTTAAGTTGAGATTTTCTGATAGTTGTTTTTTTCGTCTCATAGCTCTCTCGGTCTTTCCCGTGTCCTCCAGTTACATACTTTTTGTCAGTGCTCATCTATCATTGCGCCCCAGTCGTTGTCCATGGACAAGGAAGAAAATTGCCGGCGTCAGCCCGGCGACCGTGCGCCTCAACGCCGCCTTGAATTAAGGCGAGGCGCTTTACCAATAAGCGGCGGCTCTTTTTGCCTTTTGTGCCGTTTGTGAAATTTGTGAGCTGGGTGAGACATCTGCATTGGGAAAGCGAATCTCTCGCGATTGCAAAAATGGTTCTCACAAATTTCACAAACGGCACAAAGATTTTTGTCCTGCAAATAACCCGCATCACTGGTAAAACGCCACGCGTGAACCGGCTCAAAAAACAATCTTCGCTCCGATTTGTACATTGCGCGGCAGGTTGTTCTGGCTCGTCACCTTGCCGAAGTTTGAACTCGTCGGGTCGGTATTGGGGTCGCCGAACTGCGGGTGATTGAAGGCATTGAGGAATTCGCCGCGCAGTTGAAATTTCACCTTTTCGGTTATCGAAAAGTTCTTGATAACCGAAAGGTCCCACAGATTGAGCGGTTGACGACGGAAGCCGGTCAGGCGCGACGGGAAGACGCGCACATTATTGACCAGTCTGATGCGTTGGTCGGCGCGCTGTTTCGCAGGGTCTACGACCCCATTGGTCTGCACCGCCGCATCGCTGAAATAGAACCCGCTGGTATCAAAGGTTCCCTCTACGGTGTTGCCGGTGATGTCGGCGCGCAGCTTACTGGGGTCGCCATTGAAATAGACATTGCGGTCGCTGAGGTCAATGGGGCGACCGCTCTGCCATTGATAAATGCCTTGCACCTGCCAGCCGCCGATGAAGGCATCAACCAGGCCGTTCCAATCGGCGCCCAACTTGCGCCCCCGGCCAAACGGCAATTCCCAGATGCCGCTCACCACGACGCGATGCGGAATGTCATCCGAGCCGATGCGCCGCTCGTACGTCGTATCCGACTCGTTCAGGAAGGTCACCTCTTCAATCACCTTCGACCAGGTGTAGTTTCCAAGCAACGTAAAGCCACCGGTGAAGCGCCGTTCGATGCGAAATTGCGCGCCGTGATAGATGGCCGTGCCATCGTCACGCCGCGTCCGTATGCGACCGAACTGCGGGAAGGGGCGCAGCAGTTGTTGCCGTTGGATGGTTGAGCCGTTGAAGTTGGTGCCTGGCAGTAACCCTTGGAAGGGGTTTTTGACGTTGGCGGTCAGGGCGTTATTGGTCGCATCATCGCGCACCGAACTGGTTGACAGATATTGGCGCGGGATGGCGTTTGTCACGATGTTGTCATTCGAGGCATTGCCGGTCGTGATGGCGTAAGCGCGGTTGCCGATATAGGCCGCCTCGACCAGCCATTCGCCCGGCAGTTCACGTTGAAGGCTCAATTCCCAGCGCGCCGTCTGCGCGTTATCTCTATCGGTCGGGTAAAAGTCAAGGTCCCGGCCGAGAAAGGTCGCCAGCCCCAGGGTCGCGCCCGGCGGCTCGGCAACGCCCGTCGGGAAGGGGTTGAAGAGATTGCCGCAGCTCGCGCAAGCCGGCGCAAACGTCAGCCCGGCATTCAAGGTCGGCACAATGTTGGTCGCTTGCGAGAAACCCGTCTGCATGACGCCGTCAATGACGAAAGGCGCCGTGTAGATGCCGAAGCCGCCGCGCGCGACCGTCTTATCATTTACCTGATAAGCAAAACCGACGCGCGGTTGGAAATTGTTCTTGTCGGCCACCCAGAACCCCCGATTGCGTTTGTCGGCAAAAAGCAAGCCGCCTTTCACACTGAAACCGCTCACCGGAATTTCGGGAATCGGGTTTGCCGCGTAGGCAGCTTTTGCCGCCGTTTCTATGGGGCTGCTGGCGGTTTCATCAAAACCGCGAAGGTTGCGGTCGAATCGTTCTGTGGTCGCGCCTTCGACCTCATAGCGCAGACCGAGATTCAAGGTCAGTTTGCGACTGACCTTCCAATCATCGTGAAAGAAGAGGCCGCTATAGAGGGTTTGATTCGAGCGCGCCGCGTTGCGGTCAATAAATCCGCCGGTCGGCAGTCCCAGTAAGAAGGAGGCGAATTCCTGACCGATGGCCGCAGCAGTTGAGTTATCGAGCGGGCCGCGCGTGAAGTTGGTGCTGAAGTCGTAGCGTCCGGCCGCGTGAGCCGCGGGACTGCTGTTTTCCCTGTAGGAGCGGAAATCGTAGCCCATCTTGAACGAGTGGCTGGCGACAATTTTAGTCAGCGTCGGTTGCACCGAGTAGATATTGTGCGTGCGGATGTCGCCGCGACTGTCGCCGATGTTGGAAAAGCTGCCCGCAGGAAATTCAAAACGCGGCAGATATTTTCCGGTGCCGAAAAAGCCTACCGATTGCGGCGAGAAACCGAGACTCGCAGGCTCGAAGGTGCCTTCGTGCTGACGGACGTTGGTTTCGAGAAACCGCGAAAAGCCGAGGCGAAAATCTAAAATCATGGTCGGCGAAAAGGTGTACACGTGGTCGTAGCTGAAGCCATCGTTTTTACGCGTCAGGAAATTGCCCGTCGATAGCAGGCCATTGACCTCGCCCGACCAGTTGCTGCGCGCCTCTAAGCGATTGTTATGCGTATAGCGGAAATAAAATTTCTGTTTGTCGCTGACCGTCTGGTCAAAGCGATAACTTTCGGAATGGAAGCGGTCGGTGCGCGGTTGTCCGCTGATGAAATTGTTGCGCCCCTGTGAATCGCCCGGCTGGTTGGGCAACGGGTAATATTTCAGATAAGCCAGGGCAATCGGGCTCAGCAGGTTTTGCGGAATCTTATTGCCGGGGAAAGGGTCGCGGCGTATGCGTGAGCCTTCTGCCCGGGCGGTGAACGGGTTATAAATCTGGAAACTGGCGTTAACGGCGAGCAGCGCCGACAGGTCGCCGTTGCGCTCGGCTTCGGTCGGAACCGTAAACAGCGCCGGCTCCGGGAAGACATCTTTCAGGCGCTCATAGGCAAAGAAGAAGAAACTGCGGTCGCGCCCGTTATAGATTTTCGGAATATAGATGGGACCGCCGAGGGTCGCGCCGTAGCGGTTGTAACGCAGCGGGTCGCGGTCGGCTTTGCCATCCTTGTCCTTGTCGCGCGCCGGGTTGGCCGCCAGATTGGTGCGATTGATAAAGAAGTCATTGGCCGAGAGCACATCATTGCGGACAAATTCATAGACCGTGCCGTGCAGACTGTTGGTGCCGCTGCGCAAGGCGACATTGACGGCCGCGCCCGCCCCGTGTCCTTGCTGGGCATCGAAACTCGCGGTCTCGACTTTGAACTCCTGCACGGCGTCGGCCGGCGGAATAAAGGCAACGCGATTGCCGCCGCTGCCGTTATCGTCGGTGTTGGGCACGCCGTCGAGCGTGAATTCGTGACCGCCGACTCGCGGCACCCCGTCCGAAATGAAATCCGAACTCCCGTTATTATCGAAGGGTCGCGAAAATTTGAGGTCGCCAACGTAGCCGATGCCCGGCGCCAGCCTGGTCAGCGTGAACGGGTTGCCGTCCGAAAGCGGCAATTCCGAGATGCGCCGCCGGTCAATGACCTGCCCTGCTGATGCCGAGCTGGATTCGAGAAGCGGCGCCGACGCGACGACGCTGACGGTCTGCTCGACGCCGCCCACTTCAAGCGCCAGGTCGAGGGTTAATTTATCGCCGACGCGCACCTCGATGCCCTGGTTGACGAATTTCTTAAATCCTTGCGCCTCGACCGTCACCGAATACTTGCCCGGCACCAGATAAAATACCGAATAGTTGCCGTCCCCGTCCGAGTTGACCGCGGTCGAGGTATTCATGTTGATATTGGTAATCGTGATGCGCGCGCCGGCCACAACGGCGCCGGTGGCATCGCTGACGCGCCCGGTAATTGAGCCGCGCGATTCCTGAGCGGCAACGGTCGCGAGCAGTAGTTGCGAACCGAGCGCGACCGCAAGCAAGCAGCTAATGGTTTGATGTCTCCTTTTCATAGATTGCCTCCCTGGGTGAACGGAGTTCGGGCTGCGCCACCCGAACTTCTCCTCCGGATGTACTGCATAATGGTTCGGCGCGACGCTTCGCCTATACCTGCTGCGTCGCCCGTTTTTCCGAGCCTATTCAATCCTTGTTTGGTTTCGTTCGCTGAGCGCGCGGGCAACCGGCGCGAGGCGCTCCTGTTGCCCGACGGATAAATCTGAAAGATAAGGCGGAACCGCGCCGGTCCGGGCTATCCCTGCGCCTTCGGTTGCAAAATGTAGGACCTTCGCCGGACTCCAGGCGTCGCGCAAATCTTCAAGCGGTAGAAAGTGAGCGCGCAAGATTTCGGCTTGCTCGAAATCCCCCGCCGCACAAGCCTCAAATAACGCCTGACTGAGTCGCGGCCCAAGGCAGCCCGAACCGGTGGTGAAACCGGCCAACTGCCAGTCGCGCAGATGCACGACCGCCGGGCGTTCGCCAATGCCGCTCAGAATAAATCGCCGGTCAACCCGTCTCAGCAAAGCTTCAAGATAAGCATCGCGTCGCGGGTCGTGGCGCACTACCGCATACTTGATGGCCGCGCATACTCCGTCTTCAACCAGCCGCGCGACCATATCAAGGCCCGCTTCTTTATCCGTGCCGAGGTTGTTTTCCTCTTTCAGATAAACCATCAGTTGGGTCTTAGCGGCTGCGGCAAATTCTCGGTAACCCAGCTCCAGGCCTGCTATGTCGCGCGGGTCGTTGCACGGCAGCACCATCACGCAAGGAAATGCATAGCGGCCAATCATGGGCGCTTGATCCATCAGCCGCCCGTAAGCCGGTCCCGCACTCGGAATGGCCCATAACTCATCGTTGAATTTGCTGAGCCAGTCGAGGAGCTGCTCGTACTCGGCAAGCGTCAGGTGATACAAAAACGCATTGCCGCCGTAAATGAATCGGGTAATGCCGCCTGCGGCAATGTGACGGACAAGCAAATCGTTCTGCTCGAAAGCAAGCGAGCGGCGCGCGCCCTGGGCTCGCGCCAGGGGTGGCACGGCAAACACGCCGCGTAAATCTTCTGCTTGTACAGGTGTGGTTTTCATCTAGCGCCTCTTCTCATCGGAATAAAATTTGATACGGCTTTCCGGCCCTCAGCTTCAACCGCAGCGCGCCATCCGTCAGCTTAGATACCGGAAGACTTTTGCCGTCTTCTAAGACGCGTTCAATCTGTTGACCAGGTGGTGGGCGGAGTTTCTGCTCAAGGCTTACCTGAGGGCGCAACCTGGCAGTCGTCGCTTTGCCCGCTGCCCACTGCAAATCAACTTCAATTGCCCCGCGCGCCCGCAGTCCGTTGATTGACCCTGCGGCCCAGGCCGTCGGTAGCGCCGGAAGCAATTGCAGTTCTCCCGCCTGGCTTTGCACGAGCATCTCAGCCATACCGGCGGCGCCGCCGAAATTCCCGTCAATCTGAAAGGGCGGGTGATTATCCAGCAGATTCGCAAGCGTTGATTTGGCGAGCAGCGCCACCAGGTTTTCATGCGCTAAATTCCCTTCTTCCAGTCGCGCCCAGAAATTAATTATCCAGGCCCGGCTCCACCCCGTGTGCCCGCTTCCGGCTTGCAGGCGGCGTTCCAGCGATAGGCGCGCGGCGTGTGCCAGTTCCGGCGTGCCGCGCAAGGTAATTTGATTGCCCGGGTGCAGCGCGAACAGGTGCGAGATGTGGCGATGTCCGGGGTCGGCTTCGTCATAATCTTCAAGCCATTCCTGCAACTGCCCGTGTTTGCCGATGCGCAGCGGCGCCAGGCGCTCTAAAGCCGTGGTCGCGCGCGCCCTGAACGCTTCATCAATACGGAGCAGGCGGCTCGCTTCGACGACGCGGCTCAAGAGCGCCTGCGCAATCTCCGTATCCATCGTCGGTCCCATACACAATTTGACCGCCGCGCCATCCGGCGCCAGATAGCGATTTTCAGGCGAAAGCGACGGACCGGTTATTAAATGTCCCTGGCTATCGGTGACCAGGTAATCGAGCAAAAATTCGGCGGCCTCTTTCATTACCGGGTAAGCCCGGCGCGCCAGAAATTCGCGGTTGCGCGTGAAATCATAATGCTCCCATAAATGTAAACTGAGCCAGGCCCCGCCCATCGGCCAAAGCCCTGCGTGAACGCCATCAATCGGCACGGCGTGCCCCCACAAATCCGTGTTGTGATGGATGACGAAGCCGCGCGCCCGGTAAAGATTTTTAGCAACCCGTCGCCCATCTTCGCGGGCCTGGTCGAGCAGATCGAATAACGGCGTGTGGAGCTCTGAAAGGTTGCCAACTTCGGCAAGCCAGTAGTTCATCTCGGTGTTGATATTGATGGTGTACTTGCTGTCCCAAGAGGGACTGAGTTGCGCGTTCCACTTGCCTTGCAGATTTGCCGCCATGGCCCCCGGACGACTGCTTGAGATGAGCAGGTAACGCGCGAACTGAAAATATAGCGTTTCAAGCCCCAGGTCGCTTGCGCCCTCGGCGACCCGGCGCAATCGTTCGTCGGTCGGAAGCTCCAGGTTGGGCGCCGCAAGATGAAAGGTAAGGCGACGAAAGAGACGCTGATAATCGGCAACATGAGCGGCGCGCAGTTGGGCGTAAGGCTTGCGCGCGGCGGCAAGGTAGGCGTCACATTTTTCGGCCGGCCGCGCTGAGCGAAAATTGGTCGCCGCCGCAAAGATGAGCGTCGCCGCATCGGCGGTTTCGACTTTCACTTCGCTGCCCGTAACAGAGAGTCGCCCCCCTTCGGGAATCACTTTGACTACACCTTGAAATTTGACGCCGACCTTGCGCTCAAGCTCGTGGCGTTCACCGCGCGCAATCGCTTCACCGCGAATTACCAAGCGGTCAGGCTTTGCCGTATCGGTCTGACTATCTTGTTCGCGGGTGAGCGTGGTCGAAAAACTGAGGCCGCCCGGCCGGTCACAGGTCAGGCGCATGACGATGACTTGATCAACCGCCGAGGCAAAAACTTCGCGGCTAAATTGCGCTTCTTTGCAGCGGTAGGTTAGGCGTGCGATGCCGGTGTCGAGGTCTAACTGGCGAAGATAATCGCGCGCCTCTTCCTGACCCTGGAAACGCAGGAGCCAATCGCCGAGCGGTTGATACGGCGGCAGGCGCTTGGGAATCGCAATGAGAGTTCGCTCAGCGAGCGCCTCGGCCTCTTGCGGTTTGCCCGCAAAGAGCAGCCGCCGCACTTCGGCAAGCTGAGCTGCGCCTTCGGGGTTCAGGCGGTCACGTTTTTCTCCCGCCCAGATGGTCTCTTCGTTCAATTGCAGGCGCTCGTTTTGAAGGCCCCCGAAGACCATCGCCGCCAGTCGCCCGTTGCCAATCGGCAGCGCCTCATTCCAGTTGGCGGCCGGCTGGCGATACCACAATCGCAGGGGTTGAGGAGTGGCCGTCAAGGCCGTAGTCGCGGTTGTCAATAGATGCCAAAGAAAAACGCCGGTAAATAAACGCGGCAGAAAATTTTGGTTAAGGAGCGTCATCAAGGGCAGCGATTTTTTTCTCATGAAGGCGTCTCCCTGGGATTAGTCGAGGAGTAGAATTCGCCGCTATGCGGCGCTTGAATTTAGCCTGGTCTTTCAAGGCTGGGAACGCTGCATCGTTCAACAGGTTTCGTTGCTGACCCGACGCCACAATCTATCAATCAACGCGCAACCGGGCCTTAAAAGACCCAGCTCACTTCGTTTTGCGGCTCGTTGTATGTTGGTCCGCCGGCGGTTGATGCAAAAGCTTTGCTCCTTCCAGTCCTTTCAACTTAACGGCCGCTTGATGATTCAGAATTTAATCACTTGTCCTGCTTCGATGGCTTGATTGGCAAGCAGCACAGACCGGGCGGCATTGTAACCGACCTGGAAATTCACTTCGGCCTGCTTACCCGAACGGATGCAGGAAACGAAAGACTCTAATTCCCGATAGACCGCGCTCGCCCGTTGTCGGTTTGGGGTCTCGACTTGCGTCCCTGCTTGCTGACTCGGTTGTGAAGCTTTCATGGTTTCGCCGGTCGCGGTGATGACGGTCGCGCCATCGGCTTTAACGAGTTCGGGGGATTCTTTCTCGCGAAAATAGAGCGCTTGATTCCACCCCATTTCAATGGTGCCTTCGGTGCCCATAATAACCATCTTCTCGCCGTCATGCGCATTGGTTGTCGTCGAAGTAAACATCGCTTTTTGACCGGCGGGATAGCTGTAGACGACTGTCACATTATCGTAAGTTTCGCGCCCGTCTTTCCAGTAATCTATGCCCCCGAGGCCGGTCACCGAAGCCGGCGTTGAATCATAAATCAGGTTGACGATTTCAATCATATGGGCGCCGAGTTCGGCCATCAGTCCCTGCGAATAGCGTTTGTACATGCGCCAGTTGATTAAGTGTTCAAGGTCCTCGTAGCCCCAGGGGCGCGGGTCGAAATCGCTTTTCGGAACCGGTCGCCGCCAGTTGCCATTGCGATGCCAGTGGCAGCGAATGTGTGTGACCTTGCCGAGCGCTCCGTCTCGCGACATCGCCAGGACTTTATGAATCACCGGGTCAAAGCGGTGCTGATGGCCGACCTGCGCGACCAGCTTGGATTGCGCGCGCGCGGCTTTGAGCATCTGTTCGCCTTGCGCAACTGAATAAGCCATGGTCTTTTCAACAAAGACATGTTTACCGGCGCTGAGCGCGGCGAGGGCGATCTCAGCATGCAGATGAAGCGGCGTGGCAATGACGACTGCATCCACATCTTTGCTGGCGATGAGCTTGCGATAATCGTTAAAGGTTTTCGGCGCGCCGCCCGCAAGCCCAACGGCTTTTTTCAAATTCGGTTCAAAGATGTCGCAGATTGCCGTGATGCGCGCATTCGTTACGGTTGCCAGATTCCGTGTGAGTCCACTGCCCTGACCGCCGACGCCGATAAGGCCCACTTGAACCTGCTCGTTGGCGCTCGGCGCGGCCACCAAAACCTTTTCGCTTGCGGCGGTGAGCATCAACCCGGCCGCGCCGAGGGTTGTGGTCTCCAGAAAATTGCGTCTTGAGAACTTCTCTTGGTTTTTTGACATAACGGCTTCCTTCAAAAATTCACTCTTCGAGTGCCCAGGCGGCCATCCGCCTGGCGATAAAAAATCAACGCCCGCGTCGCCTGGCGCGTACTTAAAAAGGCCTGAGCTTTTTCAAGGCCTAAGACCATCAGGGCTTTTGAGAAGACCTCAGCATCCACGCCGCGCGGCGTGATAAGGGTGGCGCTCAAGAGGCCTTCGACCGGGTAGCCGGTGCGCGGGTTCATAATGTGACAATAGGTTTTCTCGCCGATTTCAAAAGATTTTTCATGGCAACCGGAGGTCGAGATGGATTGGTCTTTGAGTTCGAGAGTCGCCATCTGGCGCGAACGATTGGTCGGGTCACTGACCTCGACTTTCCACGCCGCTTGGTCAGGTGGCGTACCGATGGCGCAAATCGAACTGGTGCCTGCGGTGATGAGGGCTGAGCGCACGCCGCCCTCGCGTAAAATCTCGGCCGCTTTATCTACGGCATAACCTTTCGCAATGCCGCCCAAATCCAGTTCTACGCCTTCACGGTCAAAGCGAACCGAATGCTTGGCGTCGTTCAGTTTGACATGCTGATAACCGACGCGCGCCATCACAGAGGTTAACTCTTTCGGCTCCGGCACACGCCCCTGGCCTTTGAAAAACCCCCAGGCTTTCATCAGCGGCCCGACCGTGATGTCGAACGCGCCGTCGGTTGCGCGACTACAGTTCAGAGAGAATTTCAACAAATCGAACAACTCTTTTTCGCAAGTGACCTCCCGGTGTGCGGCGTTGCGATTCAAGTAGGTGAGGTCGCTGGTTTCCGAGTAATTACTCATTTGATTATCCAGCCGTTCAATCTCTTCAAAAGCGGCTTCAGCGGCTTCGGCCAGGCGCGCGCGACTTTCGCCATAGGCGACAATCTCGAAGGTTGTCCACATCAACCGCCGCGACTGCTCATATCTGACGAGTTGCGCTTGCCGCGCCGCTAACTGAAACGGCAATCCGTTAACCAATAAGCTGATGAATAAAACCGAGACCTTCATCATAGTTTTTAACGACGCGCTGATTTTTTGCGCCCGAGTAGGTCGCTTGCACACGGCCCGTCTGGCCACCCGAAGTAATCCCTCGTCTGTTCAACTGTCGTCTGAATACACCCTGGGCGCGTCATCGTCAAGTAAGACCATTCGATAATTTGGAAAACCTGCCAATAAAGCCGCCGCCGGCGCGTAAGTCAATCGTCAAAACGGTTGTCGCATTGACAGTGGCCTGCTCCAGGTTGACCGCCGCTGCGTCGTCCGGTTTATCGCGCACGAGCAGGGCTTGATACTTGGTCTTATCGAGGAATGAAAGCGCCACTTGAATGGTCTTTGCCGTTGCCCCATTGAGCACGGCGAGAAACCACCGGTCACCCTGGCGTCGAGCAAAAGCGGCGATTTCGCCAATTTCACAAACCGGCAGCGCCAGGGTTTCATCCCAGACGCTCGGCAAACTTTTAATCATCTCGACCGCCGGATTCTCTAAAATATTTTTCGGGTGCGCGCCGTAAATGAGTACCGGTGAGGTGAAGATGGCCGCCGTGGCAATCTGATGCGCCCAGGAAGTTTCCCGCCGGCGCTCGCCGAAATGCACAGGCGTGTAATCGGCGTGCCCGGCGAGCAGTCGTGTGAACGGCAACGTCGTATTGTGAACTGCCCGGGTTTGCATGTTGCGATATTCCAAGCCGCGAAGGCCTTCGCGGGTCATTTCATTTGGAAAGGTGCGCGCTTCGCCCGCGGGTTTATTCGCGCCATGAAAATTAACCATGATGCGGTGCCGGGCCGCGTCTTTGAGCATCGCTTGATAGAGGTCAATAATCTCTTTCGCTTCGTGGTCAAAAAAATCTATCTTCGCGCCGACCACCCCAACCCGGTTGCAAAGCTCAAAAAAGTTCTGCCGCGCCGCGGCGCTTCGGAGTTCCTTGCTGTGTTTCCAAAACCACACGCCGACCTGTTGTTGCCGCGAATGCGCAACCAATTCGCGCATCTCATCTTCGCTCCACTTCTGCCAGAAGCCTTCGACGATGTTGTATTGAAAGCCCAATTTGCCCGCGAGGCTGGAGAAATTTTTCATCTCTTCAAGCGTGTTCTCGCCCCCATCGAGATATTTCCACACCGCCCGACCGGGCTTGACCCAATCGGTATGCAAGCCTTCAGGAAATAGTTGTTTGTCGGGTGGCGGCGAAACGTTGTGAACGATGTCGCAGTTGACCAGCGCATTCAAATCCGCACCGACCATCACCACCCGCCAGGGGGTGATAATCGTGCCGCTAATCACCGCCGGGCGCGACAACCGCTCAACATCGCTTTCGTAACGCAGCCTGAACGGATAACTGACCGGTTGCGCGTGTCCGAGTTGCGTTTGAAAACCCCCTTGCCCATCGGCGCGCAGTCCCATGCCGCTATAGCCTGCGAGCGCCGCTTCGGTGATTGCGGCATAGCCGACACCATTTGGCAGTTTGATGGTTAAAGGCGGCGCAGCCCATTCGCCGTTTTTTACATCGGCCATCGCTTTGCGCATGTGAATGCCTTCGTAATGTCCCTCAAAATCGTGATACCAGACGGTACTTCCGGGGGCAATCATAAAACCGGTCGCTTCATCCGGCAGGCGCTCTCCTTCACCCGGAATAACCTGGCGAAAAGCAATGCCGTTGTTGAAGGCGCGCACCTCAATGGTAAACCGCGTCTGGCTCGCTTTATGGAGCACAGAAATCTTCGCGCCGCTGGCGCGGTTGACGGCTTCGCTGTGGACGCCACGCCAGGGGTATTTTTCATTCACGTGGTAGGTCTCTCGTTTACCGAGTTCAACGTCGTAACCGAGATTGACATTGTTGAGGAGAAGGCCGAGGGCTGAGGGTTCAATCACGGCTTTGCCGTTGAATAGAATTCGATAACCGAGTTGCGACGCGGCGCGCCAGAGCAGTTCAAATTGCACCTTGCCGTCGGGGCTGGCAACTGTGATGGGGTTCGCGGCCAAGATTTTGAACGAAGGCCGAGCGAGTACCCCGATGGGCGCGGCAAATGTGGCGGCCAGAAAGCTGCGACGCGAAGGGATTCGTGGGTGTCGTTGGTTTTTTCTCATACCTTTTTCCTGAAAATTATTAAAAAAATGGCCCTGCCTGATTTCAACCCGGGTTTTGAAACCTGCGTTTTCACGCTTTCCCCTTGGTCTTTGGAAAGAGCAAATGGCTGCGCTCGGCGGCCTTCATTTCCGGCAGTTTCGCCAGTAAGGATTGATAGGGGTTATCGCTATATTTACTTGCGGCGCGCCGCAGCAGCGGGAATAACATCTGCGGCGGCCATTCGCCGAGTTGTTGATACGGCCATTTCAGTTCGCCCATAGCAAACGGGATAAGAAAATCGAGCGCCCGTCGAATGCCGCGCCCATCGCGGGTTTGAAACTGCCACAAGTCCATACCGACGCTTTCACCCAGGGCGGCGAGCTGCATCAAGCCATCAAGATTGCCGACACTGTAGCTCCAGGCTTTGGTGCGCGCCAGTTCCAGCGGTTGCCGACCGTCGGGCTCAACTTGCAGGGCGATGCGTTTCGCTTTGGCGGTTTGCAAAATCCGCGTCGCAAGGTCGCGCTTGCCGAGAAAGAGCGCAAAGGAGGCCGTCTGTAGGTCATAATAAGTTCCGTGATTATTCTTGGCGGCGGCTTCGTCGCGTCCGTTTTTGCTCTCCAGCATCCACTCAAGGAATTTGGCGAACCAATGTTCAACGCCCTGTTGGTCGGCGCTTGTCCAGTTTTTAGAACCGGCAAGTAAGCCGATGGCGTCAACGACGCGCGTCAGGCCGCGCGTTTCAATGAGGCCAATGCCGCGCCCGGTGTTGATGCCGGGGATGCCTTGCGCATATTGCAGATTCGCATTCATGCGGGTGGCCCGGTCGAGAAACCAGGCGCGCAGCAAGACCGCCGCTTTCGCCGCGTATGCTTCATCGCCTTTGAAGTAGTAAGCGAGCGCCAGGGTTTCGACTGCGGTCACCATTTTGTCGAGGCTTTGATGGTCGGAAATTTTGTTGATTTCAGGATTGCGTTCGCCGTCGCGCCGTAGGTAAGGCCGCCCGTCGGGAGTTTGCGGATTGCGCCAGAAATAGGGCGCTTGACTCATATAATCGTGTTTATCGCCGCTCGGCGGGGTGGCGGCTTTCGTAACCACAGAGAAGCGTTCTGCGGCGAGCGCGTTTTGCGCTTCGCTTTCAAGTTTCGCAAGCGCCGGCGCCAGGCTTTTATCGCCGGCGCGCGCGCTCTCTCTTACCGCTTCAAGATGCTTGGCGTTGAGCAGAAAAATTCGCAATTGATGTGCTCGCACGACCGAAGCCGTGGGGGTGCGTTGAGAGGGGGCTGAAAGCGCCACCAGCAGAATCAGTAGACCGGTCTGTAACAGACATCCGATGGTTTTCATATCCGATTGGTAAACCGACTTCTCCTTTGACCACGATTTTCCGTCAATCCGCAAAAGGATGAAGAAGCGACAAGCTCAAAGGGTGAAGAGGCGATTGGGAAAAACCATCCAAACAATTTCTCAATCTTGATTCGCAAATCCCTCTGGTCGAAGAAGTGAATGACCATCGAATCGTCAGCTCTTCATTTTTTTCTTGTGCGCTGGCGACGCTAGACCTGGTCGCGCTCTCTTCGGCGCACGAAGAGTTCATCCTGTTTTGGTTCTGCGTCGCATTCAATGGCAATGGTCGTGATGGGCTCATCCGGCGCGCGCTCCGGTAGCCCCATAAACTGCACGCGATACTGATCCTGTTTAAATGCGACCTTCTGCCCGCTCGCCAGCAAACTTGCGGATTTGACTTTGTTCAGTAGTCCGGCGATAGCGACTGTACTGCCGGGCCAAAAATGGACGTGCAGGTAAAGCGTGTTGCCCTTGCGCGAGAAACTGCCAAAGCGGCAGCGGCGCGGCTGACAACGGTCAGCGCCATAAAGCGAGCCACCGTTTTTATCCATCCACGCGCCAACGGTGGTGAGGATGCGCAGGGATTCTTCGGGCACTGAGCCATCCGCTTTCGGCCCGATGTTGATGAGGTAGTTGCCGCCATCATGCGCGCAAGTGATGAGGTTGCGAATCACCTGTTTCGGCGTTTTCCAGGCGTCATCGTTTTGGTGATAACCCCAACTGTCGTTCATCGTCATACAGGATTCCCAGGCTTTGCCGCCTTCGGCCGCTTCGATGCGCTGTTCGGGGGTGGCAAAATCGCCGGGCAGTTTGTTGCGATTGTTGACAATAATGTCGGGCTGCAACTCGAAGACCATATGATTCATCTTCTCAGACTCCCAACCCTTGGCGTCCAGCGGCCACGAGACGTCGTACCAGAGAATGTCTATCTTGCCGTAATTGGTCATCAGTTCGCGCAGTTGCGTGTGAATGTAATCCACAAAACGCCGTCGCGCCGCTTCATCTTCGGCGCAGCGGGCGCCATCCGGGTGATGCCAGTCCATCAGCGAATAATAAAATCCCACGCGCAAGCCTTCGGCGCGCGCCGCTTCGACATACTCTTTCACCAGGTCGCGACCGGCAGCTTGTTTAGGAGCGCAGTAGGAGGTGGTTTTGGTGTCAAAGAGGCAGAAGCCTTCGTGATGCTTGGTCGTCATCACCATATACTTCATGCCGGCGCGGCGCGCCAGACGTGCCCACTCGCGCGCCGCATTCGGTTTCGGTTTGAACTGTTTTGCCAGTTGCGCGTACTCCGTAACCGGAAGGCCTTCCATCTCCATCACCCATTCGTGGCGCCCGACGACGCTGTAGAGCCCCCAGTGGATGAACATGCCAAACTTGGCCTCGTGCCACCATTGCAGGCGGCGAGCCCGGTCGCTTTGTTCGTCAGGGCTTGGTCGCGCCGCTGCAGTAGATAAATCGGCGGCGGCAAGCGCCGCCCCCGCTCCGAGTAATTTGAGATAATCACGTCGGGATAGGTCTTTGTGCATGGTAATTTGTCGCTCTCCTTACTTAAGAAGTTAATCCTCAACTTAGAAGTTAATCCTCAACGAGCCTTGCATAATGCGCGGCGAGCGGGCCGAAATGGGCGCGCCAAACCGCGTATTGGTCTGTTTGCCAGCGGCATCGAAGGTCATCGCTCCATCAATGTCGCGGAAATTCACCCGGTTGAAAAGATTGTAAGTCTCCCAACGAAATTGCAAACGATGCCGCTCACCAAGCGGAATATTTTTGAAAAATGCCAGGTCGGTATTGAACGACGCCGGAAGACGAATCGAGTTCCTCCCCAGATTGCCAATGGCCCCGGCAGTTGTGGGCTTGACGAAACACGAGGTATCAATCAGGTACTCGGTTCCGGTCGGGTCGCGCAGATAGGTTTTCTGATTCGGGTCACAAATCAGATTCGGACGGGCATTGATTGAACCGCCGGTGAAGTCTGTGATATTCGTCGCTCCCGCCGTCCCGGCAAAGGTCCAGTTCAACCCGGTGCCGGTGCCAAAGACTTTCGGTTTGCCGCTCGCATAAGAGGTGGTGCCGGAAATTTGCCAGCCATCGAAGAGCGCTTTGACGAAGCCCTTTTCCCACAGTCGGCTGAGCCCCGGCAGGTCCCAGATGTAGTTAATGGTAAAAATGTGCGGCTGATCGAAGTCCGCCGGCCCATAATTGAACGCCCGGTAAGGTCGCCCATTAAAAACATCCGAAGAATCGTCATTGGCATAATCAAAGGTCTTTGACCAGGTATAGGCAATGCCATACTGAAAGCCATGCGTATAGCGGCGATTGACCTGAACCTGTAGCCCGTTATAGTTCGAGGAACCGGCGTAGACGACGGTGGTGATCGCCCCGTAACCTTGATAGGGTCGCAGGAAATTATCGGCCAGGGCTCCGGTTTGATTCGGTCCGTTTATGCCGACCGCCGCAAACGGATTGCGATTTTCCGGGTGCAGATTCAGGAATTTCGCGCCGTCGGGAACCTGATTAATATCGCGGCGCTCTCCGAGGTGTCGGGTGAGCGAGCCCACATAACTGACCTCCATCACCGTCTGCAAACCGATATCCTGTTGAATGCCGAACGAGAAGTTGTAAGT
The DNA here is from genome assembly GCA_044868105.1 of Blastocatellia bacterium. Lineage (GTDB taxonomy): Bacteria > Acidobacteriota > Blastocatellia > UBA7656 > UBA7656 > JBFMDH01. Next base: position 61,114 of record JBIOWC010000196.1, read on the forward strand.
TGTCGGGGTATGCGAGTGGCTCTCAACCGCATTGATTGAACTCGGCGAATTGAGCGCCGTGCCGACCAGATTAACCAGGTTGTCGATGTTGCCAAAATCAATTGTCAGATTGGTCTGAAACGGTTGGTTGTTGACCAGGTTGCCGCCCGTCGTGCCGCCACCGGCGCGCGGCGCATGATAGACGCCGCCCATCGCGCGTAGCACGGTCTTCCCTTTACCCAAAATGTCCCAGGCTAAACCGAAGCGCGGTTCCCAATCAATCGGCTGAACATCTTTGAAACCTTTGGGCGTACCCGATTCACCGGCTAGCGCTAGTCCATTATTCGGGTCGCCGCTTCCTAAAACGAAAGTGCCAACCAAGTTGGTGTTGGTAAACAGTTGCCCGGTACGCGGGTCCTGGGCGCGACGGTTAGCGGTTGCACAAGCCGCGGTCGCCGGCGTGCCGCCGACGCAGAACGGACGATAGAGCAGTTGCGCTTTGGCCGGGTCAAAGCGCACCGGATCAAAGTTTGAGGCCAGGTCATCGCGCTGTCGCCATTGCGTGTGATAGCCCAGGCGCAAGCCATAATTCAAGGTGAGTTGTCGGTTCACTTTCCACTGGTCCTGCGCGTACCACTGCAAAAGGACAATCTCCAGATTGGTAAAGGGACGTGAATTCGATTCCTGATAACTTCTGAAATTACCGGTGAGCGCATTTGCATAAGCATAGCCGGTGTTGCCAAGAGAGGCCGAGAAGGCGCTATCGGTGCCGCTGAAATTGAAGACTCCGGACCATTGCCCGCCCGGCGCTTCGCCGTTCAGCACCCGTTCATAATAGGCGCCGAATTTATAACTGTGCTCGCCGCGCGTGATGGACAGGTTATCGGCAAACGAAGGGCGAATATAGTCATTGCCGGTTTCGCCCCAGCGGTCAAGCCAGTTGATGTTGGCCGGCGTACCTTGAACGCCGCTCCAATTGGTCGCTCTGGGGATGGTGCCGAGCCGGTTGTTATCGGGGAAGAGTTGCGGCGCCGTATAGTTCAAGGCGCTGCGTTGCAGGCGTTCAATCTCGCCATCGGAAGGCACAAAGCCTTCGGAATCATGGCGCATCCCAAAATTGAATTCATTAACCATCGTTGGACTGAAGATATGCACCCAGTTGGCCGACCAGCCATTGTCTTTGTAAAGGTAATGCGAACTGATGCCCCAGCGGTTTTCATCATTGCCGGGCCAGCCCGAAGTTCCGGTGCCCTCGTTATCCGATGTCCACCATTGCGCCTTCCAATAGATGCTGTCTTTATTCGATGGCTTCACATCAAAACGAATCACCTGACTGCGTTTGGGAACATCAACCGGGCTTTGCACCACATAATTAAACGCCCCGCCGGTTGCGGTGCGCCCGCCGGGCGTATTGGGTAAGGGAAAATAATTGAGCAACGCTTGCCCGCTCTTATTAATGCGGGATTGCGGAATGATATTCAAGCCAAGGGGATTGGCGGCCGTGGCGCGCGACGGGTCGCGAAAACAGGCGCTTTGGTCGGTGGCGCTGCAGTTGCCCGTGCTAATCAACGGGTCGCGAACAAAAACTTTCGCGCCGGTCGAATTCACCGACTGCGAGAAATCGCCGGCGCGTTCGAGCGCTGTCGGCATCGTGACAAAACGCGGGTCTTGCGGCGTAATCTGGTGGGGTCTTTCATAGGAATAAAAGAAGAAGAGTTTATCTCTGGTCTTGTTGGGAAAGAGTTTCGGGACTTGCACCGGGCCGCCGAAATTCAGTCCCCAGATGTTGTGCCGATAGAGCGGCCGCCCGAGCCCCGCTTTGTTATTGAAAAAAGGCGCCGCGTTGAGCGCTTCGTTGCGAATGAAGTAGTAGCCGGAGCCGGCGTAGTGGCGATTGCCGCCTTTCGAGACCAGATTAATCAGCGCGCCGCCATTGTTGCCGTACTCTGCGTCATAGTTATTGCGCAAGACCTTGACTTCGGCGACCGCATCCTGATTGATCGTCATACTCAATTTGTTTGAGCCGCTCGGTTCACTGGCATTCAATCCATCAACCGAAGCGACGGTGGAGCGGCCGCGTTGCCCGGAAATGTTCGGCAGGTCGGTGCCGAAGCCTTCGCCCACCGCTTCGATGTCGTCGTTATTCGAGGTTCCGGGTATCAGCCTGAGGAGCGAGGTCACATCGCGTCCTTTGGTCGAAATCAAGGCAATCTGATCGGCCGTCAACCGCGCCGTCAGGTCGCTTGATTGGGTTTCGATTCTTGTCCCTTCAGTGGTGATGCTGACCGTTTCGCTCACCTGTCCGGGTTTGAGTTCGAGATGACCAAGCGCCAGAATTTCGTTGGCGCTCAAAACAATTCTCTTTTGTTCGAGCGTCTGAAAACCCTGCTGTTCGATTATCACCGTATAGGTGCCTGGTTGAATTGCCGCGAAACTGAATCTCCCCTCATCGTTTGCCGTAAGCCCACGCACATTGCCCGTTTGTTCGTTGACCAGCTTGATGGTAGCTCCGGCAATAATAGCCCCCGAAGCATCAACGACGGTGCCGGAGATGGTGCCGGTAACCGTTTGACTGAAGGCCGCGCTCGCAGGCAGTCCGACCATCAGCAACGCCATGAAAACTGTTAAGCAGTTTTTCCTGAAATAAGCCATGCTACTTCTCCTTTCACAAGTATCCTCTTAGAGAGCCTGTCCAATTCCGGTTCAGGCAAAACGCGCGCGTGGTTCAGCTATGGCGCTTGCGCAAAGCCCTCTTCAATAAGCGCCTCGGTCTGCGCTTTTTTGTGGGATCATTTAGAGAGTACGATTATGGATTTTGATTTCGCCGGCCGCGTTGAGTCGCGGCTTTCTCATAGCTTGAAGCTATGGGCGGACAACCAGGTCGGCGACAGTATAGTTGATTTTGTTACCGATAACAAGTACTATTTTTACCGGTAACATTACCAACAACGGGTTGCCGCCAAGCGCTACCTCGCGGCATATTTCCCCGCCACTTCCACGCCGCTTTGCAAGCCGTTTGCTGAGCATCGCCAAGCGGAGGTTTCCGGGTACCTGTCGTTGAACGGGGGTCGGGCGGCAGCTGACAACAAACTAAAGGCGATGGAGGATTCGATGGCAACCTGGCGGTATAAGCATAAAGGGGTGGTGATTACGGGCGGCAGCCGGGGCATCGGCTACGGTTGCGCGCGCGAGTTTGTCAAAGCTGGCGCACAGGTGATGATTTGCAGCAATGATGAAACGGAAGGCCTGGCAGCGGTCAACGCCTTGCAAGGTCTGGCGCCCGATCAAGACCTGGGTGGCGCGGATTTCGTTTACTGCGATGTTAGACAATCAGAGGACATTGCCAATCTGATTGAAACTTCGCGCGCCCGTCTGGGAAGGATTGACTGTCTCATCAACAATGCCGGCTGGCATCCGCCGCATCAACCGATTGAGGCCATCTCGATAGACGATTTTCGCGACCTGCTCAATCTCAATTTGTTGAGCGTCTTTACGGCCTGCAAATTTGCGCTTCCCTACCTCAGGGAAAGCCAGGGCAACATTATTAACATGGCCAGTCTGGTGGGTAGTATGGGGCAACATCAGGCGACGACTTATGTCGCAACAAAAGGGGCGATTACGGCACTGACAAAAGCCCTTGCTATTGATGAAGCGCCGCACGGGGTGCGCGTCAATAGCGTCTCGCCCGGCAACATCTACACGCCGCTCTGGCAAGAAGCGATAGATGCTGCGCCAAACCCGCACCAATGTCGCGCTGATGGCGAAGCCGCGCAAGCCTTAGGACGAATGGGCAGCATCGAAGAGGTCGGGCGTTTATGTCTGTTCATTGCTGCCGAAGCGACCTTCACCACGGGCGTTGATCACTTGATTTCCGGTGGTGCAGAATTG
>JBIOWC010000197.1:0-3593 GCA_044868105.1 Blastocatellia bacterium
GTCCAACACCAATCGTCGGAGACCTGCTAGGAGGGCCGATCGGCGACCCGGGCCCTGGCCGAGCGCTCGACCGGTCCTGCGACACCGCCGGGCTACTCCTTGACGCCGTCGACCGAGGTGGACAGGCGGCCGAACACGTCGTCGGGATCGCCGACGCCGTCGACGACGACCATGCGCGACTGGCTCTCGTAGTACGTGATCAGCGGGGACGTCTGCGTCTCGTAGAGGTCCAGGCGGCGGTTGACGGCCTCGGGCGTGTCGTCGTCGCGCTGCATCACGTCGCCACCGCAGACCTCGCAGATCCACGGGTGACGTTCGAACCCCGACGCGGTGTAGTTGGTGCCGCAGTCCCGGCACACCCGGCGGGCCGAGATGCGGGCCAGCACCACGTCACGCGGTACGTCGAGATCGATCACCACTTGGATCGGGCGCTCCAGCGTGATCTTGTCCAGGGCCTCGGCCTGGGCGACGGTGCGCGGGAAGCCGTCGAGGATGTAGCCCCTCGTCTCGGCGTCCGGGCGGCGCAGGCGGTCGTCGACGATGCCGATCATGATAGGGCTTTTGAAAAAAGTTTTAATTTGTTTGAAAAACTTATGCAGGTGAAGTGAGGCAAATAATTTCAGCGAGGCTTAAATAATAAAAGCGGTCTCTGTTGTATTTCAGAGACCGCTTTGCCAACCGCCTTTTAAAGGCAGAGTTTATTCGTATCTGAGGGCATCAATCGGATCGAGGGCTGCGGCTTTACGCGCCGGGTAATAGCCGAAGCCTACGCCGACCAACACCGAGAAAATCACTGAAGCAAATATCGAGATGGGTTCAATCAGAGTAGGCCATTTCAAGGTTTTGGAAATAATGATTGAGGCGCCGATGCCAAAGAGAATGCCGAGGGCGCCGCCGACGACTGAAAGGGTCACCGATTCAATTAAAAATTGTCGGCGAATGACGCCGCTGCGCGCGCCAATCGCCATGCGTATGCCGATTTCGCGGGTGCGTTCCGTAACCGACACCAGCATAATGTTCATAATGCCGATGCCGCCGACCAGCAACGATACGCCGGCAATTGAGGCCAGCAGGTTGGTCATGATTCCGGAAGTCTGAGTTGCCGCTTCGGCAACATCCGTCAGGTTGCGCACCGTAAAATCATTCTCTTGATTGGCGGTCAGTTTATGGCGCTGGCGCAACAAATCGGTTATCTGTTTTTCTGCGGCTCCGGTTGCCGAGGCGCTGATAGCGGAAATGATTCCGCCATGCACATAGGTAATCGTCAACATCTTCTTCTGTGCCGTTGTATAAGGCACAATGACCGTATCGTCCTGGTCTTGGCCGAATTGATTCGGACCTTTGACGCTTAAAACTCCGACGACGCGAAACGGCAGATTGCGAACCCTGAGCGTTTGCCCCACCGGGTCATTGCCGGAAAAGAGGTTATCGGCAACGGTCTTGCCAATGACGCAAACGCGCGCCGAATTGCGCACATCACCTTCGCTAAAAAAATCTCCCGATGCGACGGGCCAGGCGCGGATTTCGGGAAACTTTTCATTGGTCCCTTGAATACCGCTTGACGCGGCCCAGTTCTGATTGCCAAAGACCAGTTGGCCGTTGGCTCTTACCGTCGGCGAGGCCGCTTTCACCGACGGGCATTCCTGCTCGATGGCGATAATGTCTTCAGGCGTCAGCGTATTGGATGAGCCGAAGCCGCCGCGCATACCGGCGGTATTTGAAGAGCCGGAAAAGATGTTGAGCATATTGTTGCCAAGGTTGGCAATCTGCGATTGAATCGAAGCCGATGCGCCTTGCCCGATGCCGACCATGGCGATGACGGCGCCGACGCCGATAATAATGCCAAGCATGGTCAGTGACGAGCGAAGTTTATTGCGCGAGAGCGCGCGCAGCGCAATTTTAAAAGTTGCCCAGATCGTCATTCTTCGTCCTCCTCGTCATCGTCGTCTTCAATGATTGGCATATGTTCAAGCTCTTCACGCGCCGAGCGGCGATGGGTCAGGAACTCATCTTTTTTGATGCGACCATCTTTGAAGACCACCATACGGCGGGTGTATTCGCAAATGTCAGATTCGTGCGTAACCAGAGCGATAGTGATGCCGCGCTCTTCGTTGAGCCGTTGAAAAATTCCCATCACTTCAATCGAAGTACGACTATCCAAATTTCCCGTAGGCTCGTCGGCCAGAATAATCGCCGGACGATTGACCAGGGCGCGAGCAATCGCCACGCGCTGTTGCTGACCGCCCGAAAGTTGATTCGGCATATTGTGCATGCGCTGACTGAGGCCGACAATATCCAAAGCCTCTTTGGCGCGTTCAATACGTTCTTTCGGTTTGATGCCCAGATAGAGCATCGGCAATTCGACGTTTTCCAGCGCCGAGGTTCTCGAAAGCAGGTTGAAGCCTTGAAAGACAAATCCGATTTTGCGATTGCGAATGTCGGCAAGCTCATCGCGTGAGAGTTTGGATACGTCTTCACCATCCAGGTAATAATGTCCCCGCGTCGGTTTATCCAAACAACCGATAATATTCATGGTCGTTGATTTGCCGGAACCGCTGGCTCCCATAATCGCCACAAATTCGCCGGCTTTTATTCTCAGCGAGATGCCATGCAAGGCATGGATTTCGACATCACCCATTTGGTAAATCTTGTGAATGTGGTCAAGGGTGATAATCGCCGGCGCAACTTCAGAGTCGGCATGCTCTCTTTGTATTGTGAGCTGGGTTTCCACTTGCCTTTCTACCTCTCAAGAGGATTTAGGTTAGCATGCTAACCTAAATCCTGAATCCACTTTGCTAAATCCGATATTTATCTTCCTCGCGGCCCGCCGCCACCTGTCGGTCTTTGACCAAACGGCGTCGTCGGTTGTTGCTGACGATTGCCATTATCGGCGTTATTTTGCCCGGTGACAATGATGTCACCCTCGTGCAAATCGCCGCTGATAATTTCCGTCACCCGTCCGTTCGTCAGTCCGGTGCGCACGAATCTTGGCTCGATGGTTTTCGCGCCGGTAAGCACCCAGACAACTTGCCCGTCGCGTCGGCCACCACCACCAGCGCCGGTTTGAGCCGGTGCGCCCGGTTGCCCTTGGGGGTTGCCTTGTCCAGGCTGAGCGGATTGCCCGTTTCGATTACCCCGGCCTTCTCGACCTTGACCGGGTTGTGGCGCCTGAGTGTTGGATGATTCGGCAGTTGGTCCGGGCGCCCCTTCTTGTCCGCCCTGCCCGCGCTCGGCTTCGCGTTGTTTACGACGTTCTTCCTGCTTGGCGCGTAAATCCTGTTCCTCTTTTTCTGAAAGGACCGGTTTGAATCGCAGCGCCGCATTGGGAACCGTCAAAACATTCTCGGCGCGGGCCACCGGAATCGTAATATTTGCCGTCATTCCGGGACGCAATTTGAGTTCGGGATTTGCGACCTCAATAACGGCGCTATAGGTGACGACGTTTTGCAAAGTCTGCGCATTGAGGCGCAGTTGGGTGATTTCGCCGGTAAACGGTTGATTGGCAAACGCATCAACCGTGAAGTTGGCATTGATGCCCTGTTTGATCTGTCCGACATCGGCTTCGTCAATCGAAGCCAGCACCTGCATCTTGG
>JBIOWC010000198.1:0-6315 GCA_044868105.1 Blastocatellia bacterium
ACTCAAAAATGATTGGTTGCAAGGCTTTTTCGACATCGCCAGAGGTGATGTTTTCTCCGTTAACCGTCGCCAATACGCGGGCGCGTTCAGCGTCGTCTTTCGGCGGGATGGCGATTGGCGTTAAAACTTTCACCTGGTAAGCGGCGCGCAGTCTTGTGGTCAGGCGTTTAATCTCCATATCCTGACGCTGGTCACGTAAATAATTGATAATTTCAAAGTGCAAACTGGCATAGCTGCCCTGCAAGCGGTCTTTGTTCTGTTCATAAAAGGCGGCGGCTTCGGCTTCGGTTGGCTCTTTGACCTTGGGCGAGACTTCCAGTTCAACCAGTTTGGCGACAACGATGTTGCGCTTTTTGGCTTCGGCTTCGAGCAGTTTTCCATCAACCATATTATTGAGTTGTTGTTTGCGCACTTCGATAACCTGGTTCTGCAATTCCTGGATTTTATCTTTGAGCGGGTCATCCACATCTTTCGCGGTTATCTTCACGCCGTTGACCGTGCCATAGACATCGGGCAGCGATTTTATTTCACAACCACAATCAACGATTTGCGGGGGCGCCGACGGTTTCGCTGGTTGCGAAGCAGGTTGATTTTGTTGATTGGGCAGAGCGTTTTTCGCATTGGCGATAACCCCACACGCCAACAATGCGACGAGTATGACGAACAACTTTTTCATTGAAATCTCCGATAGTAACGAATTCATTTACGCTTTGAATAGTTTAGTGTCTCAATTGTTTGAACGAATTGACAAGCGCCTTTGCGCAAATTTTCTGGCAAAGTAAAGGCCAAGAGCAGCTAGTTTTCACCACCACAAAAAGGCCCAAAAGCAGCCGCAGTGAGCAAGCTGAAATCGGCCGTGAATAAAGCCATCGCAGGGCGCGGGCAAAGCTGTTTTGCGCCTTTTGTGGCTACCTTCTTACATATTGCGGTAATTGGGACCGCCGCCGCCTTCGGGTGGCACCCAGTCAATGATTTGATAAGGGTCCATAATGTCGCAGGTCTTGCAATGAACACAGTTCGAGAAGTTAATTTGCAACCGGCGGCTCTCTTTTTCCTCAACCATCTCATAGACACTTGCCGGGCAGAAATTTTGACAAGGATTACCGTATTCTTTCGTGCAACGGTCAACGCAGATATTGGTATCCAGAACGTGCAAGTGGCAAGGCTGGTCTTCCGTGTGCTGCGTGCTTGAATAATAAACATCCGTAAGTTTGGCAAAGGTCAACTTGTCGTCATATTTCAAATCGGCGTAACGGTCGCCTGTTTTGCCATTGAGTTGTATGAGATGTTCGTGGCCCGCTTTAATCGGCAGGCGACCCGGAAACCGCCCGCCGGTAATCGTTGACAGGCCCGCGACCAAGAGTCCCGCGTTGCGACCTTTATCGAACGCCTGATGAAAGTTGCGCGATTTATAAAGTTCTTTGCCAATCGCGCCTTCCTTCAAATTGGTTTCGTAGGCGCTCAACAGGTTATCGGAATAATCTTCGGCAATGAGGGCTTCCAAGATCGTCTCGGCCGCGAGCATGCCCGATTTAATTGCCGTATGAATGCCTTTCAAGCGTTCGCCGTTTAAGGTCGCCCCCGAATCACCGACAATCATCACCCCGGCCGACGTCAGTTTCGGAATCGTATACCAACCGCCAACCGGCATGGCTTTCGCGCCATAGCGAATCATTTTGCCGTCTTTGAGGAGTTCGGCAATCAGCGGATGCGTTTTGAATTTTTGCAATTCGTGATGCGGGTCAACTCTTGGATCGCGATAATCGAGTCCAACGGCAAGACCGATGTTGATGATGCGGTCTTTCATGCCGTAAATCCAGGAACCGCCGAAGGTGTGCGAATCGAGCGGATAGCCGAGCGTGTGGATAACCGAGCCGGCGGGAAACCGGTCATCGGGCATTTCCCACAGCTCTTTCACGCCAATGGAATAGACCTGCGGGTCTTTGCCGGCGTCGAGTTTTAAGCGCTTTATGAGTTGTTTGGTAAGCGACCCGCGCACGCCTTCGCCCAAAACAGTGACTTTGGCAACAATATCAACGCCCGGCTCATAGTTGCCTTTCGGTTGGCCGTTTTTATCTAACCCCTTGTCGCCGGTGCGCACGCCGGTGACGGCGTCACCTTCGTAGAGCATTTCCCAGCCGGGAAATTCCGGAAAGATGTTGACGCCCGCAGCTTCGCATTTATCGCCGAGCCAGCGCACGAACTTGTTGAGCGAGATGACAAAGTTGCCGTGATTTTGCAGAGGCGGCGGCAGGATCGGCAGCGGAATTTTGCCTTTTTCGGTGAGAAAATAGACATTCTCCTGGCCTACGGGCGCTTCAAGCGGCGCATCTTTTTCAAAATCGGGAAGCAGTTCGCGCAAAGATACAGGGTCTAAAACTGCGCCCGACAGTTGATGCGAGCCAATCTCTGCGGCTTTTTCTATCACCGCGATCTGAATTTCGTCGAGTTGTTTGCCGCCCGACTGTTTGGCTTTCTCGTTATGTTTGGCGACCAGATTAGTCAGGTGCAAAGCGCAAGCCAGGTTCGCCGGTCCTGCGCCGACAAGCAGGACATCCATTTCCAGTATTTCTCTTTCAATAGTCATAAGGTTAATGAATCCTCAATAATAAAAAATAATCGCTTTCCTCTCAGAGCCCTCGCAGAGGGCGCCAGCATAAAGCCCAGTCCGTGAGGGCCGGGTCTGTTAACGCCTGGTTATTCTCTAGCCCGCATAGCGGGTGATGGGTATTTGTTTGATTATCATTGTCTATCGCCCGCTAACGCGGGCTTGAATTATTGTTGCTATCGCTACCCCGCGTTCCGCTTCGCTCCACACAGGGCTTTATGCTGGCGCCCTCTGCGAGGGCTTTTCACGCCAAGCGCTTTGCATCAGCGTTGAATCATTTATTCAATAAATATGATAACGAGCATTCAGCAATTCAGTAACACAATTATTAAATTGTCCGGCGTCCGCAAAACAGTTGACGCTCAAACAGCAATTACTTATAACAACCGCTGAATCGAGCAATAAAAATAAGGCTTTTGGAAAGCGTTGAGATTATCCGCTCAACTGTCAAATGACAAGGCATAATAAAGCATTGGTTATGATTTGCGTGACTTCAACGGTCGCGTATTATACAAAACCGTTTATTCGCGTTCAGGTTTAACGCAAAATCCCGCAACGGTGAGGTAGCTCTATGTTGAAAGTCTTTCTTCAAACACTCGTACTGATTAGCCTCTGCTCTTTAATAGCAAATGCAAAAATCCATACTGTGGTTAACATTGATGATTGTACATGGTTAGCTACTCATATCATCGTTGTAAGCGAAGGGGATGAAATTGATGGTCAGGTTACTGTCCTTGAATCATGGGAAGGCCATCTAAAGATTGATGACTCGCTTAGGATACCTGAATTGGCGAAATTCAAATCAGAAACCTCCCGCCATATCGAATGTATGAATATGGTGCTTCATCTGGGGAAATGTCCTGATAGCACGCCAAAACTGGTATCCGGTTCTAAAATCATACTCTTTCTCAGAAACGAACCGGACTCCCAAAACTGGTCCGCAATTGGCGCAGTATGGATTGAGCAAGAGGAAGCTTATGGCTTATGGGACGGCAATCAAGCCTGGGAAGGTAGGTTCGCATCTGTAGGCTCAGAGAAGAGCATCAAGGATACGGTTACCAAGGTGAGGTCTGAAATGGCAGCCTTAAAGCAGGCTTTGGAGTTTGAAGACGCCAATGCAAGGATTCAAACCTTACAACCTTTTGCTGCTTCAACTCTCAGCTACACAGCAATCATAGCATCTGTAGAAATCGCCGCCTTAAATCGCGAGGCCGTTAAAGCGAAACCATCTCCGCAGCCAAATCCTGTCAATTTACCCACAGTAAAATGCAGTGATGATTGTACCGGAGCTATTTTTGCTCTGCTTCTGCAAAGAGAGTTAGAGTTTTGGAAAGAAAAAGCACCCCAATTAAAAATAGGATGGTGGAATGATGATGATATGAAGTGGGAGGAGTTGAAGATCTATCGCTCGCATTTTTCAAATACCTTGGTCGTGTTACGAGCGCTTGAAGCAGTTAACTTCAAAGATAGCATCAAAACTGTAAAAGAGCTTCGTGATTATTGGCTCTCTTTACCGCAATTAAAAAAGCAACCTTATATCGTTGAATACTGTGACTCATTCTTGAAAAGCCGTTGACCTCAAACAAGAGAGTTTACTCAGACTTTTAGTTTCTTTTCAGGAAGCCAATCACCAGTCGCTTAAAAGAGAGAAACCAGTTCATATATGAAAAAGTTTTTAATTACTAATCTATTTTCATTTGTCGTTTTGCTGGTCATCCCTGTACAACAGGCGGTGCCGGTTGCCAAAGAACCACGGCACATCACCAAATTTAAAAATCAATACGTTCGAGTGATTGATGCATCCGTAGCCGTTAATGACGCGACACTCTTTCATATTCACGCGCTTGATAATGTTCCGGTCAATGTCAGCGGCGGGAAACTCAAGACCGAAACCATCGGGCAAACGGATGCGGTCTTTTCAACGATTGAGACCGGCCGGACGAGCTTTGCCAAAGGCGGTTACACGCATCGCATCACCAATGTCGGCAATACGCCACTGCGGTTTATTGACGCAGAGATTCTTGCGCCTTACGGCAAAGCCTCTGCCGAGGCGATCCGCGAAGCCGCGCTCGACAAAATCGCCGGGCACTCGCTGATTTTGGAAAACGAGCGCGTGCGGGTCTATCGCATCATTGTTGATGCGGGTCAAACGATTGCCGCGCACGCGCACCGCTTGCCGCGCCTAACCGTTTCGGTAAGCGGCGGCAAACTCGCTATCCAGTCAAACAATCGCACAGCAAAAACGAAAACTTTCAAAGTTGGAGATTTCGACTGGCAGCCGCCGGAAAACCAACACGCTTTGAAAAATCTCGGCGCCGAAAAATTTGAAGCCGTAGAGATTGAATGGAAGTGATTTCAAGTGGTCAATGTACTTGCTCAATCCGCCTTTTCCGTTTTAATCCGAGGATAAACCTTAACCGGCCACTCGTGAGCTTTTACTGTTTTGACGAAACTCAAAATTTGTTCGAGGTGAGTGCCGGCAATATTGGTTTTGACGTAATGATAAACGGTGCCGACGGAATATTTTATTCAGTTGATAGCAGACCTTCTTTATCTCATTCTGTGGGTTGGCAAGCGCGGCGAACATCGGATAAGCGGTTAACCCCTAAGGTAAAATTTTTAATCAACCCCTGGTCTCCAAAAATAAAAATGAGCAGTTCATTTGCGGCTGTCGGCAAACGACTGCTCATTCAAAAAAGTTTCCCGCAACCGACTGTTTAGCCTTTGGCTTTTTTCACCTCTTCTGTGAGCGCCGGGATAATCTCGAACAAATCGCCGACAATACCATAATCGGCAATGTCGAAAATCGGCGCTTCGGCGTCTTTGTTAATTGCCACGATGGTCTGCGAATTCTTCATGCCGACAACGTGTTGAATCGCGCCGGAAATACCGACGGCCAAGTAAAGTTTCGGAGTCACGGTCTGACCGGAACTGCCGATTTGACGATCCATCGGCAACCATTCGTTATCACAAATCGGACGCGAGGCGGCAATCTCTGCGCCCATTGCGGCGGCCAGGTCTTCGATAATTTTGATGTTGTCTTTCTCTTTAATGCCGCGCCCGACGGCAACGATGAGCGGCGCTTGCGTGAGGTCAACCGCTTGCTTGGCCTCTTGAAACGGCGCTTCGGAAACGGTGCGAACTTCGACCGCGGATAAATCAACCGCCAAGGCTTCGACCGTTGCCGTTCCCGCTTCCGCTAAATCGGCGCGATAGGAGCCGGCTTGAAAGGACGCGAAAACCGGAGCCTCAGCCGTGGCGCGAACATCTGTGTTAATCTTGCCTTGAAAAATTTGTCGGGTGAATACCACGTCGTCGCCTTCAACACGAAAATTAATACAATCGGTCACAAAGGTTTTGCCGAGGCGTGCGGCAAGGCGCGGAGCGAAATCGCGTACTCGATAGGTATGGCTGAAGATGACAAATTTGGGGTTTAATTTTTCAACCACCTGTTTGAGCGCGCCAACATAAGCGTCGGGCGTATAGGTGGCCAGCTTCTGGTCTTCGACGGTGTAAACGGTTTCGAGTTTTCTTGTCGCAAACTCGGTCGCGACATTGCCAACGCCTTCGCCCAAGACGACAGCAGAAATTTTATCGCCGGTTGCGGCAGCAATCTTCTGCGCGGCAACCAGGGCTTCCAGCGATGTGCGATTGAGAGCGCCATCGCGTTGTTCAATAAAAAGTAAAATACCTTCGCTCATAATCCC
>JBIOWC010000199.1:0-24335 GCA_044868105.1 Blastocatellia bacterium
CGAGGAATTTTTGAAAGACGGTGCCGGCGACGACGAGGTCAGCTTCCAGTTTGACCAGCCGCTGTTCCTCTTCAGGAGTGCGGCTTGGCTTTTCGATGAGCGCGCCACGTTCACTGCCGAGTTCAGCAACGCGGTCGGCAACCTCGCGGTAGCGTTTTTCCAGGGCTTGCTCTTCGGGGGTTAAAGTAGCTTTAGCAGTTTTCGGAGAATTACCTTCATCGCGGCGGATGAATTCGAAGTACTCTTCTTCTTTGAGCATGCGGATGACCTGCTCGGCTTCGGGCAGGCGGCCCTCAGCGATCAGCAGGTCGGCAAGCTGACGATAGGCATCTTCGTACGACTGGATGAAGCTCTGCTGCAACTGGCGGTCGAGGCCCTGAATGTTGCTGCGAATCTCCTGATAGGCGTTTACGGCCTGCTTACCATAATAGATGGCGAGGCGCGGCTGCTGGCGCGCCTTCCAATCGAACATCAAGCCTTCTAACGAATTGGCTTCTTTATCCTTCGCTTTCACCTCACGCGCAATAAGTGTCGCTTGCGTATGGCATCGGACGGCTTCTTCGAGACGATCGAGCGAGCGATAAGAGGTTCCCAGCCCCGCAAGGATGTTCCCTTCGTTGATCCGATTCTTCACCTCGCGGGCTATCGCGAGCGCCTGCTCAAAATATTCAATTGCTTTCTCGTCGCGATCCAGATTCGCATAGGCGACGCCTAGGTTATTGAGGGAGAGCCCTTCACCTTGCCGATCTTTCACCTCGCGCTGAATCGCCAACGCTTGATTATAATATTCAATCGCCTGCTCATAGCGACTGGTTAACAGATACTGGTTGCCAAGAGCAGAGAGTGTGGCTGCTTCAGATCGCCGGTTCTTTATCTCTCGGGCTAAGATTAGCCCCTGCTCCAGGTATTCAATTGCCTTCTCGTAGCGGCCCAGGCTGCGGTAGGCCGCACCAAGGTTGCCGAGTGCGGAGGCTTGGCCAAATTGATACTTTAGCTCACGGGCTATCGCCAGCGCCTGCTGCGCATAGTCAATCCCTTTCTCGTAGCGACTGAGCCGATTATAAATACCTGCCAAACCGTTGAGCGTGTCGGCTTCCCCTTGCCGATCCTTAAGTTCTCGGTAGACGCCCAGCGCTTGCCCCAGGTATTCAATCGCCTTCTCAAAGCGGCTAAGCCTATTATAAGCCCAGCCCAACCGATAGAGAGACCGGCCTTCCCCCGGCCGGTCCTTCACCTCGCGATAGATTGCCAGCGCCTGTCCCAGGTATTCAATCGCCTTCTCATACCGACCGATTTGGATGTGCTGAAAACCCAATTCATAAAGGGCGGAGGCGACACCTGATTGATCCCTTACCTCGCGGGCTATGGTGAGCGCCTGCTCCTGGTAGTCAATCGCCTTTTCAAAACGGTTCAACTGAACATGCACCCAGCTCAGGAGGTTGAGCGTGTGCGCCAGCCAATAGCGGTCGTCCAACCCGCGCCAGAGCGTCAACGCTTGTTGTGCTTTGTCAATCGCCGGCGTCAAGCTTGCGCCCCCTCTTAGGCCGAGCTCGGCGACTTCAGCGAGCAATCGCTCGGCATCAATGCGCTGTTTGTCCGGCGCGCTGGCCGCGGCTTTCACTTCCACCTTCGCCGCGTAACCGCCCTTCGGCGCTGTCGCCCGATTGCTTCGGATGACCATCTGGTAGTCGCCACCGACCGCAACTTCTCTGGAAAGCGATTCCTGCCCGAATCCGCCGCTGAAATCCGCTTCCCCGAGCGGCTTTCCATCCGGCGTCAAAAGCTGCACTGCCACATCAATCCCTTTCTGCTCGACGATAAGGCGCAGGAACTGTCCCGCTGTGAGGCTGAGGCGATAGCGATGGGTTTCGCCGCCGGCCATTTCGCGCTCGACGATTTGCCCGGAAATTAGCGGACGCGCCTCGGTCTCGCCTTGCGGCAAATTCATCCGTCCGCCGGCCAGGCCGGTAACCGGCGTTGCCAAGAGCAACGCCGCGATCAGAACGGCCAAGGCGCAGTGATGGAGCAGTTGTTTGAAGCTGGGGCGCTGTTTTTTCATCGCTTGTTCTTCTCCTATTCTCTTTGCTACCACCGAGATTCTGAGATAAATCCCCTCAACTGTGATAAAAAAATGTAAGGCAGACGGCTCGCCAGCCGTTTAATTGTGCGTCAGCTTAATGGTATGGATTAAGACCTCGCCCGACCCTTGAACAGTGGTTTGCTTCGCGGCTTCATCAGTAAACACCGTGAGTTCGTAGCGCTCATATTGTTCAAGAAACTTTTTTACGGCGTTAATCAGTTTGGGGTCTCGGATGGCATCGAAGGCTTGCGGGTTGATTAACTGCTTCGCCGTTTCCAACTCTTCGACCGGGCGCGCCGACCAGATGAGTAACAGACTCTCAGTCCGTTTGCCCGAATCAAAACGATACCTTCTTGTTGAAATAGATTGATTGCCAGTCAGCTTCGCCGCATCTTGTTTGGTTAAAGGAAACTGCAAAGTATAAAGTGGCTGTCCGTCTGTTTGAGTCTCGACGTTAAGCAGGTACACGAAGCCATCTTGCGCGCTGAAGAAGTTAAAGCTGAAGAGGTCGCTGCTTGCGAACCTCTCTTTTCCCAAGGCCTGATAGGTTTCGCCGTTGCTTTGGGTAATGGTGAGCGAGTAACTGATCTGGCGGTCGAAGGCCGCAGGAGTGGTTGGCGCGGCTGTTGTAGTCGAGGCCGGCGCTGAAACCGGAGCCGCCGGGTTCGGGCGAAAAACCAACCAGGCAACCAGGCCGAGCGTGACGACCAGCAACAGCGCAATCGCCATCGTCATAGGCGAAGCGGCAGGCTTTTTCAGCGGGGCTTTTGATTCACCCGACACCTCATTTTTTTCTTGACCCGTCCGCGTGGAGGTCGGCGTGACCTCGGCCATTGGCGAGGTTCGCGCCAGCTCAAACTTCATCTCCAACTGCCGTTTGAGACCCTTCAAATCAATCGCCATATCCTTGGCCGATTGATAACGTTCATCACAATTTTTCGCGAGCGCCTTCATCACGATGCGCTCGAGTTCGGCCGGCAACCCGGGAGCCGATTCGGCGAGCGGCCGCGGGGCGCGGTCAACGATTGAAAGGATGACATCGGTTGCCGTCTCTCCGGTGAAGGGGAATTTGCCGGTCACCATTTCATAAAGCATGACGCCAACACTCCAGAGGTCGCTGCGCCCATCTACCTTCACGCCGCGCGCCTGCTCGGGCGACATATACTGCACCGTACCGATAATCATTCCGGCCGTCGTTTCATTGGAGATCGGCAGGGTAGCCATTTCGGAGTCCGCCGAAATTTTTGCGGGGGTCGGTTCGGACAGTTTTGCCAGGCCAAAATCCAAAACCTTCACAATCCCATCGGGACGCACCATGACGTTTTCGGGCTTGATGTCGCGATGAATGATGCCGGCCGCGTGCGCCACATCGAGCGCCTGGGTTACTTGCAGGGCAACGTCCAGGGCTTCGACCAGCGATACCTGTCCGCGGGCTATGCGCCGCCTGAGCATGTCGCCTTCGATATATTCGGTAGCGATGAAGTGTATGCCTGCGGTTTCGCCAATATCATGAATGGTGATGATGTTGGGATGGTTGAGCGCTGAGGCGGCGCGCGCCTCGCGTTCAAAGCGCCGCAAGCGGTCGGCGTGCGAGGTGAATTCCTGCGGCAATAGCTTGAGCGCTACTCGCCTGCCGAGTTGCGCGTCTTCAGCCAGATAAACTTCACCCATGCCGCCGGCGCCAATCATGGAGAGGATTTCAAAACGCCCCAGCCGCTTGCCAATGAAGCGCTGCGCCTTATCTTCAGCCAGCGCCTCTGCGGCTACCACAAACGCCGGGCTACTTAAAAAATTACGCGCCGCCTCATCCCCGGCCAACAACTTGGCGACTTCGAGTCGTAAGCTGTCGTCCCCTGCACAGGCTTGAGCGAGGTAAGCGTCGCGCTGCTCGGGGGCCAGCGATTGCGCGGCATGAAAAAGCTCGGTCATTTTTTGATAGCGTTCAGGGGTCATGAAATAGTTTTCAATTTTGCGATAAGCGCATACAGCATTTTGCCGATTTCAATAACAGGCGCTTGAAGTTGCTGACCTTAAAGTTGCTGACTTTGTTCGGCAGACCGTAACTTCGGTTTTCCGGCAATAATTCTTTGAGAATCCAACTCGGCCAACCAACCCTTCGTACTATAAAAACTGAAGCCGTTCGCTCCCGGGTGGCCGGCCTTTCTGATGGAATTGAAACGGTGACGCGTTTTATTTTGTCTGCCAGGCCAGCAGGCTCGGTTTGCCTAAAATCAAGGCCAACCCGGTAAATTGCACGACACCACTTTATCGTTTTTTGCCAGACAATCAACTCCTGGGATGATTGCGACTTCCCATTCCCTTCTAAAAACTGAACTCTCAATCCGCAAAACTACTGATTGAGTTCGCAGTAGAGCCAGGTGCGCGCCACGCTCCAATCGCGTTCAACCGTGGCGTGTGAAACGCCTAAGGCCTCGGCGGTCTCTTCGATGGTCAGCCCGCCGAAAAAACGCAGTTCGACGATTCTGGCATGTTGCGCATTCATCTGGGTCAAGCGGTGGAGCGCTTCGTGAAGCGCCAGCAGGTCAATCTCAGCTTGCTTGCCGGATAGGTCAACATAGGTGAGCGAGACCTGTTGCTGGTCGCCGCCGCGTTTCATCGCCTGGCGTTGGCGGACGTGATCAACCAGAAGGTCATGAATGATTTTTGCCGCCAGCCCGAAAAATTGCGCGCGATTTTTGAAATTGACTTGCTGTTTGCCGGTCATTCGCAAATAGGCTTCATGGACGAGCGCCGTTGGTTGCAGGGTTATCGAATGCGACTGTTGGCGCAGATAACTTCTCGCCAGTTGACGCAGTTCGTCATAGACCAGCGGCACAAGCTCATCAAGCGCACCGGCATCGCCAGCTCCCCACTTCGCTAAGAGTTGCGTAATTTCGCTAGTCGCCACTTCAGCTCCTATAAATCGCTTTATTTTATGCAGCAGCGATAGACAGATTGTGATGGATGGCGAGAGTCTAGCAGACCCCTATTTTATTCGCAATTTCGATTACCGTGAGACCCCGTGATAGTTCTCGCTTCAATACTTAAGTCGCAATGCGATTTCCACAACGCGGGCAAAAAGCGGCGGTCGCCGGCAGCGAAGCCTGACAGGACGGACAGGTGATTTTCGGCGGCGGCAACAGGCTTTCAATGGCCAGAGTCTCGGCCGTCTGTGGACGCGTTGGCGGTTCAACATTCGAAGCTTCAGGTTGAGGCGGAGCCGGCCTCGGCGCATCAATTGGCGGCGGCATGGGCGGCGCTGTAAATTCGTTCACCGGAGGTGGCGGCGGCGGCGGCGTAGCCTGTGGCGGCGGATAACCGAAAGGCTGATTGTAAGGACTAGGCGGCGGCTCAAATTCGGATTGACCATAAGTCGCCGATGGCGGTTGTTGATAAGTCGGCGGGTAAGGTTGGGCGTAAGGGTTTTGCGGGGGAATCGCCGTCGGTGAAAAGTGGGTTGCGCCTTCCATACCGAAACAATCCCGATAAGCAACCGCCGAAATGGTGAACAGCATAGGAATGGTTGCCAGCAAGCCGACATAACAGGCATAACTGCCGACTGAAGCGATCAACTGAACCACAAAGGCAAACAGTGCAAACATCCAGATATTTTTCTTGGCGAGTTCATAGCTGGTCTGCATCGCCTGGATGGCCCCGAGTTTGCGGTCAACAATCAAAGGCGCGGAAAAGAACAGGCAGCCGGCGGCCAGAAACCCCGGAATGATACACAGCATCATGCCGATGGAGGTCACAATGGCTCCTAAAATCAATGAACCGAGCATGGGCAGGTAGGTGCTGCCCCCGGAAAACAGATCACGCAACTCAATCTTCTCACCGCGCAGTTGTTTTAAGGCCGTGCGGTGCATGCCGCCCATAAAATAGGCGCTCAAGAATAGGGTGAAAAATCCGACGAGGGCAAAAATCCCATAAAATATAAAGATAGATGAAGGGTCTATGGGTTGGGGCGAACGCGGGTGCGCTGAAATCTGCATGAAGATACTCACATAAAACCCGATCAGCACGATAAACATCGGCGTAAAACAGATCAACAGATAGATCAAGGTATTGATGACCCATTGTTTCCATTGCGAAGTAAACATGCGCCAGCCTTCGCCTATCCAATCGCCGAATTTCACTTCCGGTTTTGCAAGGTTTTCCATCTATCATCCTCTGTTCTTGAGTTTTTGAACCAGTGATTATAACCCCAGTTTATCCATTTTCGGTTTTTCGTAAACGCTGTCTTCTCCGGGATAACGCAACCGCTTATCGAACTTTCCGGTCTGTTTGGCGAGCCCCCAGATGATGCTTTCGCCGGCCGGTAAAATATTGGGTTCGGCGGCAAATACCGCATCGCTGAAGGCCTCGTCGGCGTCAATTAACTGCCAGCCTTTTCGTGCCAACATTGTCAGCAAGTCATCCAGAAACTTAGCATTCAAAACCGTGTGATGAATCAGCAGCGTATGGTTGACGCTTCTGGCAAGCGTCAGGCGAGCCAGTTCATCATAATAAGTCGCGCGCTCCCAGATATGATTCAGGTAAAAATTTTTATAGCCACTCACATCGGCCTGCGGATTTTGTTTCAAGCGCTCGCGCAGGCGTTCATCAACATACCAATCCGACGCATCGATGGTCACGTAGCCCTGTTTATAACCGTGGGCTTTCAAAAAAGCCCGCATGCCATCGCGCCGCTCAACCGTGTCGCCCTCTTTCAGCATGGGAAAGCGAAACCGCCTGGTGAAATTTTTATAATCTTTAATCAGCGCTTCGCACCGCAGCGCGTCCTGGCTAAACTCTTCGACGCTGCGGCGATGAAAGTACCAGTGCGAGTAGGTGTGATTGGCCACCAGGTGACCGGCCCTGTCCCACTCCTGCAAGACGCTTCGGCCAATTTCATTATCAATCCGCCGGCCGCAGACGAATCCCGCCGCCTTGATTGAATGTTTTTTGAGCGCCTCAAGAATGGCGTGATTGCGCTGCTCGGCCTCTTCCTTTGGCACCTCATTCAACCCGAAATCATCAATCGTAATCGCCATTTTCGGGCGCCCACCGGCAAACGAGAATACCCGGCCAGGCAAGCCCAGAGCCAGCGCACTGACACTCATTTTCGCAAAGGTTCGTCTTTTCATTTTGCTTCCTGATTTCAGACGGCGGACGAAAAACTCAAGTCAGCAAACCATCAGGCATTGGTTCGGTTCGGGTCGTCAATTCCCCAGATATTGCTGTAGGCAACCGCAGAAGCCGAAACCATCCAGGGCAAGGTAACCAGAATACCAATGCCGCAAGCCAGCAAGCCGCTCCAGGAAATTAACCCGAACACCAACCCGACAATCCACCACATCAAGGCATCTTTGGCAAATATTTTTTTGCCGATTTCGTTTATCGCTGCGGCCACGTCATTTCGGCGTTCCAGCAACATCGGAAAAGTGAAGGTGATAAGCATGGTTAGAAAGGGCCCAACCAGGAAACTCAGAATGGTCGAAAGCGCGCCGCTTCGGCCGCCTAAACCTTGAATACTGCCGTAAATTGCCGCGTAAATAATGAACGCCAAAAATGCTTGCAGAAATTTCCCATCCCAATTAAAGAGGTCGGCAATCTCCGGGCGTTCGCCTTTCATGGTTTTAAATGCCATGCGGTAAAGCCCCATCACCATCGGCCCGGCCAAAATCCCTAAGGTGCCGATTCCGATACCGCAGGTCAGCAATGTCGCAAGCGACATCACAAACCAGTTTTCCGAATAGACGCGCCACCCGTAAGAGAGCCAGTCGCCCAGTGAAATACGCGCAAACCCCGGCGGCGGTGGCGGATTCGTGTAAGTGGGTTGCAAATAACCCGGCGCTTGCTGGTAATAACCCGGTTGGTTGTAGGCTTGCCCATAATCAACGGGCGGTTGTGGCCCGGTCGGTTGTTGATACAGAAAAGGCGGTGGTTGCGGGTATTCAGGCGGTTGGCCAGTGAATGAATCCGGCGGAATATAGGCCGGCCCGGTCGGTAGTCCCGGCGTTGTCGATTGATTGGGCGGCATCTGTGTCGTCGGACGCGGTTCCGCGCCTTGCGGCGACGTCGGGCGCGGCAAATTCAAGGTCGGCGCATCTTCATTGGAAATATCGCTGTACAGCGGTGAAGGCGTGCCGCACTTATTACAAAACCGCGCCTCTTCTTCCAACTCATTTCCACATCGTGTGCAAATCATCATTCAATGTCCTTGCCCTCAATCTAACGACGATGGTTATTCCTTTGTTGCTTTAAAGTCGGTAGCCGGCAACCAGGGGTCGGTAAAGACAAAGATTTAACCTGGTATTTATTCAACCTTCACCGGCTACCGGCGCTATTCAATCATCACCGTGCGTTCGCCTTCAATGATGCCACCTATATCGTAGTGCTTCTCTCCCACCGCATCAAGATGCGCGGTCAACGGTTCGACATCCGCAGCCGCGACCACCACGACCATGCCAATGCCCATGTTAAAAGCGCGATACATCTCGCCCTCTGCGACATTGCCGAGTTCGCCAAGGTGCTCAAAAACCGGCAGCACCTGCCACGACCCCTTCTGGATTTTCGCAGCCCGGCCGGCGGGCAGGATGCGCGGAATATTTTCCAACAACCCGCCACCCGTAATATGCACCAGACCTTTGATGATACCGGAATCCAGCAGGCCATCGAGCGCCGGCAAATAACTGCGATGCGGTTTGAGTAATTCTTCGGCTGCCGTGCAACCGAGCTGCTCAACGAAGGTATTGGTCTGATACCCGGCGACTTCAAAAAAGAGTTTGCGAGCCAGACTGTAACCGTTAGTGTGCAAACCCACCGAAGGCAAGCCGATAAGGGTATCGCCCGGCTGAATGCGCGCGCCATCAATCACTTTCGGACGGTCAACGACGCCGACAATAAAGCCGCCGATGTCATATTCGCCATCGGCATAAAAGCCCGGCATCTCTGCGGTTTCGCCGCCAATCAAAGCGCAGTGATTTTCTTTGCAGCCGCGCGCCAAACCTTCGATGACCTCGGTGAGCACATCAGGCGACAGCTTTCCGGTGGCGAAATAGTCGAGGAAAAAGAGCGGTCTTGCGCCCTGCACCAAGATGTCATTGACGCAATGGCAGACCAGGTCGTACCCCACGGTGTTATGCACGCCGGTCATAAACGCGGCGCGCAGTTTGGTGCCGACGCCATCGGCGGACGAGACCAATATGGGCTCCTGCATGCCGGCAAAATCGGCGCGGAACATGCCGCCAAATGAACCGATTTCCGAAATCACATTCGACGTGAAGGTGGCGCGCGCCAGCTCTTTAATGCGCGAGGTCGCTACGTTCGCCGCATCAATATCAACACCAGCATCTTTGTAACTGATTTGTTCTTTCATAAAAAATTAAATAACCAACATCTTTTTTTATATAGTCTCGGTAAAACCGAAGCGAATCCCCTCATATCTTCGAATAGGACATCTGTAAATTTGCCTTCCAATCTTGGGAAAGACAGTTGCTCCCCTTCATTAAAAAAGTAAGCGGGCGGGTCTTCATCTTCTTTCGGCAGATTGAACCAAGCCATCATGTATCCTTGATGAGAAAAGAATGCAAGATAATGCTCGGGTAACCTAAACTCTATTTCGTTCTCGGCAAGAAGCTCCGGCAAATTGCGGGTATTATCGATAACATTTGTAATAAACCAGTCAATGCCGACAAATACGCCGTCATAATCTTTTCCCATCCAGCGCAGGTATTGCCTATAGGCTTCAGGTAATGAAAATCCTATTAACTTTTCAAGCTCTTTTATTTCTTTCACGCTACATCCGATAGGGTTTCCTATGTAAGGTTTTACATGCTTAGCATGAAATCGCTTTATCTCTTTCAAGTAATCCACGACCTTTACCTTTGGCTTATTTCTGGCCGAGTAAATCTTTGAGCAAGTCTTCGGCTTTCGTTTGTACCGCTTTGGCGCTCTCTTTATCGGGCTTAAACGTCAAATGAAAATGGTCGCCGCCTTTTGCGCCTTCGGGCAAATACTCCACCGGCAAGTTGAAATGCACCTTGTCGTCATCGCTCATCACAACCGTGGCTATCTTATCTTCGATGCGGTCAATAAAGATTTTCACGGTGTGGTCTTTGGCGTGCGGTTCAGCCGATTTTTTGGGTTGCGGTTCAGATGAACTCGCGGGCTCCTTTTCGTCCTTCTCTTTTTCGCTCATCTCACCTCCAAACTTCTTGCTCAGGAATTTAAGTGCGCGCAAATTGATTGATACAAGCCGGCTCCCGGTATGCATCGGCTGCGGGCTTTGAAAACCGCGGATGACCCACCGGGGGGGCGCTAAACGGGTAGCTCATCACTTTGCTTTTCGCGAGCGCTTCCCGGTATCCATGATGCCGCTATCATCCCCACTCGAAGCCTTTCCCGCCACTTCATCTCCGGTTTTATAAAGCTGCGCCACATCGGCTTTCTTTTCGCTGCTCACCAGAATCGTATTGCCATCGCACACCGCGGTAATCGTGCCCTGCAAATCGGTGCGAAAAACCTGAATACCTCTATCGCGTTGCAACAGGCTGACGACCTTCGGATGCGGGTGGTGATAGTCGTTGCCGACTTCGCAACTGATGGTGAAGATCGAAGGACGCACGGCCTCCAGTATCTCTTTGGTGGTGCCGTTTGAGCTGCCGTGATGCGCCGCTTTCAAAACATCGGCGCGCAGTTTATCTTTCTCCGAATCCATCATCTCGTGCCAGGCTTCAACCTCGGCGTCGCCGGTAAACAAAAAGCGTTTGGCGCCGAAACTCACACGCACGACCAGTGAAGCATTATTCGGACTGTCGTCAACGAAACGCGGCGCAGGATTCAAGACTTCAATCAGAACATCGCCGAACTTGCGGGTCTCGCCGCGTTTTGGGGCGGCGAATTTTATCCCCTGCTGTTTAATCTCGCTGAGCATATCGGTGTAAGTTTTGGTCGCTTTTAAGGTGAAGCCCGCATCCCAGACTTCTTTAACTTTGAAAGCCCGTAAAATGTCGCGGATCTCGCCAATATGGTCGGCGTGCGGGTGGGTGGCGATGATTAAATCAAGGCCGTTTACGCCGAATTGTTTGAGCAGGTCAACGGTGGGTTTGCCCCGGTCGCCTGAATCAATCAGGATGGTTTCGCCATCTGGCAGTTGCAAGAGTTCCGCGTCACCTTGGCCAATGTCTAAGAAGCGAACGACCAGTTTACCGGCAACCGGACCGGGCTCGGGTTCTGGGGCGCGGCGTTTGCCGCATCGTTGATAAAAGAACAGCGCGACAATCAGCAGTAAAAGAATTACTGCGATTGTTTTTCCGTTAATTTTCATGCGTTTGAGCGTGCCTTTATATGACGGTTCGGAATTTTGTTGGCCTCAACCTGATGGCCTGGTAGCTGGCTTTTAACTGGGCGACGGTCAAACCGAGCGACTGCATTCCGGCTTCGTACTTGGTTAAATAGTGCTGAAATTCTTCGTCGCTCACCGGCGCGCCGTTCAAGTTTGCCTCGGCTTGAAAAATCGCAATCTCACCGCCACCAAAATCGCTATTGAGGTTGAGCGCCGCGCGCGGGTTGCGCCGCAAATTTTTCATTTTGACGCTGGTCGGTTCGGTAAAGACGATAAACTCCGTGCCCGTCCATAAAAACCAGACCGGATTGGGAAGCGGCATGCCGTCGGCTTTTGTCGTCGTCATCCAGATAATCTGCTCGTTCGCCAATCGCTGTTCGAGTTCAGGGGTAAGGTCTAGGTTCACGGCAACATCCTTTCGATAACTACTGAAGCCTCGTTCAAAGCACCATTTTTTCTTTTATGTTCGAGGCCAGACGGCATCCGGCAACAACGACCCCTCTTCTCTTTCGGTCTTGGTGCGGGCGCTTGCCGTAACCACAATCGGATAATTGTTGGTGTAACAGGCGGTGCAGAAGCGTTCGCCTTTCGGGTCATCACAAGAGGCCAGCAACCCTTCCAAACTCAAATATCCCAAACTATCGGCGCCGATAAAATCGGCAATCTGGGCCACGGTCTTATTCGACGCAATCAACTCTTCTTTGGTCGGCGTATCCACGCCGAAAAAGCACGGCGCAATGGTCGGCGGACAACTGATGCGAACGTGAACCTCACGCGCCCCCGCGCCGCGCACCATCTGGACAATTTTCTTTGAAGTGGTGCCGCGCACAATTGAATCATCAATCAACACGACGCGTTTGCCTTCAATCAAATCCCGCACCGGGTTGAGTTTTATCTTGACGCCGAAATGGCGGATGGACTGTTTCGGTTCAATAAAGGTGCGCCCGATATAATGATTGCGCACCAGACCGAAGCGGAATTTCAATTTTGATTTCGACGCATAACCGATTGCCGCCGCCACGCCCGAATCGGGAACCGGCACGACAATATCCGCATCCGCCGGGTGTTCGACGGCCAGTTGTCGCCCCATCTTATGACGCGTCTTGTTGACCGAAATGCCGAAAACCTTGGAATCGGGACGCGCAAAATAGACATGTTCGAATATGCAATGCGTCGGGCGTTCTTCTTGTGGCAAGAAATAGGAATCCGCGCCTTCGTGATTGATGACTAAAATTTCGCCGGGTTCGACGTCGCGCAAATAGGTAGCGCCGATTAAATCAAAAGCGCAGGTTTCCGAAGCCACCACATAAGAGTTGTCGAGTTTGCCTAAGCAAAGCGGGCGAAAGCCGCGCGGGTCGCGCACCGCAATCATATTATCTTTGGTTAAAAAGAGCATCGAATAGGCGCCTTCGACTTCCTGAAACACATCTATCATGGCGCTGATTAAATCGGGCGCTTTCGAGCGCGCAATCTTATGCAGGACGAGTTCGGTATCCGAAGTCGAAGCGAAAATTGCGCCGTCGATTTCGAGTTCCCGGCGCACTTCGTTGGCGTAAGGCAGATTGCCGTTGTGACAGAGCGCGATTTGTCCGCGATTGCCATCTACCAGAAAGGGCTGCGCTTCGAGCAGGCTGACGCTGCCGGCGGTTGAATAACGAACGTGTCCGATGCTTGAACGCCCGGGCAGGATGGTGAGTTGGGCTTCGCCGAAAATTTCGTTCACATGCCCCATGCCGCGACAAGGATGCAGGCGTTTGTCGTCAGAAGAAACAATGCCCGCGGACTCTTGCCCTCGATGTTGCAGCGAGTAAAGTCCCAGATAGGTGAGTCGCGCGGCTTCCTCATGATTGAAGATGCCAAATACCCCGCATTCGTCTTTGAATTTGTCTAACATTGTTTTGCCCTTGAGGGAGTGTCTCATTGTAACCGGGAGGCAAGGCGAGGGGCAACTTCATACCGATATAAATCGCTCGCGACCACTTTGAATTCGCATTTTTCTTCCAGGCGGTTTGGTAAATCAAGCCGCTTCAGCAAGACGCAAAAAGCGGCCGCCTTTGCTAAGGGTTCCGGCCAGCGGTTTTCAGCTAAACCTGTTGGCCTAACCCGCCCGCCTGTGAAAACCAGACGCGCGGGTTTGCCGATGTTTAGTTGATTAAGAGCGGACAAAAGCCAGCGAATCCATGAACTTGCCGGCTTCTGCGGGAAACGCCTGCGTCTTGGGCATGGCGAACGCAATGACATACAACCGGCGATTGATTATCCAGGCGGCAACCATTGCCGTCGCCGTTTTATTTTCGACGCGCGCCGCCATTCCTCTGTAACCATTTTTCGTGGGACTCGTCCAGTTGACGATTTGACCGTCGAAGCCTTTGGCAAAACCCTGGCATTGTTTTTTTAATGCGTCTTCAATCTCGGTTGCGGCGACCGAGTAATTTTCATGCGTGATACCATAAAAGACATTTCCATTCGGCGTCGGTTCGGTGTAGGAATATTGAATATAGGACGCGCCCACCTTTTTTACGGGCTGTCCGGGAAACTGCACCTGAAAGCCACTCCCTTGAGGGGCAAAAACTTTCCAATACGCCGTGTTGCGGTTTCGGGCAGCTGCCTGTAAAGGCATTGCCGAAAGCAACGAGCCGAGCATCAGCAGCAAAGCGGCGCCCTGTTTAACCTTGACCTTGCGAGTCCACATCATCTTAGTTTCTCCTTTTTTAATTAACGATTTTCAGACAACTGTGAAAGGCGTAAAAAGGTGAGGCATATTACAAAGGGCAAAAATTATATTTGTTTGGCAGCGCCTCGGAATGAATGGAGGGGAGAAGCGGTGAGGAAAGCAGCTTACCGCTGCGGTGTTAAAGCGACTCCTATGAAGCGATGAATGGTCCTGATGGCTAGGCGATATAGATGCCGCAGGCCGGGTGATGATTATTGATGCCGGTTATTCTGCGGCCGCAGTCGAAGGCCAGGATTTCAAACCCTGCACGATGGGGGAGGCCTGGCGGTTGGCGATTGAATTTAGGATTTTGCGCCAGCAAGATGAGCGCCACCCTCGGCCGGGCGTTCGGGCAATCACTAAGGTTCGGCGAGTTGAACGATATCGGCGCGTTGTCGCGCCGTCGCCAGCCAGGTATTAATTTCCGCATCCACCTTATCGCTTTTTAATAATTCTCTGATGCCATTCTTAATTTCGTCGCTGACCTTTTCATAAGCCACCGGAACCGCGCCCTGCTCTTTGACCTGCGCCGACAGTTTTTCATTGTAGTATTGCTTGACATCGTCATCGGTCACAAAGACAAAAGAGCGAAATCGGAAATCAATATATTTATCAATGACCACGCGTTGACGCAGCAATTGATCGAGTTTTTCGGCGGTCAACCCGACCGCATTGATGCGTTCGCGAAAGACTGCTTCGGAAGGAAAAGCTTTAATTAATTCCGTGCGCTTTTTATCTATCTCAACCTGAGTAATTTCGGCGCTCGGAATGCGCGAGGCTTCCTGGCCGATCAAGCGTTCATCAATCATCACATCGAGTTTCTGTTGCAAAATATCGCGGCTCACGCCGCCCGCCGGGTTCGGCGCGCGCGGGTCAATTGCCAGACTCCAGATTAAATCCGTGCGCGTGATGAGTTCGCCGTTGACGAGCGTCAAAATCTGGTCAACGACCTTCTGTGCGGGCACCAACAAAAATAGGCAGTAAAAAGCAACAAGCAAAAAGTTCATGGTCATTCGCTAGCGGTCGTTTGTCAGTTTGTAGGTTCGTCGCATTTCCTGATCGCCATAAGTCTTCCCTTTTCCCACAATCGTCACCTCATCAATACTGGACGATTCAATGTTGAGCTGGTAATCAAACCAGCGGGGAGTCGCAAAAATATCCAGCGTTCTTTCGATTTTTGTTAGACTTTCATCCATAACAAACAGCCCAAAAAGTTCGTCTTCGAATTGTCCTTCAAACTTGTAATCTTTCCGTATTCCCCAAGCAACAACGAGATAACGGGATGCGCCGATATCAGGTCTCTTTGCTTCGAGTATCCTAACCGTTTCAATTTTCCGATTCCGTTCTTGAAAAGCCTCTTTGATTACGGTGAGCGGTGAAGGCAGTTCCGGCTTGCTGATATAAGCGGTTGCTTCTAATGAAGCCGGAGAGGAAACCGCATAGAAAACCAGGCACAAAACCCCGACCATCAAACAAGCGAATCGGCCCAAACCGATTCGCCGCAACCGCTTATTTCGATTTCTCATCGCCTGCCTCCCTGAGCCTTCATTAACTTAGCTAGTTTAGAATGTCTGACCAAAACTGAAATGCCCTTTCAGTCGCGGCGCTTCCGCCGGTCTATTGAAAATCACCCGCGCCAGGTCTAAGCGAATCGGCCCAATTGGCGTTTTGATTCTCACCCCGATACCAAAAGAGACCGTCAAATCCGTTGGCTTCAAATCGCGCACCCGGCGAAACACATTACCGATGTCTGTGAACACGGCGCCGCCTAAAATTCCGGTAAGCGGAAAGCGCAGTTCGTTGTTGATGACAACGACCGAATTGCCGCCGACGGGAAGACCGGTCACCGGGTCTTTCGGCCCCGCTTCTTCAAAACTGAAACCTCGCAAATCGCGCGACCCGCCGGCAAAAAAGCGTTCCGAAAGCGGCAGCGTATCGCGTCCGCCATAGGGCCTGGCAAAACCGAGTTTTCCCGCCGCCAGATAGATTAAAGTTTTTCGTTCATTCAAAGGAAAATAGCGGCTATGTTCAACCGTAGATTTAATGAATTGTTCATTGCCGCCCAGGAGTTTCGAGGCGACATAAAAACTGCCGAGCGTCAGCGTCCCTTTGGTCGGTTCGAAGGCATTGTCGCGGGTGTCGCGCACAAAACTTGGCCCGATGCGTCCCAGTCGAATGGCCTGACGGTTGCGGGCGATTTCGGCTTCGCTCACTTTTAAATCGAAGAGACTGATGCGCTCAAAGTTATAGCTCGCATAGACAATCATATTGGCCGACAGGCGGCGCTCGCCTTGTATTAAAGCCGTGTAGCGATTTGAGCTGAATGAGGTTTCCGCAAGGCGTTGCGAAAAGAGCGAAATCAACATCGGGAAATTGGTGCCAAACGGTCTGGGGTTTTGAAACGAAGCCTGACCTAAAATTTCATCCTGGCTGACCCGGGCAAGCAAACTGACGGTGTAGAGTTTGCCGAACCAGTTGGTATTGGTGATTTGCGCAGATCCCCGCAAGCCATGCAAAAACGTCAGATTCGGCAGTTTCGGCGCGCTTCTCGAAAACTGAAAACCGCCGCCATAAATCAACAGGTTGCGTTTCGATTCGATGATGTTGATGGTGACATTGCGCTCTTCAATGCCATCCGGCGTTTGTCCCGCCGGTTCGGAATTAATGGTCACGGAACTGAAGGCATTGGTGTCATAGAGGACGCGCTCGGTTTCCAGCGTTTTATCGCTATTGAGCCATTCGCCTTTTTTGAAGAGATAAAAATCGCGTTCAATGCGCCCGACATC
The DNA here is from genome assembly GCA_044868105.1 of Blastocatellia bacterium. GTDB lineage: Bacteria > Acidobacteriota > Blastocatellia > UBA7656 > UBA7656 > JBFMDH01. The sequence goes on from JBIOWC010000199.1 coordinate 16,908, forward strand.
GGTATTTTTCACCCCCCGGGTAATGACTTCGCGAATGCGCACCCGATTGCCTTCATTGATATTGAAAATCAACCGCACGCGATCCTGTTTTTCCACGCTTCCCAAATCGGCAATCTCCGCCGTCACTTCGGCGACCGCATAACCGCGCGCGTTATAGGCGTTGAGAATCCGGTCGGAATTGCGGCGCACGTCATCGGCAACCAGCGGGTCTGTGGTTTTGATGGGCAGGAGCTTTTGAATTTCATCGCTGGTTAAAATGGTGTTGCCGCGCACGCCGAGTTGTTCAATGTAAGTGCGCGGCCCTTCGGTTGCCGCAAAGGTAATAATCAATTTATCGTTGTCCGGGTCAATACCGCGCCGTTCTTCAACCTCTGCGTGGCGGTAGCCCAATTCCCTGAGGCGTTTGGTAATCAGTCGCGCATCCTGACGCAACATCTCGTTACTGGTTACGCCGCGCTCGGTTCCAAAGGTCGGCAAGAATCCGACATTGGGAATCACCGAAGCGGTCTTTGATTTAAGCTGCGATGTCAGATCGCTGTGCGCGATGGCCGTGATGCCTTCGAAATTAATCTCGGTTAAGCGATATTTTCTTCCCGGTTCAACCGTGTAAGAGACTTTTGAAGCCGTGGATGAAATGTCGGGCGCATCGGGGGTTGTCACTTCGGCAAAAAAATATCCTTGGCGTTGCAGATAATCGAGAAGTCTGATACGCCCTTCTTCAACGGTGAATTCATCAATGCCGCCTTGCGAATAAAAGGGAAAGATTTTCTGCTTATCCTCTTTATCAACCTTGAGCCCTTTGGCTTTTTCAAGCCCCAGCATTTCAACATCAATACGCGGGCCGGTTTCAATATCCAGATTGACATTGACGGTTTTATTATCCGCGCCCGGCGTGATTCTTTCATTGATGCGCACATTCAAATAATCCTGTAACAGATAGGTCTGACGAATGCGCTCGATTTCCCGTTGGACCGCCAGTTCCGTAAACGGGTCGCCTTCGGCTATCGTCGGTTTGGTATCCGATAAACTGATATGGGCGCCGGTAATATTGGCAGTGTATTTGGCGATTTGAGCCTGGTCGCCCGGGGTGATGGTGTAAACAATCGTGCCTCGCGTGCCGGTCGCATCGAGTCGAACTTCGGGAATGATGCGCGCATTTTTAAAGCCGCGCTCGGAGTAATAAGCCTGCAAATCGTCCAGGCCGCGAGAGACGGCGCTGGCCGAAAGTTTGATGCCGGTATCGAGTTCGTTTAATCGTCCGCGCAATTCATTCACTGAAAAAATCGGCTCGCCTTCAAAGACAATCGAATCCACGCGGGCTTGCGGTTTAACAATAAATTTGATGGCAACGCCATCTGCGCCGACGGCTTCGGCTTCAACTCTGGCGCTTGAAACCAACCCTGAACCATAGAGTTTATATAATGAATCGTTGATATTAACCGGCGAATAGATTTGTCCGACAACCACGGCGATGAGCAATTTCAGGTCATTGATCGTACCCCCGGCGGCTCCTTCAATCTCTATCTCAACGCTGGCCACGCGCCGCCCTAAAAATTCTCCGCCCACATCATTGCCACGGGGGATCGGTTCAATACCGATGCTATTGGTTTGCGCGCGCAACGAAGGCGCAGCAAAAATCATCAGCAACATCGCTAATGTAAATCCGAGAATTGATTTTTCTGCGCCACCCTTCATCAAATTCAATTTCATACCGGCTGACCAAACAAACGGAAGGCCCCAAACAAGCGCAACTTTTTTCTTTTTCTGCTTCGTCTATTCCCGCTTGTTTGGTCAACTTCCTACGGCTTTCTCAAAACCGTTTCCGCAAGCGCACGTCAAAGCCGATTTCGCCGCGTTCATTTCTAAACCCGACAACCGACAGGCGATTGCTCAAGCGATATTCGATTAAGACAATCCGGTCTATGCCGCTTTGCCCGGAAGAGGTCAGGTTTTGCGAATAGGTAATGCTGAGGTCTTTGGTTATCTTGCGTCCGACGGTGATGCGCGCCGTCGGGTCATTGCCCCGTCCGGCAATCAACGGGTCAATTGAAAAACGGTTGAGTCCAAAGATGCGCTGCGTGAACTTTTCGCTTCTTTCCGAAAGCCCTGTGGCCAGCAGGCTCTGCGCTAAATTCAGCCCGCGTTGATTGACCTCTTCGGCAGCCCGCGTATCGCCCGCCGTGGTTCCGGTCAGCAATAAAGAAACAATGTCGGTTTCCGGCAGACTGGGGTCAGAGCGCAGCACGGTTCTTAATTTACTCGGCGGGCCACTGAAATTTGAGGTGATGTGATAGCCGCTCACATCCACTTCGGTTTGCAAATCAATATACGGTTCGGCGCCACGACGCGGCGGGATGGTAATTAAAGCTCTGGTGATTTCGTGCCGCTCGTTACGAAATTCAATCGTCCCTTGATTGAATTGCAACCGCCCGGAGATAACCGGCTCGCCAATCGGCCCGCGCAAATAGAGCGAAGCGCTTCCCGTCGCATCCATCAAATTATTTCGCACCACAATGGTATTATCGGCATCCACATGAACGTCGAGCGAAATCGGCGGGCCGGCATCGCCTTTGCCGCCCGGCCCGGTTTCATAAAAAGCCGGAGTGAAGGGTCCACCCGTGCTAATCAATTCTTCAAGCGTGATGTCTTTGGTGTAAGCGGCGCGCCGCACCTTCACGTTGCCGGACAACACCTGGAGTTTCTGACTACCTTGAAAAGTGACAAAGACATCGGCGATGGTTTGCGTGTCTTGCGGGTATTCGACGCCGATTTGCTCGCCTCGCGCTTCGAGTCTGAAACGCTCAGGAATGAGACCTGAAAGCGCCGCGCCGCCGCTAATCGTTAACCGGCCGCCGCCGCTCGTTGAGGCGGAAAATTCTTCAACCAACGCCTGGTTGGCGGTGAAGCGAATCTGTCCATACCCCCGCGCGATGGAGACCGGAAAGTTGACGACGCGCACCCCTGCGTCTTTCAAATTCACCAGTCCGAGAATCTGCGGGGCATCGAGCGACCCGGTGATGGAGGCTTGCAATTGCGCAATGCCGGTCGTCGTGATGTCGGCGGTGAACGAAGATAAAAAGCGAAGGTTCAATTCGCCGTTCACGGTTAAATTTGGTTTGGCATTGTCGGTCGCGCCGCCAACCGTTCCGGCAATCGTCACGCTCGTGCCTTCGCCGGTGAAGGTCACCGGTTCAATCGTCAACTCTTTCGTGGTGGCGTGAATCACCACAGGGTCTTTGTTGGTGATTTTGTATTGGCGACCTTCGGCGATGTCGCCGCCGAGTTCAAGTTTGGTGAGCGTCGCCACGGCTTCAATTTTTTCAGGCTCCTGCAAGGGTCCGCTGATTTTAATATTGCCGGTTGCGCGTCCGCTCAAGGTCGCTAAATCGGGCGACACCAACGCCAGATAAGGGCCGAGTTCGGCATCCGTAAAATCAATGCTCGAATTGAGCGCCCAGACCTTTCTATCGCGCAAATCAACCGTCGCATTCAGGGTGCGTTCCTGGTCCAAAACATTGCCGGTCGCGGCGATGTTGACAATGCCGTTTTCGGTATAAGCGACGACTTTGGCGTTACCCACATCGCGCCCGTTGATGGCGACATTCTGTCCTTGAATGGTGGCGTTGAGACTGACGCGCGACCAGTCATCGGAATTGTCTTTGCCCCAGAAACCTTGCCCTTTGACATTCAAATCCGCCAGCCCTGTCAGGTTGACGCCGCCGCCTTCGCTGCTTTTGAAAGCCTCTGAAAGCTCGGCCAAATCAACCCCCTTGCCTTCGGCATTGACGGCGTATTCATAGGTATCGAGATTGAAAGAGCCGGTGCCGGTGATGCGGCTGTCGTTCACCTTCATCTGCAAATTCTGAACACTGACGACGCTGTTATTGATGGCCAGATTGCCGACAAATTCCGGGACAGCGATTTTTTTCGTTTCTCGGCCTTCCGCTTCGTCGTCTTGCGGAACTGAAAATTCAGCGCCGGTCAGCGTTATATTTGCGGTGCCCGTGAGCTTGCGTTTATCGCCGAGATTCTGCAAATCAACTTCGCCGTTTACCCGTCCGCCGCCGACCTGTTCGGCAAGCCCCGGCGCCGCCAGGTTCACGGCTTGCCGCAAATCAAAATTCTTCACCACCGCTTTAATCGCAATATCGTCACCTTTGAGCGGCGCGTTCAACGTGAAATCGGCGCGTGAATTATTATCGGCGCGAATGATTGAACCGTTGTCAACGTGAACCAATGAAGGCGAATAAGCAATATCGCCTTCCACGGAGCCCACCTCTTCTTCGTGCATTTTGAGGCTTTCCAGCCGCAGGTGTCCGGTCAAACTCGGGGCTTCCAATTTTCCCTGTACCCGTCCGCTGAATTCCCCTGTGCCGCCCGCCGCAACTTCATATTCGTTTTTGATGTTTTCAGGAATCAGTCCGAACGAATCAATGATGCGCTGCACTTCCGACATATCCTGCGATTTGAAGTTCACCATTAAATCGGCAACGCCGTCCCAGGTGACCTGGCCGTTGGCATTGATATTGCTGTTGGCTGAATTGACCTCGGCCCGTTGAACGGTAAATCCGCGACTGCTGGCCAGCAGCGCGACTTGACCTTTGGCGTTCACACTTTCGCCGCCTTCTTCTTTGGGCGCAACGACGGCATCAAAATCGGCATTGACGTTGCCGCTCGCGGCTTTGAAATTCACGCCGGGAAACGTGAGTCGCGCATTGCCGCTGGCTTTGCCGCGCACGGTCACGTCCTTGGCGGCCGCAAGTTGCGCAGCCTGGTTCAGGTCAAGGCCGTTGAACACGACATCAACTTTGGATTCGCCGCCCCCTTTATAGGCCACCGAAGCGGTGCCGTTGACGCTGCCGCCGAGAACCTGAGCGCTAAGTTGGGAAAGCGTGGCGCGCGAGTTATTCGCCGTCAACCGGCCCTTTAAGTTATTCAAATTAACTTTGCCGCTTTTGAGCGCCGCGAGCGTCAAATTCGTGGTCACATCAAAAGCCCCGGCGTTGCCGCTGACGCTCGTATTGTTCAAGCGCACCGCATTGAGGCTTAAATCCTGGTTGCTGACATTCGCCGTGATGATTTCGGCTTCGGCGTTGTACTCCGTGCCCTTGCCGTTAGCGTCGAAATTGACGCGCACATCCGACAGGCGAAAGCCTTCGGCGTTCACCAGATTGGCAGAGAGCTTGCCTTTGGCTTTGTATTCGTCACCTTTGCCATCTACTGAATCAAGCTGAACGTCGAGGCTGGTGGCGCGAACGCCTTCGGCTTCGAGGTTGTCGGCAGTGAGCCGTCCCTTCGCCTGATAGTGGTCACCTTCGCCTTTGACTTCGCCCGCAAAAGTCGCTTTGCCTTGCAGCCTGGCCTCAGGCGCGAAGAGGCGCGCCACTTCCTGGAGCGTGGTCTCGGCTTGAACGTCGCTGAACTCATAGGCGAGCAAGTCAAAGCTGGTGATTTGCCCCGCGGCTTTTTTAATCTTTACGACCTCGGAATTGAAGGTCAGGGAGTTGATGTCGGCGCTGCTTTCTCTCGCCTCGCCTTCGAAATGAAAACCGACATTCTGCATTTCGCGCCCTTGATAGGTCACATTGGCGTGGTCGAAGGTCACCAGGAAGGCGTGATGGAGCGCGTCTTTCGCGGGGAGTGGGCCATTTGGCGTCAGCGTCGCCGAGAGATTGGGGACGCGGGCCTTGAGGTTATTTTTGCGGTCTTCGAGATTGATGATGGCGTCTTTGAGTTCAAAGGTCGCAGTGAAAATTTTTATATTGTCGTCACCGGTCGCTTCAATTTTTTCGGGCGGCGATTTTAATTTATTAAAGGTCGATTGCCCGGATTCATCAATGGTCATCCAGATTTCCGGTCGGGTGATGGTCAGTTTTTTGAGATTGATGCGCCGTTGCAGATAACTGAGCACCGAAAATTCGCCTTCGATCTTTTCGATGGTACCGAGTTTCGTATTGTCTTCCGCATAAAGCGTGAGGTTTTCGAGCGACGCTTTGCTGCCGGTAATGTCGAGATGCGTCGAGCCGATTTCAGCGCGCACGCCGACTTCGCGCAAAGCCAAAATAATTTCGCCCTGCAGCAGACTATCCAGGCCGCCGCTGCGCACATAAACCAGGACGGCGATTAACAGAAGTAAAATTAAGCTCAGCAGAGTGATTAAGGTGATTTTGATTTTTCTGAGCATAGCTTAAAGCAGTTTTTGCCCGTCGTTAGTTTCTCAGATGGTTGGTTGAATCAAGCCGTTCTTTCGTTGCTCTAAAAAATCAGCAAGTGAGGTTGCCGCTTCTTTTTGCAGCTTATTATCTTTTATTTAATGGTCTTCTCCATCAACTCGATTCGATTGCCAAACGGGTCGAAAAACGAAATCCTTTCAACATCAGGAATTTTTATTTCGTCTTTCACGCGCACACCGCTCATTTTCAAATACTCGCTGATAGCCGCAAGGTTTTCAACTTCAAAAGCCGGATGGCGTTTGGATTCGCCCTGAAACTCTTCGACGCCGAGGTGCAATTGAATGTCGCCCATCTGAAACCATAGCCCGCCTCTGGCTTTTAACGGTTCGGGTTTCTCAAGCTCTTCAAGGCCCAGCAGCCCGCCGTAAAATTCCCGCGCATGCGCTTCATCGCCTTTTCGAATCGTCAGTTGAACATGGTTCAACCGTTTAAATTGTGGTTTCATGCGTTCATCTCCAAAACTGTGCTTCAGCGCCACACCGCGCCCTGAGTTGCGCCGTGTCGGGTATCGAGATCGTATTTGATTTCCGTTTGCCGATAGAGGTTGAGTATTTTTTGCCCGGTCTCGTTGACCGCGCGACCTACCTCTTGGCAGGACAAACTGGCCGGCAAGCCTTCCAGTTTTTGCAGAATTTCCCGCGCCGCCTGCAGACCTAAATCGCGGTGTCCGTCTTCGTGTTTATGTAAGGCCGCAAGATAATCATTCCATTTTTTAACCAGTTCGGCGGGAGCCTCTGGCGAAGGTTCCCATTTCGGCAAAATATATTTCACTTCAACTTTCACACGGACACGGTCGGCTCTTGCCGCGCCACCAAAATTTTCGCAATCGAAATTCCAGGTTACATACCAGGTCGTGTAAGCATCGTGATGGCGTTGGTTTTTATCCACCGGCCCCAGGTTGTACATTTGCGCCTTCAATTCTTGAACCGAGTTTCCGGTAATTTTATAGGTCGTCTTTTTTATTGAACTCTCTGGCTCTTTCGCCAAATTAACGGGTTTTGCCGAGGGTGAATTTTCGCCGGCAAAACCGGCGAGAAAAATCAGGCTGCCGGTAAACAGGTGAAGCGCAAACCCGGGAGGCGACCATTTTTTCGAGCGCGGATTTATGGGCTTTTTCATAGGCGTATCGCTCATGAATCAATCTCCGTGAATGGCGTACCCCGAGGTTAGGTTGGCGGCGCGCCGCCCCTGAAAT
>JBIOWC010000200.1:0-2180 GCA_044868105.1 Blastocatellia bacterium
CCGATAATAACTGCCGTCAATAACCCACCGAATTTTCTTTCCCACTCGAACACCTTGAATCTCACAGTTGCGATAATTCTGCTATGATCAAAGCGCTCGCGGAAACTTAAAAAGAACAGTGAAGACAGGATGAATAAAATTAATCTCAAACAGAAATTTGCACTCTTCAGTGACCACTGGTCGCCGAAAATTGTCGGAGAAGTCGGTGACCAGTATATTAAACTGGCCAAGGTTCAGGGCGAATTCGTCTGGCATCAACATGAAAACGAAGACGAGTTATTCCTGGTCATCAAAGGTAAACTGACCATCAAGATGCGCGATGGCGATGTTGAATTAACTGATGGTGAAATTTTTGTCGTGCCCAAGGGCGTTGAACATTGCCCTGTCGCTGACGAAGAGACGCACATCGTTTTATTTGAGCCAAAAGTCACGGCGCATACCGGCGAAGTTGAAAGCGAGGTTACCGTGCCGATAGACCAGCAGAATTGGATTTAATTGCCTCCATCAGAGAAGCGAAGGGGAGATAAGGGACTTCGATATGTTCCAAAGCGATTTACTGAAAGATAAAGTGATTCTCATCACCGGCGGCGGCACAGGGCTTGGTCGCGCCATGGGCGAGCGCTTCCTTGAACTTGGCGCCAAACTTGTCATTGCCAGTCGCAGACTTGAACTGTTGGAACAGGTTGCCAGGGAGATGCAATCGGCAACGGGCGGCGAAGTTTTACCGCTCGCCTGTGACGTTCGCGATTACACTCAGGTCGAGCAGATGCTTGAACGCGCCACAAAGCACTTCGGCAAGATAGATGTTCTGGTCAACAACGCGGCGGGCAATTTTGCAAGCCCCACCGAAAGGTTGTCGCATCGCGCGGTTGATGCGGTCTTAGGCATTGTGCTGCACGGCTCGTTTAATTGTTCACTGGCGTTGGGCAAACAATGGATTGCTGAAAAACAACCAGGCACCATGCTAAATCTACTTGCGACCTATGCCTGGACAGGCTCGGCCTATGTGGTGCCCTCGGCGGTCGCCAAAGCCGGTGTGATGGCGCTCACTCAATCGCTGGCCGTCGAATGGGCGAAATACGGAATCCGCGTAAACGGCATTGCGCCGGGACCGTTTCCGACCGAAGGCGCGCAAAAAGGTTTGACGCTTTCGGGAGATTTCAGCAAAGAGATTGTCGAACGCAACCCGCTGAAACGGGTCGGCGATCTTGCGGAACTGGCGAATCTGGCGACCTATCTGATTTCCGATTACTCCGGTTATATTAATGGCGAAGTTGTGGTGATTGACGGCGGCGAATGGTTAGCCGGCGCCGGTGAATTTAGCGGATTGGATAAACTCACGCCCGAAGATTGGGATAAATTGGAAGCGCAAGCCCGCGCTCGAAAATAGAACTTTATGATTGCGATTACCCGCGAAATCAGTCCGAATATTGCCAACTGTGAGCTTACACATCTGCGGCGCGAAGCGATTGATGTGAGCCTTGCGCGCCAGCAACATCGGGCTTACGAACGGGCTTTGCAGGAACTGGGATGTGAAATTCATCACCTCGCTGAAGAAGCCGAATTTCCCGATTCGGTTTTTGTCGAAGACACGGCAATCGTGCTCGATGAAGTTGCCGTTATCACCCGACCGGGCGCCGCTTCGCGTCAAGGTGAGACCGCTTCGATTGCCCAAGCGCTTGCCCCTTTTCGCGAACTTCGCTTTATCGAAGCGCCCGCAACCGTTGACGGCGGCGATGTGCTGCGCGTCGGCAAAAATTTCTTCGTTGGTCTATCGAGTCGCAGCAATCAAATGGCCATCGAACAATTGCAAGCCCTGGTTGAGCCTTTCGGTTACGTCACGCGGGGAGTTGAAATTAATCATTGTTTGCATTTGAAATCAGCCGTCACGCAAGTTGCGAAAGATACCTTACTGATTAATCGAGCTTTCATTGACGCCAGCCCATTTGTTGACTTCAGATTGATTGACGTTGACGAAGCGGAACCTTACGCGGCGAACGCACTCTTGATAGGCGACACCGTAATTTACCCGACAATCTATCCGGGTACTTTGCAACGACTCGAAGAACACGGACTGGTAATCCAGTATTTAGAGCTTTCCGAACTCATCAAAGCCGAAGGCGCGGTGACCTGTTGTAGCTTAATTTTTCAGAGGTAACGGCTATAACCCCTGAAGGCCG
>JBIOWC010000201.1:0-26841 GCA_044868105.1 Blastocatellia bacterium
CTGTTTGTAAAAAGTAGACTTCAAGTTTTCTATTAAATTCTAATAACCAACCGTCGGCTACCGACCACCGGCTGCTGGCTACCGCTTACTTCCCTTCGTACTTCAAAAATGCGCCATTTAACCCCACTGCATAACCCAGGTTTTGGTTGAGAAAAACGACATCGCGTAAATCGGAGCCTATGGCATCGGGCACCGAAATCCAGCTATCGCCGCCATTGCGCGTGTAGATGATTTCGCCTCTGTCGCCCACTGCCCAGCCGTGATTTTTATCGAAAAAGTGCAAGGCTCGCATTTTGAATTCAGGCTTCAAATAGACCATCTTTAACCAGGTTTTGCCGCCATCCGTGGTCTTCGCCGGTCGCCCGCTATGCCCGACGACCCAACCATTATTGTCATCCAGAAAATGGATGCCGTCGAAATTCAACTCCGGCAATTTCCCCTGAATCTCCGTCCAATTCAATCCGCCATCCAGGGTTTTATAAAACTTGCCGTCAGCCGTATTGGCCCAGGCACGGCTGGCATCAAGGAAAAAGGTGCTGTTCACTTGTTGCTCGAACGGATATTTGACTTCATTCCAGTTTTGCCCGCCGTCAATGGTCTTCAACAACACGCCCGGTTGTTCCGAGTATTCATCTTTGCGACCGCCGCCCCAGGCCCAGCCATGATTGGCGTCCAGGAAATAGATATGGTCAATCTGTTCGGGCGCTTCCATGGTTGGATTGCGGCGATTGCCCGGCAGTTTTACCGTCACTTTTCCGGCTTTGCGTTGCGGCGCCCAGCTTTTCGCGCCATCCGTGGTTTTCAGAATATCCCGGTCAATCGTCAGTCCCCAGCCGGTTTGCTCATCTACGAAAAAGACCGAGCGAATCTTGTATTTGAACTGGTCGGGTATCTGTTTCCAGGTGTTGCCGCCATCCGTGGTTTGCAAAACCTCGAAGCCTTGATTGTTTTTCAAGGGGTCGTCTTTATCCTTATCTTTCTTTTTCTCGGCATTCTTGTTCTCATTTTTATTCGCCTTGGCGGTTTGATTGGTATTGGAATTTTGATTCACATTCAGGGTTGCCTCTTCGCCAATCGGCACATAATTGCGGTCGGATTGCGCGTTAATCCACCCGACTTTTTCATTGACAAAGTTGACCGAATAGATGGCATCGCCGATTTCCGCATCCATCGGAACCCAGGTGCCCGGCAGGTCTGTCGTGGAACAAGCCGCGTAAAAAATAATTGTCGCCAGGCTGAACATCGCTAAAATTAATTTCCTTTGCATCACGCTTTCCTTAGAGTTGGTTTTCTTAATCTCTAGATGATTCTACCATTCGATAGATTGCACGAGCGAAGGCCGGGTTGCAGAAAAAATCTATAGATAAACAAATTTTATATCCTGGAATTGGACTTGAACGGCGTTGTGCGATACCCTAACCAGTACCTTAAAACGCCAAATAAAACGGAGAGAATGTAATGACGAGAACAGCCAAACAGCCAGTCAAAGGCGGCAGCTTTTTAATTGAAGACCGCACCCCCGGCGAAGTTTTTACCCCCGAAGACATCACCGAAGAACAGCGCATGTTTGCGGCAACCGCCGAAGAGTTTCTTCGCAAAGAGGTCCTCACTCGCGAAGAACAAATCTATGCCAAAGATTACGCGACGCATCGCGAGTTGATGATTCAGGCGGGCGAGTTGGGACTGCTGAGCATTGATATTCCCGAAAACCATGGCGGCCTGGGGCTCAGCAAAGTCAGTTCGGCGGTGGTCGGCGAACAGTTCGCCCTCCAACCTTCATTTGCCGGGACCCAAAGTTCACATGTCAACATCGGCACCTTACCGTTGGTCTTTTTTGGCAATGAAGAACAGAAGAAAAAGTATCTGCCCAAGCTCGCCTCTGGCGAAATGATTGGCGCCTATGCGCTCACCGAACCGCACTCAGGCAGTGATGCGCTGGCGGCAAAAACCAAGGCCGTGTTATCCGAAGACGGCAAGCATTACATTCTGAACGGGCAGAAGATGTGGATAACCAATGGCGGCTTTGCCGACCTGTTTACGGTCTTCGCTAAAATTGACGGCGACAAATTTACCGCTTTTCTGGTTGAACGCGGCGAGGGCTTGGTGAGCGGTCACGAAGAGAAAAAACTCGGTCTTGATGGTTCTTCGACAACCGCACTGATGCTCGAAGATTGCCAAGTGCCGGTTGAAAATGTACTCGGCGAAATCGGGCGTGGACACAAAATCGCTTTCAATGTGTTGAACATCGGGCGCTTGAAACTCGGGGCGCGTTCAGTAGGGACGATTAAACTCTCGCTTGGCGATGCAGTGCGCTACGCCAAAGAGCGTCATCAATTCGGGCAACCGATTGCCAATTTCGGACTCATTAAACATAAGATTGCCGAGATGGCGATTCGCGCCTTTGTCGGCGAAGCCATGCTCTATCGCACGCTCGGCGCCATTGATGACGCGCTGCACGAAGTTGATAAAGACGACCCGCAACAGGTCTTGCGCGTGCTTGAACAATTCGCCACCGAATGCTCAATTATCAAAATCTGGATGACCGAAGCCCTGGCTTATGTGGTTGACGAAGAGGTACAGATTTTCGGCGGCTACGGTTATTCCAAAGATTATCCGGCGGAACGCGCTTATCGCGATGCGCGGATTTCTCGCCTCTATGAAGGCACCAGCGAAATCAATCGCATCGTCATCGCTTCGCAACTCTTCCGGCGCGCCAAAATCGGTGAACTGGCGCTGTTTGAAGCGGCGAAATGCGTAGAAGTCGGCGACCGCTTAAATTCCGATACCATGGATTTGAACGTCGCGACCCTGCTGTTCAATGATGAATTGAAGATGCTCAGAGGCGCAAAGGGCATGACGCTGCTGGCCATCAACCAGGTTAATGAAGCGTATGGCGACAAAGTTCGTGACGAGCAAGAGTTCCTCGGTTTGGTTTCCGATATGGTAATTGATGTTTACGCGATGGAAAGCGCCTTGCTGAGAACCGAACGGCTGATCGCTGACAAAGGCGCGGAAAATGTCGGAACCCAGATTAACATTGCGCGGGTCTTTGCCCGCGACGCCGCCACGCGCATTGCTCAAGCGGCGCGCACGGTTGCCGTTGAAACCGGAAATGATAAGAGCTTAGAAATTATTCAAAGTCTGGTTCATAACGCGCCGATTAAAACCGTTGCGGCGCACCGCGCGATTGCCGATGCGATGATTGCCGCCGGCAAATACAACTTGTCGTCGCATTGATAGCAGATCATTTAATCGGGTTGATTTGAAAAATAAATAAAAGCCCTAACCGGGCGAAAATTGAACCCTTCTGCAGCGCCCAGAGTTACTGTTACCTAAGCCCTGAAAGGGCGTAATAACCTGATGATTACGCCCTTTCAGGGCTTGCTTGAATGCCGCTCTATTTTCCCTGCTCTGCGGACAGGGCTTGTGAATTTCGCGCCTTCGGCGCTTATGATTGCTTGCCAATCCAACTTTTTGTCCTTCGAGGTCTTTATGAAACTTTTTACGCTTACGCTTATTGTCTTTGCGCTTTATTTGCCATCAATTATTTTGCAACCTCAAACCACCGAAGCCTTCACCTTAAAAGATACCGCCGATGTGGTTTTCAAAAACGGCAACATCTACACGGTGAATGCCAAACAACCGCATGCCGAAGCGGTTGCCGTCAAAGGCGATAAGATCATCTTCGTCGGTTCAAACAAAGACGCTAAACAGTACGAAGGCAAAACCACGCGCATCGTTGATTTGCAAGGCAACACCGTGGTGCCGGGTATGACTGACTCGCACTATCACCTCTCTGGCGTCGGCTTTCGCGAGATGAATCTGAACCTCGAAGGCACCAATACACTCGAAGCCTTTTTAGCCAAAGTCAAAGAGCGCGTCGATAAAGCCAAGCCCGGCGAATGGGTCACCGGTCGCGGTTGGATTGAAACCTTCTGGAAGCCGCAGGCTTTTCCGACGCGTTACGACCTCGATAAAATCGCGCCCAATAACCCGGTCTATCTCACACGCGCCGACGGTCACGCCGGAGTCGCCAATAGCGCAGCGATTAAACTGGCGGGCGTTGATAAAACGACCGCCAACCCGTTTGGCGGCGAAATCATGAAAGATAAAGAGACCGGCGAACCGACGGGGATGTTTTTAGACCAGGCGCAAGGGCTCGTCGGCCGCAAGATTCCCGCGCAAGGTCAGGGCGACCTTGAACAGGCAATCGTTATCGGCGCCAAACGCAGCGTCGAACTCGGCTGGACGCAGATTCAAGATGCGGGCGGCAATTATGGCGATGTTGATTTAATGCGCAAACTCTACGGCGAAGGCAAAATCAAACTGCGTATTTATAAAGCCGTGCACGGACCCAACCCAAATGCTGCACGACTCATTAAAGAAGGCGCCAGCACCGGCGAATTTCAAAATCATTTCACTCTGCGCACCATCAAAGTCGTCATGGACGGCGCGCTCGGTTCCAAAGGCGCGTGGCTGCTGGAAAATTATTCGGATTACAACACCGCAGGGTTTACCACCGTCAAAGCCGAAGAGTTATACCCGATGCTGGTCGAAGCCTTGAAAGCCGGCATTCAAGTTGAAACCCATGCCATTGGCGACCGCGCCAACCGCACGATTCTCGATTTATATGAAAAGGCTTTTAACGCTGTGCCGCCGGCCGAGCGTAAAGTGAAAGAGCCGCGCTGGCGCATCGAACACGCGCAGATTGTCCATCCCGACGATATTCCGCGCTTTGCCAAACTCGGCGTTATTCCTTCGATGCAACCCTCGCACGCCATCGGCGATTTGCATTTCGCGCCGTCACGTTTGGGGATGAAGCGGCTCGAAGGCGCGTATGCCTGGGAGAGCTTTATTAAGCTCGGTTGCAAGATTGCCGGCGGTTCAGACGCGCCGGTCGAGCGCGGTGAACCGATGATTGAATTTTATGCGGCGGTGGCGCGCAAAGACATTCGCGGCTTTACCGGCGAAGGCTGGCACCCGGAACAGAAAGTTTCGCGTGAAGACGCTTTGAAGATGTTCACGCTGTGGGCGGCGAACGCGGCGTTTGAGGAGAATATCAAAGGTTCAATCGAGGTCGGCAAGCTCGCGGACTTCACCGTTCTCTCGGCCGACATCATGAAAATCCCCGAAGCCGACATTTTAAAGACCCGCTGTGTGATGACCATCATCGGTGGCGAGGTCGCTTATGATGAGGCGAATAAAACGGGTTCAACGACGCAAACCGGTTCGGCCTCGCCGCCGGTTCAAGTCGGTCCAGACGGCGAGGAAATAAAAATCGCTGAAGTTATGAACGTTAACGCAGACGGCTCAGTAAAAGCTGTTGATAAAAAGCCGATACCGCTTAATGCGCCGCGCCCCAATTACACAGAAGTGGCGCGAATGAACGGCGTGGAAGGTATGGTACTTTGTCGCGTTTTGGTAGGCGCTGATGGAAAACCCAAACAGGCAAAGGTTGTTCGCGGACTCCCTGACGGACTCAGTAACGAAGCCTTACGCGCGGTTTCTCAACTTAGATTCAAACCCGCTATCAAAGATGAACAGCCCGTTCCCTACTGGGTAGCGGTCGCCATTGAATTTCACCTGAAATACTAGCTCAATCCTCGCCTGAGTATTGAAATTGCTTCCAGCGCAAAGGTAAACTTCCGTTTGCCAACATGGAGGTTTAAAGATGTATTGCATAAAAACCGGATTGCGAGTTGTTGTTTATTTATTTGCCTGTTTTGTTCTTACCTCAACCAACTTTGCACAAAATAAAACTCACCAAATAGGTCAGGCTCCTATTCTCAAATCTCCTAACCTGCAGGCCATCTCATCCATTGATTCACAATCAGAAATTTCTCAAAATGAGACCGACAAACCTGGCAGGCGTGCGGATAAAGGGGCTGAAGATTTAACCCCGTACGTAAGAGCCAAAGAACTGCTTCAAACTATCGGGTTGAACAACCCCGTTCCGGTGCAATTCGAGAATCAACCTGATTCACCCGTGGTCGTTTTGGATGCCAGTCTACTGGTCAAAAAAACCCGACGACATACCGATTCTCCAGAAGAGGATTATGTTATTCAAGCACAGATTCATGTATCGAATGCGACAAACAAAATCATTAAAGCCTTCGGCCTGTATTTCGTAAAAGCCGGTGATAATCAACCCGATAACCCATTTATCGCGCATACCCATATTGACGCAAATAACCTCTGCACCTTTCAGACCACCAATGAGATTGACGATTTGATGTGGTTAAAAAAACCGGAACAATTGCTCATAAAAGTTGCCGGCATTGTTTTCGCTGATAATTCGCTGTGGGAAGAACAACCCGAATCGAAATACATCTTTGACCAACTCTACATTGACCACCCTGATAGCTTCACCAGAGAGGTCGATGAAAAACCGATAGCCTTAAGTGCGCCGCGTCCGCATTACACTGAAGAGGCCAAAAAAAACCAAATTGCAGGCTCGGTTAGCGTGCAAACCTTAATTGGCGCAGATGGCAAAGTGAAACGAATGCGGATAATTTCCGGACTGCCTGACGGCTTGAATGAAATGGCGCTACAGGCCATCAAGCAAATGCTTTTTAAGCCAGCGATGAAAGCCGACCAGCCGGTTGATTATTGGATGATGGTGACCATAGAGTTCAGTCTTTAATTTTTATACTTTGAACTTTTCTAACGCATTTGATATTCGCCTTCCGCCGCTTGCGCGTCCGGCGGTTGACCGACAGCGCTCACCGCTTTACGTGATAACAAATTCAACCGTCTGCCGGTGATAAGTCTAGCGCCGCGTTGATAAGTGAAATACGACCACGCCCAGTTGAAGAGCACCATCAAACGATTGCGAAAGCCGATCAAGAAAAATATATGCACCATCAGCCAGGCCATCCACGCGACAAAGCCGCTTAAATGGGTCGTTCCCATCTGGGCAATCGCGGCTTTGCGCCCAATGGTCGCCATGCTGCCTTTGTCGAAATATTTGAACTTCTCGTAAGACTTGCCTTCCAAATCCCACTGAATATTTCGCGCCGCGTGTTCGCCCATCTGCATGGCTACGGGGCTGACACCGGGCAGCGGTTTTCCATCCTGATGTGTAAAACTGGTCATATCGCCAAGCGCAAAGGCGTTGCGAAATCCGGGCAAAGTTAAATCGGGTTCAAGGATGACGCGTCCGCCCCGGTCGAGCGGCACGCCTAAGGTTTTCGTTAGCGAAGTCGCGCCAACCCCCGCGCCCCAGATGACGGTTGCCGCGTGTATCATCTCATCTTTCAAATAAACGCCCTGGTCATCAATGTTGGTTGCCTGGGCATTGAGACGAACCTTGACGCCGAGGTCTTCGAGTTGTTGTTGGGCGCTGCGCGACAGGTCATCGGCAAAACTCGGCAGAATGCGCGGCCCGCCTTCGAGCAAAATAATCTCCGCTGATTCCGGTTGGATATTGCGAAAATCACGCGACAGCGCGTAATGCGCAAGTTCGGCAATCGCTCCCGCGAGTTCGACGCCTGTGGGTCCGCCGCCAACCACCACGAAGGTTACCAGTTCGCGTTTGCGTTCCGGGTTGGTCTCTTTTTCCGCCTGTTCAAAGGCGAGCAACACGCGACGGCGAATCTCCACGGCGTCGTCCAGGTCTTTTAGTCCCGGCGCGAATTTTTCCCAGTCATCGTGTCCGAAATAGCTGGTGCGCCCGCCGGTTGCCAGAATCAAATAGTCATAGGTTAATTCGCTGGCGCGCAATTTAATTTTGTTGGCGGCAAGGTCAACGCTTACGACTTCATCAAGCACGACGTTGACATTCTTTTGTTTGCGAAGGATTGAGCGAATCGGCGCGGCAATGTCGGCCGGCGACAATCCCGCCATGGCGACTTGATAAAGCAGCGGTTGAAACAGGTGGTGATTGGTGCGGTCAATCAAGGTGACGCGCACCGGCGCGCGTTTTAAGGCTTGCGCAGCCGTCAACCCGCCAAAACCTCCGCCAACGATGACCACGTGCGGCTGGGCGCTCCTTTTCTTCTCCGACATAAAGTTCCAAACTCCTCCGGCAAAAATTTCTGCAACCTATCTGACATCTATTTAACAGGGTAGCAAGCATACTCAATGGCAGAAAGTTTTTGCCAGATGAATCGGGAAAGCTGGGCTCGTTGGAGCTGTGCAATTTTAATGAAGCAGGAAAGTATAAAAGGTAAGGCAGCGCAAAGAACGCCGTTTTGTACAGAGAAACCCAGCCGTATCTCTGCGGTTATTTTCTTAGCATTCTTTGCGCTGTTTTCAGCAAACGACTTCTGTTGGTCGTTTATCTCTACCACGAATTGGGGCTGTCAGTTTATAAAAGCGCGCCGTCGTTAAATAGAAACCCTAGCGGCGAACCGACAAAATTGAGAGTTCATAACCAGCCAATCCATTCTGGGAATTGATGCGCCACCACCGGCGCAGGGTCAATGACGAAGGAATCGGAAACTTTAGCCATTTTTACGGCGAGCGCTTCGTTCCACTTCGCCGGGTCGAGCCAGTCTATGCCGTCCATCACGGCACGAGTCTTTTTGGTAAACGGGTCGTAAACAAACATGCCTCTCAAGGTGATGGTAAAGATTAAAACCCGATATTTATCGGCAACCGCCATGTCGTCAGGTGAAGGTCTCGCAGGTGAGGTGTTAGGGTGTGTGTGAACGATGGCGATAACTGCGGAGTTGATATTGAAGGTGAATTGTTTGTATTCATTACTCGCGCCCAAAAAATCAGCCCGATAGCCGCCATCAAACATGCGGTAAATCAACACCACGCCTTCGCTATGACTGGTGCCGCATTTGGCTACGTGCCAGGCATTTTCAAATTGTTTGATGACCGGTTTATCAAATTTCGAGAGGTCAAGCGTCTTTAAGGGTTTCGCCGGTTCAGCTTCCCGATTCTCTTTGGCTAATGAAGCATCAACGGTTATCAAGATAACGATGAAACAGACGAGCGCAATTACCGACAAATTTCTCATGGCTTGTCCCCCGCAAAAAATTTGCCTGGCTAATGCTGTCTGTTTCCAAGCAACATCAGCCAAGCAATAGGATACTATGTTGAAAATCACGCGCGTCCGTGCAAAACGCCGTGATGTCTATAGGCAGAGTTTAAACCGGATTGACGGGGCGAGATATAAGTGTGTGATGAAGGCACGGGACTTTGTGACAGAGCGCATCAGGTGATGATGAGTGCCGGCAAACGTCATAACTTTTTTACAACTCCCTCAAGTTGTGAACAGTTGTTAAGGTGCGGGGCGGGATTTTTCGCTTACAACTTTTTACAAATTTTTACCTAAAAATTCATTCAACCGATCGCGATAATTGCGCGACAACATGAGTTCGGCGCCGCTTTGCATAATGATGCGATATTCGCCGTGAAACCAGCTCTGCATCTCTTTGACGCGGTCAATGTTGATGATGGTCGAGCGATGTACGCGCAGAAATTTTTTCGGGTCAAGACAGTTCTCTAATGCTGAAATGGTTTCTCTCAACAGGTGGGATTCCTTGCCGGTATGCAAGCGCACATAGTTGCCTTCGGCTTCTATCCAATCAATCTCTTCGGCTTTGACA
Source organism: Blastocatellia bacterium (assembly GCA_044868105.1). Taxonomy (GTDB): domain Bacteria; phylum Acidobacteriota; class Blastocatellia; order UBA7656; family UBA7656; genus JBFMDH01. The sequence continues at coordinate 9,561 of JBIOWC010000201.1, forward strand.
AAACAGATGTGCCCGTTGTTTTTCACGATCAGGCGTTCGACATGCGTGTGATTGGTCTTGACGGTTTCCAGAACCGAGATGATTCTTTCGCCCAGGGATTCATCTTTGCGTGAGTTGATCGCCATTCGGGCGCGTTCCAGAGCTTTTTCAAACCGCTCACGGTCAAACGGCTTCAACAGATAGTCGAGCGCGTTGATTTCAAAAGCGCGCACCGCATACTGGTCAAAGGCGCTGACAAAAATAATGTATGGCAAACGGGCAGGCGGGATGGATTCAATCGCTGTGAACCCATCGGCTTCGGGCATCTGCACATCCAAAAACATGACATCGGCCGGGATATGTTGCAAAACCCTGGCGGCTTCAAAACCGTTCGCGCATTCGCCGATGATGTGCACATCCGCATGCCGGGAAAGTAAATCCCGCACCCGCTGGCGCGCTAATAATTCATCATCAACAATCAAAACTCGTATCGCTTGAGCGCCGGACATCCAATACCTCCTCCTGAAGCTCCGAAGATTAAAAAGATTCGCGCGGGACAAGGGTAAAACAGGGAATAAATTTGAATCTTTTTAATAAACCCCTTGAAGCTTATTGGTTCACTTTAGGCTGGGCGTTGACGCTTTGTTCCCTTTAACGCGCCAGGTTGCGTCTTGGTTCGATTTTTAAAATGATAAATTGCGCGCCAGAAAGGTTGTCTGTTTAATGGCTCACACCTTTCAGCATTAGCCAAGGCCTTCTCTTATCGCCATACGAGCAAAGCCTCGCCAACTAAAAGCCTGAATTTTAACTTCGGATTAGGCGGATAGAACGCCGGAGGGCGGATAGGGGGGTGCCGTTTTAGGGCGATGTCAAACGCCCTAGAGACCGACGCGCCGCACCAAATCAGCAAAGCGCGGGTCGGCGCGAAGTTTGTCAAAGAAAGGGTCAACTTTCAGATAGGCAATATCGAAGGCGCGGTCCTCATAGAGTTTTTCAAGCCAGCGAAAAGCCTCGTCCTTATCACCGATTGCGGCATAGAGAATCGCAAAGCTGTAAGCCGGAACATAGCGCGTGCGGGCGATGGCTTTTAATTCACTGAGGGTCTTCAAGGCTTCCGCACGCTTGCCGGACGCGGCTAAGGCGTGCCCCATATAGGCCATCACAAACGGGTCATCGCTCAACTGTTGCGCCCGTTTGTAGGCCGCTTTGGCTTCCGACAACTCACCGTTCATCGCATAAGCCATGCCTAAGAAATAATGCGCCGTGTAAAAGTTCTGATCCATGTCAACGGTCTTGCGCAATTGCTCAATGGCGTTGTCATATTGTCGGGCATAAAAATAATCGGCTCCCAGGTCAGCATTGATAATCAACGATAGCGGGTCAAGTTCCTGCGCTCGTCTCCCTTCACTGATGGCTTCATCAAATCGCCCAAGCGCCAGCAAAACACTGTTGGCATACCAATGGCGCGCCGTCGCATAGTTCGGATTCAACTCGATGGCGCGCTTGAACTCCTGGCTCGATTCCATAAATTTCCAATCATAAGCAAAGAGCGCTTGCGCCAGTGAAGTGTGCGCTTCGGCAAGCGTTTCATCCAGCTCCAGGGCTTTCCGGGCCGCCGCTTTGGCTTTCGGATAATACTCCTGCGGCGCGCCTGCGGAATAATTGGGAATTAAAACGAAGGCATCGGCAAGCCCGGCGTAAGAGCGCGCATCGCCGGGGTCAAGTTCGATGGCTTGATTGAAATAATCAATACTCTTCTTGAGCGCTTCGCCGGTGCGTTCGTTCCAGTAAAAGCGCCCTTTTAAATAAAGCTGATAGGCCGTCGGATTTTCCGTGTAATGTTTGGTCACGCGGCTCTGTTCGGCGCCCGATAGTTTCAACCGCAAGTTGGTGGAAATGTCTTTCGCAAGGTTGCGCTGCATGGCCAGCAGGTCCGTAACCTTTTGTTCATACTGCTCGCCCCAGAGTTGTTTGTTGTCGCGCACATCCATCAATTCGACACTGATGGATAGATTGTCGCCGCGTTGCAGGAGGCGACCGGTGAGCACTGTACGAACGCCCAATTCCTTGCCGGCTGCAAGCGGGTCGGTCTCTTTACCCTTGTAACGAAATGCCGAACTACGAGCAATCACCCGCAAAGCGGGAAGTTGCGCCAGGTCATTGATAATACTTTCGGTCAATCCATCCGAGCGATAGTCGGTTTCCGGGTCATGGTTTTGATTGACGAAAGGCAACACGGCAATCGAATCAAGAGCGGCTTCCGAAGGCTTCGCAGATAAGTAATAGCCGAGGCCGATTGCCGCGATGACCAGCAAGACCAGGGCGGCCAGTGCTACTTTTTTATGACTTTTTATTTCGCCGATCAGATATTCAGCGCTTGAATGCGCGCGCGTATCACTGAGGTTGGTCAATCGCGGTTCGCGGCTCGCTGTACTGCCGGAGCGTTCCAATTTGGCTTGCACCTGAAACTCCTCCTTCAACGCTTTCAGGTCAGCGAGTAAACTCTCCATGCTTTGATAACGCTCGCCAGGGTCTCTTTGCAGCGCTTTACTGATCAGGCCTTGCAACTCCGCAGGGACTTCCGGCACCCGCTCGGCCAGCGGCGGCGGCTCTTTTTCAAGAATCGCCACCAGAACATCAGCCCCTGATTCACCCGCAAACGGCACGCAACCGGCGACCATCTCATATAAGACAATTCCGAGACTAAAAATATCGGTGCGCGCATCGAGGGTTTTGCCGCGCGCTTGTTCCGGCGACATATAAGAGAGCGTCCCCATAACCATGCCTGAATCGGTCTTTAGCGCCGGCAAACCGGAAGCGCCGGTCTGTAGCGCCGACGGTTCAGCCAGTTTAGCCAGCCCGAAGTCGAGCACTTTCACGTAGCCGTCAGGGCGCACCATGATATTTTCCGGTTTAATATCGCGGTGAATGATGCCCGTGGCGTGCGCTGCCGAAAGCGCAGCCGCAATTTGCATGGCAATTTCCAGCGTCCGTTCGAGAGTCACCTGACCGCGCTTCATCAACTGGCGCAGGGTTTCGCCTTCGATGTATTCGGCGGCGATGAAGTGCGCGTTGTCTTGCTCGCCGATGTCATAGACCGTGAGGATGTTGGGATGCGAGAGCGCCGAAGCCGCATAGGCTTCCTGTTGAAAGCGCTTCAATCGTTGCTCGTCGCCGGTGAGGTCGGCGGGCAGGAGTTTCAAAGCCACCCGACGACCAAGCCGCGTATCCTGCGCCAGATAGATTTCACCCATGCCGCCTCGACCAATCATTTTCTGAATGCGGTATTGACCCAGTTGGCTGCCCGCGCATAACCCTGCGTCACCCTCAACGCGGCTGTCGTCCGCCGATTGATAGGCCGGGGTATCCAGAAAACTGCCGCCCTGTTCATGCGCGGCAATGAGCTTTTGCACGGCTTCAAATAACTCCGCATCTGACCCGCAAGCCATCGAGAGATACCTCGTACGCTCACTCGGCTGGCGTTCAAGAGCTGCCAAAAATAGCTCCTCAATTTGTTGCATGTGGTCGGGAGTTTTCATGGGTTTGGGATGCGACATCCTTAACGGCTGAGCTGGGTTCGCAGCCAGGCTCGGGCAAACTTCCAACTGCGTTCGACCGTCGCAGGTGAGACGCTGAGCACGTCGGCGGTCTCTTCGATAGTCAGTCCCGCGAAATAGCGCAACTCGACAATCTGACTATGCTGCGGATTAGTGGTCGCCAGTTCATTCAAAGCGTCATCGAGCGCGATTAAATCAATATCTTCGCGGTTGTCAAAGCGATCGGCTTCGGTGAGCGAGAGTTTAATCTGCGAGCCGCCCCGTTTGGCGCGTTTTTGGGTTCGCGCATGATCGACCAGGACATTACGCATGATTTTGGCCGCCAGTCCGAAAAACTGCGCGCGATTTTGAAAGACGGCTTTTTCCTGTTCCGCCAGCCGCAAATAAACTTCATGAACCAAAGCTGTCGGTTGCAGGGTGTGATTCGACCGCTCACGTTGTAAGTAGCTGTTGGCTAAACGACGCAGTTCCTGGTAAACCATCGGCACCAGTTCGTCCAGCGCCGTCTTATCTCCATCGCTCCATCTGACCAACAGTTTGGTTAAAGCTGACATTGCTTGTACCGCCAATTCCGCCGAGGAGCTTTGTTTATCACTGCTATGAATTAAGAAACCCAATTAATGAATGACCGGAGTTTAGCAAGAAGCTTGCGCGACAGCAATTTTTTTCGTCAACGACAATTTTTTCATCCCGGGTGAGGGGATTTGCCGGTCTTTGTCGCTCTCTGGATTGTGGGGTATAGAGCACCAAAGCGCCCCAAATGGTGGCTCGCCTTCACCCCTACCGTAAATGCAATAAACCTTGTGACCCCATCATGCCTCCATATTTCGACGGTCTGAGGAAAACCGTCGTTAAGGGCAATCATTTCATCCCCTCACCTTTGAATGATTGCCCTCTTTATCCTGCAAGAAGCTAAAGGAGGATATTCAATGAATCGCATTCGTGCCATGTATGTGAGACAAGATTTGCCATCCAAGCCCCTAAGAAGCGTCGCAAAATTGCGCCTCCGCGAGCGCCTGGTGGTCGCGCTTTTGCTTGCCTGCGTCTGGTCCTTGACCTTGCCGCGACAAATCACCCGGGTGCGCGCCGCATCATTTACGGTAATCAATTTGAATGACAGCGGCGCCGGGTCGTTACGGCAGGCGATTACCGATGCCAATGCAGCGGGCGGCGCCAGTACCATCACCTTCACAATCACCGGCACCCTCAATCTGTTAAGTTTTCTGCCAACGATTTCCGGCAATCTCAGTATTAACGGACCGGGAGCCAATCTCTTGACCGTCAAACGTGATGACGCGATGACGGGCACCCTGGCTATTTTTGTCATCTCGTCGAACGGCGCGGTGACCTTGTCCGGTCTGACCATCTCGAATGCCAATCAATCTAATGGTATTGCTCATATCAGCAGCAACGGAACATTGAACATCACCGACTGTGTTGTTTCCGGCAACCAATCGGGTAGCGCAGGTGGCGCAGGATTATTTACCTCCAGCAATGGCGTGATTAATATCACCAACACGACATTCAGTGGGAACTCTGCCAGCGGGGGTGAAGGCGGCGCGATTCGCCACGACGGCTCGGCAATCATCAACATCAACGGCTGTACCTTCTCCGGCAACTCGGCTGTCAATCTTGCCTGCCTCCATAACAACAACAACGGCACCATCAACGTCACCAACACGGTCATCAACGGCAACACCACAATCCACGAAGGGGGAGCCATCGGCAACGCCCGCGCCGGAGGAACCGTTACGGTGACCGGTTGCACCATCACCAACAATGTCGCAAATGGGTTAGGCGGCGCGATTATGAACTACAACGCCGGAACCGTGACCGTGACGGACAGCACCATTTCGAACAATACAGCCAATCTCGGCAACGTCTGCAATCTTCTAAATGGCACGGTCAATATTATCCGCAGCACGCTTTCCGGCAATATGGCTGCTGGTAGTGGTGGCGGCATCTTCAATAATTCGACGGGAACCATCAACGCCACCAATTCAACGCTCTCCGGCAACCGCGCCAACTCAAATGGCGGCGGTATCTTCTTCTCTAATTCCGGCGGAGCAGGACAGGGAACGATTACCAACTGCACGATTACCGCAAACACGGCCAACGCCGGTGGCGGCATCGCCAATACGAGCGCCTCAATCACCCTCAAGAACACCATCCTTGCCGGCAATACGGCGACCAATGTTACTAAAGACCTATCCGGCTCGCTGATATCAGGCGGTTACAATTTGATTGGCAACAGCACGGGCGGGACGATGACTCCGACGACGGGTGACCAAATCGGCACTTCCGCCACGCCTATCAATCCCCTGCTTGGCGCCCTCGCAAACAACAGCGGGCTGACACAAACTCACGCTTTACTGAGCGGCAGTCCGGCGATTGATAAAGGCGCTGCCGCGACAGGCATCACCACAGACCAGCGCGGGCAGGTGCGTCCACTTGATGACCCCGCCATCGCCAATGCTGCGGGCGGCAACGGCAGCGACATCGGCGCTTATGAAGTGCAATCGCCGACCGCCGTCGAATTGATAAACTTTGCGGCGCGCTCCGATGCTACAGGCAAAGTTTATGTTGAGTGGCAGACCGGTTATGAAGTGCGCCATCTCGGCTTCAACCTCTATCGTGAAGAAGCCGGAAAACGTGCTGCGGTCAATTCTCAAATTATCGCAGGATCGGCTCTCAGAGCCGGTTCCACGGTTTCGTTGCTCGCCGGCAGTCAATACGCCTGGATAGATAATGGCGCTCGTAAAGACGCCGCTTACTGGCTCGAAGACCTTGACACCAATGGCACGTCAACCTGGCACGGGCCCTTTTATATTTCGCAAACTCCGTTTCCTCCCGACAAAATCAAACCCTCTGCTTTACTTGCCGAAATCAGCAACCATCAAGAGCCCGCGCTTGAACGCGCCACGACCTCGGTTGAACCCCTCGCTGCGTTGCCGCATCCGTCGGCGGCTCATCTCGCCTGGCAATCTCCGATTGCGTCGGGTGAGGCGGTGAAGATTGCGGTTCAGAAAGAAGGCTGGTATCGCGTTTCGCAACCTGAATTGCTGCAGGCGGGCTTAAACGCCCAGGTCAATCCGCGCACCTTGCGCCTGCTGGTTGATGGCCTTGAACAACCGATGTTGGTTACCGGCGAAAGCGACAACACCTTTGACGCGACCGACGCGATTGAATTTTATGGCAAAGGTCTCGACACGCCGCAAACCGATACGCGCATCTATTGGTTGGTAGCCGGTTCGCAACTCGGCCAACGCGTGAGGCTCGTGAAAAGCTTTGGCAAGGCCAGCGGCGCAACCTATTTTCCTTATACGGTTGAGCGTCGAGACCGAACGGTTTATTTCTCGGCACTGCTGAATGGCGATGACGAAAATTTTTTTGGCGACATCATCACGCCGCAAGTCGTAGAGCAAAGACTGACCTTGCATGCTATCGCCCCCGACGCGATGGCTTCAGCTGAGCTGGAAGTGGCGTTGCAAGGCGTGACCGCGCTACCTGTAGCTCCTGACCATCGCGTCCGTATAACGCTCAACGGCAGCCTGCTTGGCCTCATCAATTTCGACGGTCAAGAGCATAAGCTGGAGCGTTACACGATTCCTCATTCCCTGTTAATTGAAGGCAACAACACGGTCGCCTTGATGGCCGAAGGCGGCGCGAGCGACATCAGTCTGGTGGATTATCTGCGCCTCACTTACTCGCGCACATACACCGCCGAACAGGATTATTTAAGCCTGACGCTGCCCTCAGGTACGACGCAGACTATCAAAGGATTTACTTCACCGGAGATTCGCGTTTTTGATGTGACCGAGCCGCAGGCCGTCGTTGAAATAGCCGGAATTATCGAACGCCAGGCAACCGGCTATGCGGTGAGCGTTGACACCGGCGGACAAGGAAGCCGAAGACTGCTGGCGATGACCAATGAACGGTTGCGCTCGGCCGCTGCCGTCTCTCCCAATCAACCGTCGGGGTGGCGAAGTCCAACCAACGGCGCTGACCTGGTGCTTATCACCTGTCAACCACTCGCCGCGAGCTTTGAGTCGCTGGCCGCCTACCGCCGCAGGCAAGGCTTGAGCGTCAGCGTGGTTGACGTAGAAGACCTCTACGATGAATTCAGTTTCGGTCACAAATCATCACAGGCGATAAAAGATTTTCTGCTTTATGCCGCAACAAACTGGCAGAAAAAACCGCGCTATGTGCTCTTTGGCGGCGATGCGACTTATGACCCGCGCCATTATCTGGGGCTGAGTATGCGAGATGTTGTGCCGACCAAACTGCTCAATACCACGCTTATGAAAACCGCCAGTGATGATTGGTTCGCCGATTTCAACGGCGATGGGTTGGCCGAACTAGCGGTCGGTCGTTTGCCTGCACAAAATTCACAGGAAGCCCAGTTGATGGTCGATAAGCTGATGGCTTATGAGCGCTTGCCGTCATCCGAGGAAGTCTTGTTAGTCGCAGACCGCAATGATGGTTTTAATTTTGAAGCGGCAAGTCAGGCGCTGAGGTCAGGGCTTCCGACAAACTTGCGAGTCAATCAGATTTTTCGATCACAGCTTGATGATGCAACCGCAAAGCTTCAAGTGATGGAGGCCATCAATCGCGGACAGAAGTTGGTCAACTACAACGGCCACGGATCGTTCGACTTATGGCGCGGCGGACTATTGACTTCGCCGGATGTTGAAAGATTGGTAAATAGCAAACAGCTTTCCCTGTTCGTGATGATGAATTGTTTGAACGGCTTTTTTCATGACGCAACTTTCGATAGTCTCGGCGAAAGCTTGCTGAAATCCGATAAAGGAGGGGCCGTTGCCGTGTGGGCATCATCAGGGCTAACCACGCCCACTGGGCAAGTCGCTATCAATGCGGAGTTATACCGCCAAGTTTTCGGTAGCCGCTTAATGTTAGGAGAAGCGATTCGGCGAGCCAAAGGTCAAAGCCTCGACCCGGATATTCGTCGCACCTGGATTTTGCTTGGCGACCCGACGATGCGACTGCGGTGAGAGAAAGCGTTATAAAAAGGCGCAAAGGCATACATCAACTGAACAGATTTTGACCCCCAGACTGACTTGCTCAGAGGTCAACATTTGGGATTCTTTTTCGCGCTTTTGCGCCGTTTTATGGCGCTTTCAACCCTTTTCAATTTCGGTAATGGGTCAGCTTGAAATTAGGAGTATGAAATTATTTATCGTTAAAAGAACTGCAACCTGTCGTCAGTGACAAGGTCATCTTCTGATGGGGCAGAAAAGACGGATGGCGATTTATCCGCCCCAGCCGATGGCGCTTTATCCGCTTTTTCCGCCTAATCTGGAGATAACTTTTTACTTGTCCAGAGATCACTGTTTACTGGTCGTTGGGCGAGACTTTACTTTTTTAGCGCCAACCGAATGCCAACCTATTTCATATTGACCCACTACTCAAATTTCGGATTCAGCGTTCAAAGGTTCCCGTTGTTTATTTGTTGCCCCCCTCACTTTGAACGCTGAATCCGAAACTTGAAAGGGAATTTCCAGAGTCACCGCAAGCCCGCCTTCGGGCACATTCTCTAAATCAATTCGCTGTTTGAGTCCGTAAAGTTGTTCGAGCCGCGCTTGCGTATTGGCCAGCCCGATCCCCTCTTTGAGCAAATTTCTTTGCAGAGGTAGGCCCGCGCCATTGTCGGTCACCTGAACGAGCAAATGTCCGTTCAGCCGTTTGGCGCGAATATTGATACAACCCGGACGTTGGTGTGGCGCCACGCCGTGAAGAATGGCGTTTTCAACAATCGGTTGCAAGATCAGATTCGGCAGCCGCGCCGCCAGGGTGTCAGGTTCGACTTGAATGTTTATCTGTAAACGGTCTTGAAAGCGAATGCGTTCAATTTCCAGATAGCATTTCAAAAAATCCAACTCTTCTTTGAGGGTGACTTCTTGAGTGCCACGGCTCTCCAGCGTCAGCCTGAGAAAATCGCCAAGCCGCGCAATCATTTTTTCTGCCCCCTCCTGGTCTTTGTTCATCAATGCAGAGATCGAATTGAGGGTATTGAAAAGAAAATGCGGATTGAGTTGCATCTTCAAGGCTTGCAGTTCGGCTTGCGCGAGTTGGGCTTCGAGTTGTGAAGCTTTCAATTCGCCTTCACGATAACGACGATGATATTCGAAAGCATATTTGATTAAGATAATCACCCAGTAAATCAGCACGCCATAATCAAAAATTGCCAGCACATTTCTTAAGACCCGCCACATGGACAAAGGCTGTTCAGGGTTTGCAACAAGAAAAAAATAACTCAGAATCTCTAACACGCGCGTCGCAATACTGAGCAGCAAACTCGCCGCCAGATGAATCATCAAACTCCGTTGCCAGCGGAAACGTTCGATAGGAAATCGTTCAGCAAGCCTGAGGATAAATGGCGTGAGCGCGGCCCACGAATAGGCATAGATAAAGCTAAGTAAAAGAATACGGCTCCATTGAAAAGGCACCTCACGCGTGCTGTAAGCAATGTAGGTTTGACTGGCAATCAGTAAGCCGAAGAGGGTGCCGGCGCCCAAGAGAAAACCGAATCTCGCCGGACGGTTTTTTGATAAGCTGGCAAAGGCGCTTTGATTTTTTGTAGCAGCGAACAAAATGAACCTACCTCAAGGTAAAACGCTGAGTTAGGCTGGAGTTTGGTTGCAGGTACAGAAAGAAAATACGCTTTTCAAAAGTTTAGTCAAGCGAATTTTCAGGGCGCATCGGCAAAGATAGATTCAGGGCTTCCCTGCAAAACCACGCGCCGGCCCGCAAAAGCCTGAAGCTTATCTGCGCAGTGGACGGCTGCATTGAAGCCGTCCACTGCGCAGGCAAACCTTGTTCTTGATACCCGACGCGGGTCGTCTGTTGAAGGTTGAATAACCAGGCTCAGGGGCGGGATTTTGCCTCTTCAACAGAGGTAAAACGAGGTAGCGGAAAAGCGCGGCGCGGGTGGCTCACCGTCTGGTTTTTGAAAAATTCGGTAATCACCGCTTGTACTTCGGGCGCGGGAATCGTTTCATGTCCGGCGTTTTCAATAATCCAATGCTGGCTTTTTGAGAAACCTTTGCGAATCGCCTCGGCCTGACTGGGCGGCGCGTTGGGGTCAAGCGTCCCGCTAATGAGCAAGGTCTCGACCTTGCTATGGACTTTTGCGCGAAAGGCAACGCCTAAATCAGCAGCCACAATCTGTTTGCAAATCTCCGGCTGCCATTGCAAATTGACATTACTCATCAAAGCTTTTTTGGCTTCCTGGCGCGTCAGTGCGAGTCTCGCCTTTGACCAACCGGCGGCACAATCTACGGCAAATCCCATCGCCGAAAGACCAAAGCCGTTATAAAGCTGTTGCACTCGTCGCTTGAGAAGCGAATAATCGCCCTGGTCAATGGTGTAGAGCAGCGCCGGAAGGTTAGCGACGGCTCGCATATCGCTGAGGTCGGCGCGAATGAGCGTCTGTAAGCCAATCTTGCCAACCCGAAGGGTGACCGGTTGATTGGCTCGGCGGTCAGTTACCACAAGCTCTATGGGGTTTCGTTCCAGCGCGTCGAATACCCGTTTTACTAAGGTGTCCATATGGGGAACGAGTTTGCCCAGGGTTTGATCGTTCGCGACAAGGGCGGAGATTTTTTTTATTTGCCCATCCCATACGCTTGGCAATTTGAGCAAGTTATCGGGTCCTCGCGGGCTGAGGAGAACCGCTTGATGAATTTTATCGCCATACTTACGAATGGCTGCCAGAGCCAGTTCTGTGCCATAGCTCCAGGCCAGTAAACTCATCTTTTCGACTTTCAGCGCGCGTCGCAAATCATCTAAATCATCGGCGCTGGTGATGCTGTTGTAAGCCTCAAGTTGAACGCCCTTGGCGCGCCAATGTTCGGCACAATCTTTCACCAGCCTGGAAAATGCGCGCGTCAGTTTTTCGCTATCCTCAAACGCATCGGCTGGCAAGGCAGCCGCAGGGCACTGCAAATTCGGCTCTGACAGGCCTGTGCCACGCTGGTCGAGTAGAATCACATCGGCAACTTCGCGCAGTTGCTCAAACAGGGTGAAGTAGACCGGCACTTGCGCGAGTCCAATTCCCGGTATGCCAGGTCCGCCGGCAAGAAAGATGATTGGCGGCGCCGGTTTGACGGCTTTACTTGGCAAGCGTACGAAAGCAAGCTCGATGACGCGCCGTGAACTGCCCTGGCGATTTTCGCGTACGCGGAGCTTACCAAGTTCAGCCGCATAGGTTTTGCCGTCATAAGTTCTGAAGGTAAAAGGCGCCAAGGAGACGTTTCCGGCTTCTGCCGCTTGCGCGCGCACCGGAACGCCGCTCAATGCGACACAAAATAAACAGAGCGTAAACCGTGTGAGTTCTTTCATAGGGGTTCGGCTGAGATTATAAACTGACGTTGTTACGCTCTATCTATTTCTGTGCGGAAATTTTCAAAAGCGTAGCAGGTAACTCATCTTCGCAAAAAATTGCCGCCCGGTCGAAAAGGTCGGCGACCCCGTGCGACGAATGGCGGCGGGTGTGGTGTTATCTAACGCAAGGTTTTGATAACCGTCGGTGTAGCCGACATACAAAGCCGTTCCGGGGTTAACTAAATAGGTCATCAGGAAATCTGCGGCAAAGCGTTTGTCGCGTTGTAAACCAATCAATTGGTCATTCGGCAACACCGCGTTGTAATCAAAAATGGCGCGTAAAGAGAGCGAGCGATTGAATTGATAATTCACTTTTGAACGCAGAATGTGATTGTTGTAAATCACTGTCGGTCTGGTTTCGCCTTCGGGCAGATGTCCGTTGCGGGTCGCCAGCCGGTCAAAGATGTATTGTTGATTGAAGGAAAATTGTGAAGACGGGCGCAAGGTGAAACCTGCCGAACCGTTAAAACTTTTGGCGCCGTAAGGCACTCCCCGGGTGGGGAAAAAGTTTGCCTGCACGCCTGTGGTGACGTTGGTATAAAACGACAGCCATTTCAAAAAGCCTGTAGAAAATTGAATGTCGTTGGTATGTTCGCGCACCCGCACGCCGGCAAAGCTATCGGCAAATTCGGCGCGCCGGATGAAGACGTAGGTGTTGCCGCTGAACTCTGCAACAAAGGGCAGGTTGACGCGCCAATCTTGCAAATCGCCTTGATGATTCCATATCGCTTCGGTGAAGAGATTGAAGCCAAAATTTTGCAACTTGCCGGTTTTGGGTCGCCAGCGATAGCTGGCAAAATTATTTAAATCGCGAATATTGACGCGCGGCACGAATCCAAGTTCGGTATGAAAATCGGGACTGCGGTCGGTGTAATTGAAAAAGTTTTGAAAATACCGGCCCGAGCGATTCAAACTCACATTGAAGGCCGGGTCGGAAAAGTGTTCGCCGTCCAGAGTCTTGGTAAAGCTTTGAATGGCCTGTCCCGTCATCACCCAATTTTGATTCAGCTTCCAACGGGTATCCGCCGAAAAGACTCGATTGTGACTGGCCGCGAAATCGCGGCTCGTCGCCATAAAACCGACGCTCGATTGATTCGGCAACTGGCGTTGAATTCTGAGCACCCCGATGCCCGCATCTTTGTCATGCAGGGGATGACCAAGAGCAAAAAATTTGCCTTCCGAGCGGTCATCAATCGCCAGCGCGCCGATTTCCCAGGCGCCGGCTTTGCCCGTCAGGCGCGCGCCGAAATCCGGGTCGGCGATGCGGCGCGAGAAAAAGAGCGTTTCGGGGGTTGAAAAATATCCGGCATTTTCGAGGAAAAACGGGCGTTTTTCGGGAAAGAAGACCTCGAAGCGCTGGTTGACCGTCACCTGCGGTTCGTCCGATTCAACCTGGCTGAAATCCGGATTGACCGTGACATCCAGAGTGAAGGAATCCTTGAAGACCATTTTGGCATCAACGCCGCCGCGAAATTCGGTGTCGGTTTTGAGGCGCGCCGGGTCGAATTCCAAAAATCGGGCGCGCGCAAAAAATCCATAAGGAATGATTTGAATATTGCGCCCCGGCGAAATTTTCTGGAGCCCGTTCATGGTCGCAAACTGTTGGGTGAAGCCTTCGATGCGGCGCGTGATATAAGGGTAGAATGAGGTTTCATTATTGCGATTGATGCCGCGTATGAGCGCCACGCCCCAGGTCTGCACATCGGCGTTATCGAATCTCAGACTCTTAAACGGAATCGCCATCCATACGACGTACCCGTCGGCTTCGATTTTGCCTTCGGAATACCAGACGGTGTCGAAACTCATATCGTCATTTTGTCCTTCGGTGACAATCCCATCCATCTGTACGCCCAGCGGGTTCGAGCCGAACAGATAGGCGCGGCGATGGTCGTTGAAGGTATCAAGCGTCAAGCCGACTAAATCATCGCCATCCGTATTTTCGCGTTTGTTCATGTGAGCGCGAACTTTGCCGGGTTCATCTTTGCAGACAAAAACAGCATAGAAATTTTTGTCATCGTAAGAGATATAGGCGGTCGTTTCCTGGCTTACGGGGATGCCGTCCTGCGGTTCGCGTTGCGCAAAACCCGTGACTTTCAATTCATCCGAGCGGACTTTGCCTTCAAGATAATCCGCCAGTTTCGGCGGCGTTGCGACTCGCGGAATATGTATCGAAGGCGGCGTGATGATGGCTCGCGGTTCATTTGCCGCAAGCTTCTGTAACTGCGCTGAGGGGGGTTGTGAAGCCTGCGTCTGTGGGGTCTCGGATGCTTTTACAGCATTTTCTTGCGCGAAAATGGTAAAATTGAACAAGATTAAAATAACTAAACAGCAAAAAGCGGACTGCGATCTAAACATAAAACTCCCTGACGCCTGGCCGAAACCGCGTCACTGTATAAGTTCTTGGAGGCTGGGGTTTATTTTTTATAACGGGTTGAACCGGTTATTTAAGTACAGCGGTTTGAACGAAACCGCTGACTTTCAAGTTCTCATTTTTTTTGTGAGGTTTCAATTGGAATCGGGTTTTTTCGGCTCGTCGTTCTTCTTATCGGTTTTGGTGTTGGCGGACGGATTGTCTTTCTTCTGCGCCTCATCGGTATCCGTATTCACGACGACAGGGGCTTGATTATTTTTGTTATCGTCGCCGGTAAGCGAAATGCCTAAGATTTCGGGTTTTTCTAAAAACCTTGCCAGTCGTTCGGTATCGAATTTGAATTGCACAACGAACGCATCTTTCTGTTGCACGGCGACGACGAGAAACTTGGCATCTTGATCTTCCGGCATGAAATAGACATAGACATATTGATTGTTCCGCAGTGAAACCACTTGCGTAAGCGGTCGCCAATCCGGATGCACATTGTGGCGAATGAAGGTACCAAGATCGGAATCAACCTTGGAACTGGTAAATTGCAAATCGCGCAACATGTTGACTTTGAAATTTTTCACGCCCGCCGGTTTGATGACCTTTACCAGAAATCTCGCAAAGGTAACCATACCAAACGTGCTTTGTCCTCTTGCACCGTAGTTGGACTTCAAGTATTTGACGAAAGTGCTGAAACTCTTGTCATCTGGTTTGTCTTTGGCAAAGGCGCTCTGATTGACCAGTGACAGCAAAACGATAGCGGCGATAAGGGAGAGTAATCTTTTTTGCGTTGCCATAGTGGGCTCCTCCTATGGTTTCTTTAGTTCCGGTTTATCTTTTTTCTGTGGTTTTTCTGCTTCATCCGATTGCGGGTCGGGCGGCGTGGTTGGTTGCCCTGTGGCTTGGCGAAGTCCGATGTCAGGAATGCCGAACCGGCCTTCGAGCTGGGCAAGCTTTTCCAGATCAATCGGTCCCACGAGATTAACGACCGTCAAGGCTTTTGATTCGGTCGCAAGCACCGAGAGGCCTTTGATGATGCTGCCATGGGTCATCAAGAAAACTTCGACATTCATCTTGTTGCCGTCTTTTTTCTTGTTGATATAAGTGATAATTTTCGACCAGGCAGGGTTCTGCAGTTGCGAGCGGATCGGGCTGACATCGCCGTCGCCGAATTCGCCTTCGTTCTCAAAAGCGAACCGCTTCACATACACCCCTTGAATGCTTTGCAGCAGTTCTTTGATTTTGAGCTCATCAGGGGTTTTACCGGGGATGAAGCGGGCGGCCATCTTAATCAACGTATCATCAAGTGTGACATCCACAATCTCGACGGCTTTATTAGTCAGGTGATCGAGATTACCCATGTGGACCTTGCCTTCCTGACCGTAGGCAGTCGCAGCCGTAAGCGCGCCAAGCGCCACAGCCATAATGAGCAATCGTTTACATAATGAATGAATGATTTTCATAACTCCTCAACTTAACGATGTAATGTGCAGCCCAAAATTTTCAGCTAGATGTTACTTATCGCCGAAAGCCACGCTTCTGGCTTCTGAAAGCAGGGTGCTGGTAATCGCCAGCGCCTTGTAAAGTTGCTCTCTCGCCTGTTCGCCGCGCTCTCTTTCGGTCATTGCTTTTGGATTGCCTTTTATTGCTACCTGTCCTTCAGGCACAACTGAATCTTTATTGAATCTCTGCGGTAAAGGTTTCCGCCTGGGTTTATAGGTGACTGGCTGAACCTTGCCGGGTGCTTTAGATGGCAACAGCTGCGGTGCCGCCTGCTCCTCTTTTTGTTCTTTAGCAATAGGGGCGCTGTTTGAATTGCCACTTGATGCCACGGTCGGTGTTGAACCCTGGTTTTGGTCCGACGCTTGATTCTTCACCTCTGCGGTTGATGAATTCTCGCCTTGATGACGGCTGCGTTGATACTCAATCACGCCGATGGCGGCAATCAATAAAACCACGGCTGCCGCTACCGCCCTCCGCATGGTCGGCAATTGAAACCAGCCGATGATTTTCTGCCATAAACTCAATTTTTGCGGCGTTCTCGGTTCATTGATGCGCGCCAGCACCCGTCGGGTAAAATCCGCCGAAGGCTCTTGGCGGCGAAACGCCAGTTTCAATTCATCATCCAGACGACTCATACGTTTACTTCTCCTAAGCTGCGCGACAATTTTTCTCTGAGGGTCGCCAGCGACCGCCGCAAATGACTCTTCACGGTGTTGAGCGGCATGCCTAAAACTTCGGCGATTTCCGTCGGTTCCAAATCTTCCTGATACCGTAACACCAGAACCATCCGCGCATTTTCCGGTAGCGTTGCCAGCAATTTATTCAGTGATTTCTGCAGCATCGGGTCTGACGTATCGGTTTCAGCCACCGGTTCCGGCACGTCTTCAAGATAAACCTGCGGGCGGGCTTGCTGGCGCCGCGCCGCATCAATGCACCGATGGCTGGTCACCTTACGCAGCCAAAATGTTAGGTGGGCGGGAGACTTTATGGAGGACAGGTTTTGGTGGAGAAGAAGGAAAACCTCTTGTCCCAGTTCTTCCGCCAGTCCCCGGTCTCTCAAAAAATGGTATGCCATACTAAAAACCATTGCTTGATGTTCGCCGACAATTGCCGCGAACGCCGACTGGTCGCCAGCGACAGCACTAGCAAGTCGTTCCTCCGCTCGGAATAAAATCTCCCGATTCAATTTTACATTTCCTTCCCACCCCACAATCTAAGTACGCAGGGTATGCGCGATGCGAGTGCAAACTTTTTTTCAAGCAGAAATTTATCGTGATGTCCTTGTACGACCGCCCGCCCAAAGTTCATGCAGCAAAATCGTTTGACGACAACTTATCCGAAAGCTCAAAATCGCGCGCCTTATGCTGAAGCGTCGCTATAACTACAATCCAACTCATAAATATCAGCGCCCGCTAAGGAGGCGCGGTCGTTAACCTCGCCTCCTCGCCATCAGGCAGTCTCTGACCGCCTCTCAACCAGT
>JBIOWC010000202.1:0-33656 GCA_044868105.1 Blastocatellia bacterium
CGCACTGAGGGAACAAAGTTATGGATAGACGCAATTTTATGAAAGCGGGCGCAGCCCTCTCCATCTTTGGCGGTTTGCAGCCCGCAAAGGCGCAGGAGGTTCCGCCGCACAACTGGGACGGCTATGATTTCGGGCCGGGCTTTAAGATTAGCGACCGCCTGAATCAAGGTCCTTTCGGTATTGAGCAGGACGAAGGCTGGTACACGGTTCTGGTCACCTCGCCGTCTGACAAGCCGGTTAAGAATTATGGTCTCGGTCTGGTCGGCTACACCTGGGAAGAGGGTGGGCCGTCGCTTGCGGCGCGCCAGGGTAAGGAAACCCTTGAGCAGCATGTTGAAAGGCTCTCAAGCCTGCCTTTCGTTGACTTGCTTTACATCCGCTGCGACTGGCGCGATGTGCAGTCAAAACCGGGGCGGCTCGATTTGCACCCGGTCTGGAAACTCACTTTTGAGGCCGCCAAACGTCACCAACTGCGCGTCGGTTTCCGCGTGCAGATGTCGAACACCGAGGGGCAACCGGGGCGTTTAGCGCTGCCCGACTTTCTGCAAGCGAAAGTCCCGCTCGTCAAGATCGGCAAATTAAAGCGCGGCGATACGGAGTACGTCGAGCCGCGCTATGACCATCCGGTTTTTCAATCGGCCTTTCGTGAATTGAACGAACTGCTCGCCGCCGAATTCGATAACCATCCGCTGATGGAATTTGTTGACCTGATGATGTACGGCTTCTGGGGCGAGGGGCATACGGGCGATCTGCCAAGCCCTTTCCCCGATTACCTGACAGCAGAAAAGACCTCCATCGCCATGACCGAAGTGCAACTCGACCGCTGGAAGCGAGTCCCGCTCGCTGTCAACACCCAACCGGATATCAGCAAAGTCGGCAACAACCGGGTGCTCGATATGTGCGTGCGCGCCGGCTGCTGGCTGCGTTCGGACAGTATCGTTATCGAAGAGCCGATGCAGATTGAAGAACTGGCAAACCGTCCGCCCTGGCTGGCTTCGATTTTAGAAGACGGGTACTACCGTCACTACAAGCCCGACCCAACTTACATTCCGGTTGATGAGGCGGGGGTTAATATTCTAGAAAAATCCATGCTCCACACCCTGGATTTAGGGGCGAACTACTGGTCGTTGTGGACGGAATCTGAAAACCTGGCGCGCTATTACGAACGCTACCCGAAGGGCTTTGACGCGCTGCAACGGCGCCTCGGCTATCGCGTGCGCCCATCCTGGGTCTGGCAGCGGAAGCGCTACGGGACGGACGAATTAATCGTCGCCTTTGCCAACGACGGAGTCGCTGGGGTCACCGGCGTGCTCAGGGTTTATGTCGAAAGCCTCGACGGCAAAGTTAAAGTCGGCGGCAGCCTCGACCCGGGATATCCGCAGGCCGGCCGGTTGCGCCAGGCCTCGTTCATTCTGCCGAAAGGCATGGACGGGCAACAGGTGAAGATACGCGCAGAGATTGAAACCAAAGCCGGCGTGCGCCACTCCGTGAAGTGGGCTTGCGCCCAACCCGTCGGCGCGGACGGCTCGCTAACGGTTCAACTTCTCAAACACGATGATAAGCGCTGGAGAAAAGGCGTATGAAAATTCGAGAGAGCGGCATTCGGCTTGTAATATTATTCCTTATTGTCCTGGTCACCATCTTCGATGACGCCACCACGGCGCGCCGATTAACTGATGCGACGCACAGACCGCAGCAGTGGAAGATTATTGGACCGGGCGGTGGCGGCGCGCAGTTTTTTCCGACCATCAGTCCGCACGACCCGCGCACCGTCCTGGTCGCCTGCGATATGACCGGCTCTTATATCACGCACGACGGCGGTCAGAGTTGGCGTGAGTTCAATTTGCGATCCACGGTCGGCGCCTTCGCCTTTGACCCGCTCAACCCGAAGGTGATGTATGCGGGCGGCAGTGGTCTCTTTCGTTCTGATGACGGGGGGGCGCGTTGGCGCTTGATCTTCCCGTCAGTCGAATCTGGCGTTCAGGAGCGCATGGTCGGAGATCATGCCAATCATTCGTTTGTATCCGGCGACAACTGGCCCGGTGGAATGATTCAAGCCATTCATATTGATCGCCACGATGCGGCGCACATTTTTATTGGCATCAAATCGCCGGCCGGGCTGCGGGTTTTCTCTTCGACCGACCGGGGTCAGAGTTGGAAAGAGATTGCTGAGGTTCAAGGCTCGGTGTTTCGCGCCCTTTATCTTGACCCAACGTCGCCGCAGGGAGCCCATGAACTTTTCATCTTTACAGACACCCGGGCACAGGTTATCGAAATAAAAAATCCTCGCGCCACCCCCAGGGTCATCAACCTGCCGACAGATACCTGGCTCACCGATGTTGCCTGTGGAAGCGATGCGGCTTCCCATACGCCAATCTTTTACCTGACGACGCCGGCAAAATGGGAGAACGCCAAGTTCACTACCGGCGTTTGGCGCTCAACAGACCGCGGGCAGACCTGGCTTGCAGTGCGGCCGGTTCCTACCCAAAACCTCAATGCATCTGCGGCCGCAGACGAAGCCAACCGGCTTGAAGCCAACCGGCTGCCGCTCTTTACCGAAATCGCCTGTTCGGAGACCGACGCCCGAAGCGTTTATTTAGCGGTTCAACGAAACCCCGAACTTGCCGCCGGCGCAAAAAAGCCGATCAATTTCTTTGGCATCGTTAAAAGCCAGGATGGTGGCGCCACCTGGCGCTGGGTCTTGCGCGCGGCGAACGATGCAAATCCGCCAAATAAAATCGACAGTTGGGTGGGGCGCGATTACGGGCCGGGGTGGGGCGAAGCGCCGCTCGGCCTCGGCGTCAGCCCGACGCGCCCGGAGGTCTGTTACGCCACGGACTTCGGCTCCACCTATCGCACGACGGATGGCGGCGGGCGTTGGCAACAGGTCTATGCCAACGATCTGGCCGATGGCTCGGTCACGACGCGGGGGCTTGATGTGACGACTTGCTACGGCGTGCACTTCGACCCCTTTGACAATCGGCATCTGGTCATCACCTACACCGATATCGGACTTTTTCACTCCGTCAACAGCGGCCGTAGTTGGCAACATGCGATTACCGGTGTGCCTCAGGAATGGCGCAACACCTGTTACTGGCTGGTCTTTGACCCCAAGGTCAAAAATCGCGCCTGGTCGGTGTGGGGCAGCGCCCATGATTTGCCGCGCCCGAAGATGTTTCGCGCCGGTAATTTTGAGCGCTATGTGGGCGGCGTCTGTCGCACCGACGAGGGGCTAAAAAGGTGGCAAAAATCCAACAGCGGGATGCCCGAAAATACGGTCGCCACGCATATTCTACTCGATCCGAAAAGTCCCGTCGGCAACCGCACGCTCTATGTCGCGGGTTTCGCTAAAGGCGTTTTTAAATCAACGGATGACGGGCGCACCTGGAAGCTGAAAAATAACGGCCTCGCGGGAAACCTCAACGCCTGGCAACTCGTGCTGCTTCCCGACGGCACGCTCTACCTGCTCGTTGCCCGCGGGCTTGAGAAAGGCCAGGAGGTTGATGGCGCGCTCTATCAATCAACCGATGGCGCTGAGCATTGGCAGCGCCAGGCGCTGCCAGCGGGCGTCAACGCGCCGAACGACCTGGCCTTTGATGCAAAAAATCCTCAGCGCCTGTATCTGGCCTGTTGGCCGCGAACCGTCGAAGGGGTCGAACGCTCTGGTGGATTGTATGTGACAGAAGATGGCGGCAAGGGTTGGCAAAATATCTTTGATGCATCGGCTCATGTTTACGGCGTTACCCTCGATCCGCAGCATCCTTCGACGCTCTTTATCAACACCTTCGACAGCGCCGCCTATCGCTCGGATGACGGCGGCAAGCGTTGGCAACGACTCGAAGGTTACAACTTCAAGTGGGGGCATCGCGTCATCCTCGACCCGCACCATCAAGGCATGATTTATCTGACGACTTTCGGAAGCAGCGTCTGGTACGGGCCAGGCGGTGGAGAGCCGGGCGCCTTTGAAGACATTTATCCTTTCCGCAGTCGCAGCGGAAAAGATAAGTAAATATTGAAAGCGCCACATAGAGCTTCGTGGTTGAAATAATTTTTACAGTCTCTGGGCAAAAACCACGAAGAGCGCGTTTTGAAATAGAAAAGGAAGCTACCAAGAAGCACAAAAGGCACAAAAGCGAAGCGCTCAGGCTGAACGCTTAACCCAGCCATTGATATGAAAGTGCACAAACTTTATTTTTGCGCCTTTTGTGCCTTTTCGTGACTAATTAAAAAACCCTAAGGAGAGTTATGAAGATTCAAGTTTTCGATTCCAAACAACAACTCGGTGAAGCGGCTGCAGAAATTGCGGCTCAGGCGATTCGTCAAGCCATAGCCGAACGCGGG
The DNA here is from genome assembly GCA_044868105.1 of Blastocatellia bacterium. Classification (GTDB taxonomy): domain Bacteria; phylum Acidobacteriota; class Blastocatellia; order UBA7656; family UBA7656; genus JBFMDH01. The sequence continues at coordinate 4,342 of JBIOWC010000202.1, forward strand.
CAGGCCTATGTGATTGCCGCCACCGGCGCTTCGCAGTTTGAATTTCTTGATGCGTTGGTGCAGCAAGCTGACCTGGATTGGCAGAAGGTCACCTTCTTTCACCTTGATGAATACGTCGGCCTTTCGGAGACCCATCCGGCGAGTTTCAGAAAATATCTAAGAGAGCGCCTCGTCGAGCGCGTACGCCCCGGCGTGTTCCATTTCATTAACGGCGAGGCCGAAGATCCGGAGGTTGAAGCCCGCCGCCTCGGCGCGTTGATTTCTCCAGTTACGATTGATGTAGCTTTTGTCGGCATCGGCGAAAACGGCCATCTGGCGTTTAACGACCCACCGGCAGATTTTGAAACCGAGGAGCCTTATCTGGTGGTTAAGCTTGATGAAGCCTGTCGCCGCCAACAGATTGGCGAAGGCTGGTTCAAGAGTTTAGACGAAGTGCCCGAGCGCGCCCTCTCTATGTCGATTCGGCAGGTTCTCAAAGCCAGGAAAATCCTTTGCATCGTGCCCGACAAGAGAAAAGCCGTGGCCGTCAAGAACACCGTTGAGCAAGAGGTCAGCCCCAACTATCCGGCATCCGTTCTCCAACAACACAGCGACACAACCCTGTTCCTTGATACGGATGCGGCTTCACTGCTCGAAAAACGCGATGCGCCCGGAGTCGAGACCGCAGGTGGCGATTGAGCGGCAAAGCAATTCATTCAAATTCATCCGCATGATAAGGTGGCGGTCGTGCTTACGATGTTAAAAGCAGACCTGGAGGACGGAACCGGCGATGCGGAAACCCTAGTGGATCGCTTACGACACAGGAGTCCTTGCCGACGGCGATCTCTCATCAGATGACGCGGCCACCGATTGGCTCGCTTTCGTGGTGCGCGGCGCGTCCGGCGAAATTCTCACCCGAATTGAGTTGAATGGTTTTCGCGAGATTGCTATCTTCAAGACAGGCGTAACGTTTTGAGGTTGCAAGCAGAGAGCCATTGAAACCAGGTTAACGCTGCAACACACGCCATAGCGACTTACGCAACGAGTATAAGAGAGCGGTTCAAAGTAGCCGGTATCGAGGTAAAAGTTGAACCCCGAAACAGAGTTAAATTCGGAGTAGAGCTTGCACGCAAACAGGCATTATTGCCCCTCGGAGTTCTGCCTTTAAGCACACACCCTGTGAATAGCAGTTCATCATCAGCTTGAGAGCAATCTATGGCAAATTCCAAAGGGACGATACTGGCCGTCGAAGATCACCGCGGCATTGCTCTACTTATTGCCACCGAACTTGGTGCATTAGATTATGAAGTCGTCAGGGCTTTCACTTTCGCTGATGGGTTAAAGCAGATTCAAACGCGAATGTTTGATCTCTACCTCATCAATAATACCTTGCCGGGTGGTTCAGGAATTGAGCTTTGCAAAGAGATACGCGCCGGCAACCCGCAGGCACCCATCATTCTCACCTCGGGCGGCGACGGTACGAAAGTATTTCCGGAGGCGAAAGCCGCTGGCGTAAATTGTATTCTGAGCAAACCCTACAAGCCCGCCACCCTGAGTAAAATCATTGACCGCCTGCTCTTTCGATGACCCCTGCCGGTGTTGGGCTTGATGAATCCTTCGCAGGGTTAGTGAATCAAGACATTTGAAGTAGCGGGCGAGGGCCCTTGATTACCATCTATCCAAAAAGTTCAGTTCAATTCCAGCCTAAAATTCCAGGCCAAAGACGGGGCTATTTTTATGGGTGCTTAAGAGATTCACCTTTAAGATTATGCGGCGGTGTGTATAACCCCGAAATTCCAGTATTATACGTGCCTGTGTAGCATCTGGAAAAAAGCTGTTTTATAGGCACGCGGGTATCATTCAAAGTTATACGGCGATAGATGAAGTGGCAATGAGTAGAACGAAATTTCAGCAGAAAAATCGGTCAGGGCGCGCTGCAAGTGGCGCGAACCGTTCCGACGCTTCACCCCAGTCGGTTGTCGTCAAAGAGCCGGCGACCGCCGATGCCGAACTGGATGCGCGGCTTAACCAAACAGGACGACTTGCCGCCATCAGAAACTATGTGCTGGTCGGCGCGACAGGCTACCTGCTGCTGACCCTGATTGAACAGGTTGACTTGAACTGGCGACTCACGCCAGTTTTTGCATCGCCTTCAGATCGCTTCGTCTTGCTCGCCTATGCGAGCCTCAATATCCTCGTCGGAACGATTCTGGGACTGATTGTCGGCGTCGGCAGCCTTCCTTACGCGGCGCTCGTTCGAGGGGGTGAAAAAGCGCTTGGCCGCTTCAGCCGGCGGCACTGGCTGAACACCTCTTTGGCAGTCTTATTCGCCACATGCCTTACAGCCGTTGTGCTCAACCAGTTCTCGCATATCAATTCGTTTATCATCGGATTGATTCGCGAACTCGAAAAACTCAAGCCGCTGCGCGAAAGCCTTCTCACCTACGAACAAGCGACATCTTACCTGATACTGATGGCTATCATCACCGCCTGCGCCGTGCTCGGAATCATCGGGTACGCCTGGGCCAAACTGAATCGCTATCTGCGCTGGGCCTGGGCGGCAGTGCTCACGGCAACCATCCTACTGGTTTACTATATTGACTCGCGCGTTCAGGTTCAGCTTTACGAATGGACATTGCACCGCGCGCTTTACGTCGTCACGGTGGTATTGGCGATGGGGCTGGCGGCGGTTTTATGCGGGCCGGCGGCGCCGCTCGGCCTCTGGTGGGCGCAGCAACCGGCAACCTGGCGGCGGGCGATTTTCGCAGGCGCGACAGTGGCGCTTGCTGCTGCGGTCGTCTTCACTTTTTTGCACTTCGGCGCAAATCAAGGGCTGAAGACGCAAATCTTTTATCGCTCGACGCAGGCAAAACAGAATTTCAAGCTGGCGTGGTGGGTGCTTGACAGAGATCGGGATGGTTATTCGGCGTGGCTCGACGGCGGCGACACGAACGACAAAAACGCGTCGGTCAATCCCGGCGCGCCAGAAACGGTCGGCGACCAGTTAGACAACAACGGGCTGGCCGGCGACCTTCGGCAGCAAGACCTGGACGACTGGCATAACCAGCATAACCTGTGGCGACCGCCACCGGCCGCAGGGCAGCGTTTTAACATCATCTACTTTTTCATAGACACGGTCAGGGCCGATCACCTGAGCACATACGGTTATCAACGCAAAACCACGCCAAACCTAGATCGCCTGGCCGAGCGCAGCGTCGTCTTCGAGAATGGTTTTTCGCCCGCGGCGCGCACCTGCGAAGCCATCCCGCGCTTTATGCAATCGTCTTATTGGGACGCCAGAATCGAAAGCTGGCCCGAAGTGCTGGCGCGTTACGATTACCAGGTGATGCTTTTTCCGGGGCGGCGGTCGTGGGAACGTTACAGCCGCATGATGCCTGTTGCGCGCGGCGCCCAGGGCAAGCCGCTCAAAGAAAATATCAACTTCATCATCGAGACCCTGGGGCAGACCACCGCCGCTCAACCTTTTTGCGCTTACATCTATATCCCAGACCCGCACAGACCCTATGTCCCTCATGCGGAATTTGATTACGGTTCTTCGGCCAGCGATCTTTACGACGGTGAACTCGCTTACACAGATTTTCACATAGGCCGGCTGTTTGACTGGTTAGAGCAATCGGGGCACTTTCAAGACACCATGATTGTGGTGATGTCGGACCACGGCGAATCGCTTGGCGAACGCGACGTATATCGCCACGCCTCGCAACTCTATAACGAGCAGACGCGCGTGCCGATGATTGTCTATTGTCCGGGGATTGGACCGCGCCGTATACGTGATTACGTCAGCACGATTGACCTGGGCGCGACCCTACTGAGCGTCAACGGCCTGGCCTCTCCCAAAGACTACCTGGGCGTCAACCTGTTGCCCTTGATGCGCGGCGAACCGTTTGACAGACCTCCGGTTTATGCGGAATTCACCGGCGAAGAAGTCTCTCCGCTTTTCCAGCTCAACCAACTCGTGAATCTCCGGCTCAATCAACTCGTGCATCCCGAAACGAAGAAATACATGGTCGTGGCGCCAGACGGTTTCAAAATGATTTTCAACCGCGATGTGTACAGCTACGAGCTCTACGATTTGCAGAATGATCCGCAGGAAGAACATAACCTCTTCAACGCGATGCCGGAAAAAGCCGCCGAGCTGAAGCGGTTGGTGTTGCAGTATGTTGACATCGTCACCGCCAGTCGCCCGGCGTACGCTGATGAAGGGCGTTTTTCGAAAGTCACAGGAGCCGACGGTGACCGGGTGGAAGACTAGAAAGCCGCGACTGCTTCTCGCCTTTTTTCACTACTCTCGGAAGCCTAGAATGGCTGAAGCCAACAGAGAAAATCCCCACCCGTCACTTCGAATCTGGTTTGTGAAATGGGGGAATCGTGCGAGTCGGTAACCTGGAAGCGGCCGGGCTAAAGGGGAAGGTTTCTCAGCCTAGACTGAGATGTTTATTTCAATTGAGCGGTGAAAGTTTATGATGGCTATAGCCATCAGCCAAGGCCTGAAAATGACCCTTAGTCATCATTCAGGTTTGAAAATTTGTTGTAATATTTTTTTTCGCATCAGCCCTGTCGCTTTCATAAAGAATTTGAAAAACTCTCGGTCATCTCAAGCAGCGAACCGCTAGCCGTAACCTGGCTGATGATGTCTAAATATTCCCCTCCTTCCGCTTTCTGAATCAATTCGGTTGCTGAGGCTTCACTAATCGGCTCAGAAAAGTAGAACCCCTGCCCTTGCTCGCAACCCAGGGCTTTCAGTTGATCAAGTTGCATCACGGTCTCGATACCTTCGGCCACCACCTCCAGTCCAAGATTGCGTGCCAGGGCGACGACCGCGCGCACGATTTCACCATTTTGGTCGCGGCCTATCCGTTTGATAAAAGATTGGTCTATTTTTAAAGCGCTAACCGGGAAATGGTGAATGTAGCTCAGCGAAGAATAGCCGGTGCCGAAATCATCCAAACTCAGTTCAATCCCTGCCCGGCTGAGTTGTTCGAGCACGCTCATGACGTAATCACCTCTCTCCATCATCACACTTTCAGTGATCTCCAATTTTAAGCTGCTGGGCGAGAGGCCGGTCTCCACTAAAGTTTCCAGCACCTGACCCACGATGGTCGGCTGCATGAATTGTTTGCAAGATAGGTTGACGCTGATTTTCATCAGTTTGGTGGCCGGGAGCGTTTCCTGCCACTTGCGCATCTGCAGGCAGGCTTGTTTGAGCACCCAACGGTCAATTTGGATAATGAGACCGGTCTCTTCTGCAATGGGTATAAAATCAGCCGGTGAAATCAGCCCGCGCTCAGGATGGCGCCAACGCACGAGCGCCTCAAAGCCGCAAATTCGCCCGTTCCCAAGCGAGACAATCGGCTGGTAATTTACTTCGAACTCCTCTTCTTCTAGGGCGCGTCTTAAATCCGATTCGATTTCCAGAAGGGTCACCGCGTGGGTGTGCATCTTGGTGTCGAATACTTGATACTGCGCTTTACCAAGCGCCTTGGCGCTATACATCGCCGTATCGGCGTCGCGCAGCAGGTCTTCCGGTTGTTCGCCGCCGCTTGAGTATTTAATTCCCACACTCGCGGTAACGAACAATTCCCACCCGGCAAGACTGAACGGTTGTTCAAGCACTTCCTGCACGCGTTCGGCTACCCGATGGGCATCGCCAAAATCATTAATGCCGTCGAGTAAGATGGTAAACTCATCCCCGCCTAAGCGGGCGATGGTGTCACCTTCGCGAAGGCAAATCTCAAGCCTGCGGGAAATGGCAACCAGTAATTCATCGCCGACTATATGGCCTAAGCTATCGTTAACGATCTTGAAGCGATCCAGGTCAATAAACAAAACGGCGAACAGGTAACCTTTCCGGCGTCGGCAGTGATTGACCGCCATTTTTAAGTGATCGATAAAGAGCGCCCGGTTGGGCAGTCCGGTCAGGGAATCGTGGAAAGCGTCATGGAGTAACTGCTCTTCGGCGCGTCGGCGCTCGGTGATGTCTCGCGTCAGAATCTGGGTGGCCTGTTTTCCGCCATAGGTAACCGAAGCCATGACGACCTCTACATCTCTGACTTGCCCATCCAGCCGCACGAACTTCTCGGCCTTCAGATCGGACTGGTTATTACCTTTTAAGTGTCTCTCATGAGCCCGGAAATTTTCGTAGTGGTCGGGGTGAATGAAATCAGCGACCGCCAGGCCTAATAAGGTTTCCGCTGATGCGGCACCAAACAGATTAGCCGCCGCAGGGTTGGCATAGACGATGATATCGTCGCATTGGACGATGATGGCTTCGGGCGAAAGCTCGACCAGTAGCCGGTAGCGTTCCTCGCTCTCCTTGAGCGTCTTTTGCGCCTGATGTTTATAAAGGGCCACTTCGATTGTCGTGTGCAGTTCTCTTTCTTCAAAGGGCTTGATCACATAGCCGAACGGCTCGGTGACTTTGGCGCGCTGCACGGTAGGGTGGTCAGCGTTAGCCGTAAGATAGATGACCGGGATTCCGAAGCGCTGCCGAATCTGCTCAGCCGCTTCCACCCCATCCATCCGGCCCTTTAGTTGAATGTCCATTAACACCAGATCGGGACGGAGAGCGCCCGTTTTTTCAATCGCTTTCTCTCCCGAAGCGACCGTAACCGGCACGTCGTAGCCCATAGATTCCAGCCGATCTTGAATGTCCGCTGCGACGATACTCTCGTCCTCAACTACCAGTATTCGAGCCTGGGTCATGCAAAAACTTCCTCCCTTTCCTCTGGAAATTTAATCTCGAAGAGCGTTCCCACACCGTTGCGGCACGCCAGTTCTCCGCACAATTGCTCCGTCAACATGCGCACCAATTTCATCCCCAGAGACTTGCCCAGTTCCGGGTCAAAATCAGCGGGCAAGCCCACCCCCGTGTCGCTCACCCGGAGAACGTATTGGGCCTTGGCGCGCTCGAAGGTAATGTTGACTTCGCCTCGCTTATCCGCCGGGAAGGCATATTTGAGCGAGTTTGAAGCCAACTCGTTGATGATGAGTCCGCAAGGAACGGCCAAATCAATGGGCAGCGATACGTCATCAACCTTAATATTGATTCGCACGGTATCGGGGTTCAGGCGGTACGAACGCGAAACATGAGCAATCAGTTTTTGCAGATACTCTGCGAAATTGATGCGTGAGAGGTCTTCAGATTGATAGAGCGTTTCGTGGATGAGCGCCATCGACTTGACGCGATTCTGGCTGTCCTGAAAGACCGCAAAGGCTTGCTGGTCTTTAATGGTTTTTGATTGCAGGCTGAGCAAGCTGGTGATGACCTGCATGTTGTTTTTGACGCGGTGATGAATCTCTTTAAGCAGCACCTCTTTTTCATGGAGCGAGCTCTTAATCTGCTCAAGAGCCTGCTGCAGCGCACACTCTACCTGTTTGCGGGCCGTGATATCGGTTGCGATGCCCAGCACCTGATTCGCCGTGCCATCGGGCGAGACGATGGGGCGCTTGATGGTTTGTAGCCAGCGGAGCTGTCCGCCCGTGTCGGTTATCACCTCTTCCGGAATGAACTTTTCCGTCAGCGTAGTGATGACTTCCAGATCGTCCTGTTGGAAGGATTCGACTTCTTCTTTATGCAGGTTGAAATCGCCGTCCGTCTTACCTAACAACTGCTCGACGGATGTGCCATAGGCATCGGCGGTCGCCTGATTCACCAGCGTGAACCGTCCTTCTGCGTCTTTTGCAAAGATGAAATTGGGATTGAGATCAATTACCTGACGCAAGAAGGAACGCTGTTTGGCTAACTCGGCCTCCGCCAATTTGCGCTCGGCTACCTCTCTTTCCAATTCGTGGTTCGTGGCAACAAGTTGTGCGGTACGGTTGGTGACGTGGGCTTCAAGCCCTTCGTTCAAACTTTCAATCTCAGCCGTCCGCTCGGCGATACCCCACATCTCGCCAATGCTATGCCGGATGGCAATGAAGAGAAAGGTATCCTCAAAAATGACCCAGCTGGCATGTTCAAGCCAGCGCCACTCGCTCACCATCAGCACGCCGTAAACCGACTGTGGCCAAAAGACTCCCCGTAAAAAATGATCGGCTGCGACGACCACCGTCGCTGGAACCAGTACGCGCCAGTCGCGATAGAAGGAGAGGAAAGCCAGCGAACCGAAGACATGGAAATGGGTTTCGATGCGTCCGCCAGTGAGGTGAATCAGTAGCCCGCCCATCAACATCTGCCCGACGGCAATCGAATATCGGGTGCTGGCGTGACCGGGGCGAGTCACCGCCAGCACGATGGGCAGAAAACTGATCGCACCGCCCAATAAGAGCGCCGCCCAAACATGGGGATGCGTATGACTGGAAGTTCCCTCCCAGGTTTTTGGAGAAACCCACAAAGCTGCGGCTATACCAGCCAGATATTGCAGCGCCATCAGTCCGGCGAACATGCGGTCGGTGCGCCGGTATACAAGTTGCTGATGTTGGTTAAATATTTCCGCGACTCGGCGGGTCGTCTTCGCGCGCCCACTCAGACTATTACTGGTTTCCATCATCCGCCCCCTGACATGCAGATTGTGTATTGAAAAGGGAGCAGCCAAAGGCCGGGGTCTCTCTCGGCTCGGCCTCTCCACCATTCAAGAGTGCGACGATGGCGCTGCGCCCCGCATTATCACCGGAATGACCGCGTGATGAGGTGATCCCGCCGCTGAACAATAAATCTCCCTCGGCGTTATAGAGAAGCGTTTGGCCGGAGGTCACAGCCTGGAACCGCTCAGCCTCAAGTCCGCCGTTGTCAATGATGACCGTGACTCCGGGGATGCTACGGGCACTTTGCCAGAGATCGGTTTTTTCCCAATCTTCAATGGCGCCCTTGGGTTTAAGAAAGAGCGCGTAAGCTGTCACACGACCCTGAGCCTGAGTCATCAATCTGGCCAGTTCGCCAATACTGGCGCGCGAACAGGGGCAATGCGGGTGAGTCAACATGATGAGCGTAGGGCGCTCAGTATCGGGACGGATGGCGCTATCGGAAGGCCAGCGAGCGGGCGAGACGGCGGTGGCGCCGGGGGTATTTTCGTACCTCCACAGCAAACCAAGTCCAGCCCCAATCACCAACACCCAGACTATGCACGATATAACGAGGATAATTCGTCCCTTTTTCAAATTCATTGTCTTGTCTTCTTAAGCGCATACGGATGAAATACAGGTTAGAAGACCATCCGAAGTGCCAAAATAATACAAACTTTATAGGCGAATGAGGGCGGTTCGCGCGGTAGACAGCACCTGACTTAGGCAATCTCTGAGCCACGCTTCGCGGTGATGTAACATGCAATAAAATCAATAATTATTGAGGCTGACGAAAGTCAACTTGAGATTCCAGGCCATCAATTTGACCGGTCAAATTGACCTACCTTCTAAACAACTCCGACTGCGGAAAATTTCTGGCTCTTAATTTTGCTTAGGCAATAAGCAGTCGTGGTTCGAGGAGGCTGTGATATTAGGGAAGACAACTATGAAGCGATGAGGGCTCGACTCGCGCTCATCTGTTCAAGCGTAAATCGGCGGCCGAAACTCTTATCTGCAAAATTATTTTTTTTGAAGAGAATACGAGAAGCCGTCTCAATAATGGTTTGGGGCGGGAGATGGGATGCCCCCCACTTCGACATTGCGCGGCTCCACCTTACCGCTGAGTCAAAGTATTCCAGGTTGCGCGCAACAGACTCCACCCGCAGCCCGTTTCGGTTGACCTGATCAAATAGCGGCAGTCCAAACGGCGGCCCGCAACCTGGGCGTAGCCTGCCTCACACCATTTCTCACAGCTTCCTCATTGTTTAATCACTTTTCTTGCGAAGTAATCTGTTAGATTGCGCTTAGGCTTGAATCGAGTGACCTTGATTGCTCCTGATGACCTTCAGGACTGCCTACATAAAAGGAAAAATGATCCTGCCGGCTTTAACCGAAGCCGCTGAACCGAAACGAGGCACAAAATATGCAACCTAAACTATTATTCGCAACCTTACTGACCCTGGCGTGGTTCACCGCGGGCTCCGCACAGACGCTGGACAAAACCAAACTCGATCAGTTCTTTGACCGGCTGGCCGAAAAGAATAAGGCGATGGGCAGCCTGGTAATCGCCAAAGACGGCAAGGTGCTCTACACCCGCGCCATCGGCTACAGCCAGATCAACGGGACCGAAAAGAGACCGTTGACCGCGGCGAACCGATTCCGGATTGGTTCGATCACCAAGATGTTCACCGCCGCGCTGGTTTTGCAGCTCGTCGAGGAAGGAAAATTAAAGCTGACCGACACGCTCGACAAATTCTTGCCGCAGGTTCCGAACGCCAAGAAAATTACGATCGTGCAAATCCTCTCGCATCGTAGCGGTATCCCGAACATAAGGCGCGAGCAGAATGCTCAGGGAAACGTCAATACGCTTCCCCTGACGAAAGATGAACACCTCGCCCTTATCGTCAAAGCCACGCCCGATTTCGAGCCGGACACCAAGTCTCTTTACAGCAACTCCGGCTATTTCATTTTGGGTCTTATCATTGAAAAGGTAACCGGCAAATCCTACGAGGCCGCCCTCCAGGAAAAAATCGCCACAAAAATCGGGCTCAAGGATACCTACACCGCGACCGGAAACATTGATGTGACTAAGCATGAAAGTCTCACCTATTTTATAATCCCTGGTGGCGACTGGAAGCAGGTACCCGAAACCCATCCCAGCCTCCTCTTCAGCGCCGGCGCGATTGTTTCGACACCGAACGACTTGGCCAAATTCATCCAGGCGCTGTTTGACGGGAAGCTCGTGTCAAAGGAGAGCCTCGAGCAGATGAAAACGATGAGAGACGGCGAGGGGTTGGGAATGGTGACCTTCGCGTTCGCCGGCAAGACCTTCTACGGGCACACGGGCGGGGCCGACAACTACGGAGCGTGGCTGGCTTACCTGCCGGAAGAAAAGCTGGCTCTCGCCTACACGACGAACGCCAAGGTTTACCCGGTAAAGGATATTGTCAGCGGCGTGATCGACATTTACTACAATAAGCCGTTTCAGATTCCCACCTTCGAATCCGTCGCCGTCAGCCCGGAAGTGCTGGACAAATACGTCGGCGTTTATTCGATTCCGGGAACTCCCGCTAAATTTACGATCACCAGAGAGGGCGCCACGCTTTACGCGCAACCGCCCGGGGCGGGATCGGCTGTGCCGCTTGAGGCGACGGCCCAAGATAAATTCAAGATCGATAACGGCACCCCTGCGGGCATCGTGATTGAATTTGACGCCGCGAAAAACCAGATGACGATAAAACGGAACGGTGGGGAGAGGGTACTCACGAAGGAAAAATAACCGTCATAAAAATGTCGGCGCAGGTCTTGGGCCTGCCCCCAGCGGGCGCCAGGGCGCTAACTGTTGTTAGGCGATGCAAAAATAGTCGGGCTAAATTTGCATCATGGCACGACACGAAGAATTGATGGACGAACCCTGGTCATTGATCGAAGCGCTCGTTGATAAACCGCCGACGATACCAACACGAAGCCGACCTTGCCACCGGCGGATTTTGGTGCGATATGCGTATCCTGATGCGAACTCCCTGGGCTTCGTCCATCTCGGTTGCATCCTGAACTTACTCATAGCCTATTTTTGAGATGGTCTCTAATAGCTTACCCGGAAGCGTATTTTGCCAATATAAAGTTTACGACCTCACACCCGCAGCGTCACAGGGCAAATAAACGCCAACAGCAATGCGGTATTCCAATATCTGCCCGCTGAAAGTCAGTAAATCAATTTTCATAAAATCTGTTTAGCGCTTCACTTGCTTTTCCGGTTTCTCCCTATGCTTCACATTGCTACCCGCTTGGGCGGTGACGGGGTTAATTCAACACCGTATGCTCAAGCCCTTGATGCTCAACCTAATTTGAGTATCGCAATCAGTCTTTATAAGAACTTTGACGTCTGGCTCAGTTCACATTTTCAACTCGCTCACAATCAGGAGAAACGATGTTTACACTTGAACAACCCTCTATGGCGCTCAATGATACGCGCCTTGATGTCACCATCAGTATGGCCATTACTCGAACCGTTCGCCCCGATGAAAGTATATCGAGCATTCTTGGAGCGGTGATCACAGAGGCTAAGTCGCAACCGGGTGGGAAATTTAAGAATCTGGTCTTAAATTGCCACGGCAAGCCCGGCGAACTCCAAATGGGTGTTGGCATTGATCGCAACCTCACCGGGAGGTTTAGCATGTTAGCCCCTAATGGAAAGCCTATGGTGGAGACGATTTACTTGCGGTCTTGCCTGGTTGCCCGTATTGATGGGGCCGGGTCGCAAACCGATGGCAACCTGTTTTGTTGTGAGATCGCCAAGAGCGCCAAATGCATTGTCATCGCTTCAACCATGGAACAAACAACCTTTTATACCAATTCAAATAAACGGCCAATGCCGTTTGGCCAGTTGGACCAGTTTGAAGGGACGACCCTGTTTTATGGTCCCGAAGGAAATGTCTGGTTGTCACAGACCAATCCGGGGTGGAGCAAGTGGCTACCCGTTGAGTAAGCCTTTGCTCGGTGAGAACGGTTTTTGTATAGGGTAATGGAAAGCGGTTGCCATCAATCGCCTGGTGACCGCTTTCCATCGGCCGGTGTGCATAGGGAGACGAACGCCGCGAAAGCTTCACACCGAGCCGTCGCAGGCGCCCAAAGCGATATGAGTTTTGCCGGTGCTGGTATCGAATACTTCAAGGGTGGGGATGATTTGCCGCCCCGCGCCGCCAGGTGAACGCTCGCCGATTTCAAGCGTGGCGTGGATCTGCAAACGACCCGCTGCATCGTCAACCCCTGAAGGCGTGAGGTCCAGAAAGGCCGCGTGATCAGGCATGATGGTTTCAACCGCTTGCTTAATCTGGCGTCCGGCACTGTCGGTAAAATTGAACGACACTTGAATGGGTTCTCGGCTCCCGTTCAGCACATTGAGGCGCGCGGTCTGGTCGCGGGTGATGCCAACCATGCCAAACTGGAATTGCATGAAGATCGGTCTGGAGGCTTGCGCCGGATTGCTAATCATCAAAGCGGCAATTGCTATCAGCGCACTGAGGGTTATGGCTTTCAATAGATTATTGGGAATTCTCATGAATTTAATAGCTCTGGTCATTGTCGTTCTCCTTGTAAATTTAAAGATTCAGTTGAGATGTTGTGGCGTACTTCGTTCACTACGCGACGAAGATATCGCAAGCCGAAATTGCCGTCACATCTAGGTTGTTATTTTGCTTTCTCCTTTTTGATTTGAGTCACTTTATGCAAGAGGAGCAAGTTCCTCCCGCAATGATCTTCAACTACTTGTGCGATACGTTTGCTTGCCGACGATTAGCGCATGTTTACGGTTGTTTCAATTGGCTCTGCTCCTTCAGATTTTTCATCCGTTTCATCAACTCCGGATTGCGTACCCATTCGACGCTCTTCTCTTCCGGTTGATTGAAGACTTCCGGGTGCAGGTAGTGACCGCGTTCGATTTCAGGTTTCTGTTCCTCAACCGGAATGCGATGTTGGTTGGCCCAGTTATCTTGACGAATGCCGGTCACCTGCCAGGAGACTTCCATACCGGGTTGCCCGCCAGCGATTTTGAAATGATTCTTGTTGATCTTCACGGCGATATACAGCATAGGCCCGGGAGCACCGACGGCGGTGAGCAAATAACGGAAGTCTTTGTTCAGGGTCTCGAACCATTCCGGTAGCTCGACCAGGGCTTCACCATTGGCGTCGAGCACGACCAGGCCATCATAGATATTTTTCATGTCCGGGGATTCGACAAACGAGTGATAGAGATACTTATTTTCGGGGTCGAGCGGGTGGTCTATCTTGAACGAGCCACCGCCTTTTGAAAGGTTGCCGGTGACCTGAACGTCGCCCACGAAAACTCCGGCTGGCCCTCCGGTCGCGCCGTTGATGCCAGGTCCGCCCAAGGCAACAAACCCGCTGCCGCCGCTTTTACCGGCGCCGCTGCCCAGTCCGCCTTGAGCAACTACGCCTCTACCGCCATTACCGTTATTGCTGTCACCGCCGGTGGCCGATACGCCATTTCCGCCAGCATTGCTGCTACTGTTACCCCCCAAAGCCCGCGCGCCGTCGCCGCCAAAGCCGCTGTCGCTATTGCCGCCAGTGGTAGACACCCCCTCACCGCCGTCGCCGCTGATACTGTTGCCGCCCGTGGTGGCGACGCCCTTCCCACCGCTATGGCTGTTACCTCTGCCGCCCAGAGCCGAGACGCCGTCACCGCCGACGAAGCCATTGCTATCGCCACCGAGAGCCGATAGCCCCCTACCGCCAGAGGCGGTGGTGCTGTTGCCGCCGAAACTCCGCAGGTCGCCGCCGCCGTTACTGTTGCTGCTGGCGCCGCCTTGCGCGGCGACGGCCGGGCCGCTGCCGGTATTCTGAACCAGAAGAATCAGTTGGTTTGAGGCCCCTGATAATTCTAAGGGTACGGTGACGCCAAGCGGCGACCCGGCCGTGCCATTACCGATTAAGGTCGTATTGTGAAAGACCGATTGCAGACCGTTCAACGCGGCCGTCGTCTGCACCGTGCCATCGGGAAATTTGAAGCCGCCGAGCGTCGTCTCAATCAGGCCTTGAACGGTCAACTTCGAAGTGGGCGTTGTGGTGCCGATGCCGACCTTGCCATATTTATCTTCGCTGATGGTCGAATCGCCAAGGACATAACCGGTGCTGTTTGAGCCCAGCCATTTGGTAATCTGCCCGCTTGTGCCGCTGCCGCTGACCGCCGCAGTCGTGGCGGAGACCGTCGAGGCCGCCGCCGGTGGCGCCGCATTTCCCTGCTTGGTTGCCGATTGGTTAGGGGTTGCTGGGGTCTGGGCCTGCACGGCATAAAACGCCAGTAGCAAAATCGCCCACGCCCCGGCGCTCAAGGTCATTGTCAATTTTCTCTTCATTGTGGTTTCTCCTTCGGGATTGAATTTCTGGTCTGCGTTATTGTTTATAGCTGACCACGCGGCGAAGATACTGCGAACCGCCCTCTGGTGTCACCGCCAACGCTGGCAGGGAAAAAGTAAATAGTAAAAGGGTAAAATGGAGGAAGCGATAGAGTAGACCTGTCCCCTATCCTTAATGTTTTCTTTTTTAATTATTACTTTTTAGACGAGGCGGTTGCGCAACGCTTTGGCGACGGCTTCGGACTTGGAGTGAACTTGCAGTTTCTCGTAGATGTGACGCATATGAAAGTGAATCGTATGGAACGAAACGCCCAGTTCCAGGGCGGCGGTTTTATAGTTGTAGCCTTCGACCAGGAGTTTTAACAAACGGGTTTCGTGGGGAGTCAGTTGATAATCACAACGGTCGGGCGGGCGAATGTCACGAAACAGCGCCACCACACGGCGCGCGACTTCCGGCGACATCGGCGCCCCGCCCTGTACGGCTTCCTTGAGACATTCGATTAACCGTGCTGGCGAGGTTCTTTTTAAGAGATAGCCGCAGGCGCCCGCGCACAGCGCATCGAATATCCGCTCGTCGTCCTCGTAAACCGATAGCATCAGCAAGAGCAGATTCGGATAGCGGTCCTTCAATATCCGTAGGCCTTCGATGCCGCTCATCCCGGGCAAGCCGATATCCGAAAGCACGACATCCGGCAGTTCCCCTTTTATTTTTTCAAGCCCTTCTTCCATCGAGCGATAGGCGCCGCTGCAGCAGAAGCCTTCCGTGCCGTTAATGAGCATGGTTAAGGCTTCGCGGATTTCGCGCCGGTCTTCAATGATGGCAACCTTGATGATGGCCGTTTGCATAGCCGTGGGCGCTAAATAATTGTTTAAACCTTCTGACATAAATCTTCCTTTGCCTGATTGACGCTGACCTTAAGAGTGTAGTCGTTAATCATCAAAACGTCCCCGCCAGTGTTGGCAGTCATCTCAACCGGCGTTCGCCTCGCCACTATTGGTAGCGGGCGGTGAAATAGCCGATGGCGCCAGCGCCACGCGCAAAGTCACGGTGGTGCCCTGGCCCGCCTGGGAAATTAATTCCACTTGACCACCGATACTGCCGGCGCGTTCCTGCATACTGTTCAACCCATGCCCGTCGCTCTCTTTGGCGGTGTCAAACCCGCGGCCGTTATCGCTCACTTTGAGCACCAGCATCTCGCCAACAACCTGAAAATCGATCTCGCTCGCACGACAGCCGGAATGTTTGATGACATTGTTGACGCTCTCTTTGAAAATTAAAAAGACTTCGCGGCGCAGGTTGGCCCCCAGTCTTATGCTGGTCTCATCATCCGGAGCGCGAAAGCGAAAGGCAATATCCCGGGCCGTGAAGGTATCACTGGCAAAGCGCCGCATGCGGTGAATCAAATCGCTCAGTTGATCTTTTTGCGGGTTGATCGCCCAGACGATGTCGCTCATCGAACTCACCATTTCATTTGACGCGCTGGAAATCAGGGCGAGCGGCTCCATCAGATCCGCGCCATTACCGTTGACGCGCTGGCGCGCCACTTCGCTGAGCAGATAAATCTGTGTCAGGCTGGAGCCAATGTCGTCGTGCAGGTCGGTGGCAATGCGACGGCGCACTTGTTCAAGTTCAATGAGCCGCTCTTCGCGGCTACGACGCAAGGCCTCTTCAGCTTCCCGCACAACTTTTAATCGTTGATAACGATAACGCGCCACAGCAACCAGCGGAGCGGCAATCACCACCAGGGCCATCAAGACAAACCACCAGCGCTGCCAGATCGGCGACAGCACGCGGAAGCTCACCGTCGCGGGGCTCGCGCTTGGCGTGCCATCGGCGCTGATGGCGCGCACCAGGAAACGATAAGCGCCGGGCGGCAGATTCGGATAATTGACGCTGCGTTGCTCGCTGGGCGCGCTCCAATCGCCCGGCGTGCCTTCGAGCTTGAATTGATAACGCAAGGTTTCGCCAACCCCAAGACTGAGACCGACGAAATCTATCTGAACATGATTTTGGTTGGCCGCAATCTCCGGCGTGATAATCTCTGTGGCGCCCAACTCCGAGAGCGGATAAATGACTCCGGCGATGCGCAAGGCACTGATGAGAACGGGCGGCGGCGCGGTTGGCGGTTCAACCTGCGGGATGAATCGCGACAACCCCTGCAAGGTGCCGAACCAGAGCGCGCCATCGCCGGCCCGGAGGCTGACATTGACGAAGCTGTTCGCCAGGCCATCGGCGGTGGTGTAGTGTTTGATGTTGCCGGTTGCCGGGTCGAGTTTATCCACGCCGCGTCCGGTGCCGATGTAAATCATTCCCTGTTGATCTTCAGTTACACAGGTCGCCTGATTGCTCGATAAACCCTCGGCCGTGGCATAGGTGACCAGGCTCGGGCGCTCGACGCCGGGTTGGTCAATACGCCCCACGCCGCCTTCACTGGTGGCCACCCAGAGGCGACCCGCGTGGTCGCAATAAAGCCCCCGAATCAATCCAGGCGGTACGCCATCCGCTTGTGTAAAAGCGCTGAACTGTCCCTGCGCGTAACGCAACAGACCGCCGTAGTAAAACCCCATCCACAGATTACCCGAAGCATCTTCGCAGAAAGCTGAGGGCGAGGAATCAGGGATGCCGTCGGCGTGCGCGTAGCGATGAAAGGTTTCCGTGGCGCGCTCCCATCGTGTCAAGACCATTTGAGTATTGTTCAGCGTGCTGATCCAGATATCGCCATGCGAATCTTCATAGAGGCGAAAGATTTCATTGGCCGCCAATCCGTCGCGGGTGGTATAAATGGCTTTCGGGCGCACCTGAGTAAGTTGCTCAAGCCGGTTCAGTTTGGGATAGCGAACCAGCCCTTCACCGGTCGGCACCCACCATTCGCCTTGGCGATCCTGAAAACTAACTTGATACCACCCCCAGCCCCGATAGGTTATCCCAGGGGGTAGGACCATACGGGTCGTCGCAAAGTGCTGCCCATCGAAGCGGTTCAGATGGGCCTCGCCATCGCCGACGATTAGCGCGCCTTCGCGGTCTTTAAATAGCGTACCGATGCCGATGCCGCCCAGTCCGTCGGTCTGGTTGTAGGTGGTAAATCCGTTGGCCGCCATGCGCATGGCACCACCGTATGCGCTGCCGATCCACAGGCTATGGTCGCGGTCTTCAAGCAACGTGGTTAGATAGAGATCACTGAGCCCGGCGGACTGATTATAGCTGCGGAATTTCCCCTGCGCTTTAGGGTTTGCGGGTATAAACTCGCCCAAACCCGAAAGCGTTGCGGCCCATAATTTTCCATCTCTGGCCTGATACAGGGAGACAATGTAATTCCCGGGCAAACCATCTTTTGTGGTGTACAGGTGGGCAACGATGGCGTGGTGCGGTTGCGGATCAGCAACAAGTTGATAAAGCCCGTAACTCGTGCCGGCCCAGATACGCCCGTCACGGTCTTCAAGCAGGGCGCGCGCAACCGGGTATTTCGGCAAGCCTTCTTCAGCCGTATAGCGCTCGACGAGGCCATCCGGTCGGCGCCTGTAGAGTCCGGATTCAGCGCCGATCCACAGCGCGCCGCTGCGGTCTTTCAGGATTGAGCGCACGACCAACAGTTCCGCGGGGTTCGCCGGGTACAGGATATTCAGGAAGGCGAAATCCCAGCGACCATCACGCAGTTCAAGGTGAAACAGCCCGCCATCTGTGCCACACCAGACAATGCCCGCCTGATCTTCATAAAGCACATTGATGACGTGCGATTGCACGTCGTCTCGCGGATAATAAACCACAAACCGCTGAGCGGTATCCGCGGCGCCGCCATTTAACGCATCAGGGACAAAGCGGCACAAACCTTTATCCGTCGCCACCCAGTAGAGGCCGTCGCGGGTTTCCAGAAAATCGTAAACCGTACGGCTGGGCAGACCCTGTTCGACGCCATAGTTGGTAAATTTGTAACCATCAAAGCGCGACAGCCCTTCGCTGGTGCAAAACCACAGGAAGCCGCGAGAATCCTGGGCAATGCGGTTGATGTGATCGCGCGGCAGGCCATCGGCAGTCGTGTAGGTCTTGATAGGCAACCGTTCGGCCTGCGCCGAGCTACAAATTAGCAACAGCAATAGGAACAGAACGCAAAAAACCGTGCGGCCTTTTAACCCCTCCACCAGCGTCATACTTTATCCTTAAAGAGAGCGAACGATTCGGTCTGCAATCTATCGAGCGATGCTAGAGTTTGTGTGAATGGCTGTCAAGCGGGATTGCCTATAGCTACCGATTTACGAAAAAATCGAATGATGGGTAGGGGCAACCTCGCTGTGGTTGCGCCACTTTGAATAAAAATTAAGTAGGGGTTGGCACCGAGGCGCAACCCCTACAAGGCGTTCAAATGGATGTCGGAAAATCATTTTCGAGAGGGCTATATTCGTAAGAGAAGGCTTGAAGCCCGCCTCCGCTAAGCCAGACAGGGCAGGAAAAAGCGAGCCGGATTTGACCTGAAATGTTCCTTTGGTGATCTGCTCGATACGATTTGAAACGCCCAGCCCGTGTAAGCGGCCAAGCGCCAGTATCACAATTAGCCCTCAGATGGGAGAGCTAATGACGCTGAACTTTCCACTTTGACGGGATACGGTTAGGCATCTAGATTTGCGGCGCGCTTAACCATCAGAAGCGAAATGAAAATCCGAGGCTCGCTTGAAAGTTGTGCACGGTGTCGGCAGGCGTCGTCCGCACACTGGTAAAAATCTGTGTGGGCCCGGCATCTTTGAACCGCACGAGGGTATTGCCCGCATCAAAGCGAACGATGGTGCGCGGTGACGGGTAGTACTCCAAAACGCCACCTAGATCGACTGCGAGATTGGTCTGGCTCTCTGGTGTGCAAACCGGGTTAGTCGGCGTCGGCAGCGTACAGGTGGTGTGGCTTGGCAGGACACTAAAGTGCATGATTCCCGGTCTGACTTTAGCAAACAGGCCGAATTTTTCTCGTCGAATGCCGGCCTTAATACCGGCCAGGAACTGGGTTTTTCTGGACTGCTCGATTTCGCTGAAGTTGCGTTTAGGAATGAAATTTCCTTCGGCTTCAAACGCAATGTTGGAAGTTAAGTTGTAACCCAGTCGACCGCCCAAGCTCAGGTAAGTCTGGTCAAACTGGTTGCTTCGGATGACCGGCCCCCCTTCGACTGTCGTAACCGTTTGCAGAGGACCCAGATTGATGAAGCCGATCTGGCCGCCGACTTCAAAGGGATGCTTTTCCATATTGCGACCCTGCGCAAGCACGGCCGGACTTGTTAATACAAAGAAACCTGTCAAAACGAAACCTAAGGCTATCCGCTTCATTACTCCCTAAACTCCTTCTAGCTTCTTACTCTGCCAGTTGCTCTACGGAGCAAGCTTTGTGCCGCATTGGAAAGCCTTGAAAATGAATATCCGAGCCCTGGCCCAGGGCAAACGGGATGTCATTTTGCGCCGACACCTGAAAGGAGAATCTGACAGTAGAATAGTTGTAGCAGACGTTGGGGGGTGGGCTGGCGAAGGAATTACTTCTGCGAAAGGTGCCGCCCACATAGGCCCTCACTTATCGAATGACCAGCGGGGTTATTCCCTTTCACCTGACCTTAAACCCATTAAGCTTCATGAATAGTTGAGCCGGGTTGCCGGCATTCGAATTGGGTTTTCTGCAAGGTGACTCTTTGTAGTCTCTTCTTGGATTTGATTATTCTCGGCGACAAGCGCATCAGTTAAAAACCGTTCCTCGGTCCACGCCTCTTCGCCCCTGAACGGTCCGCTTAGTAACCGGACTTTCACTAAATTTAATTCAACCCCGTCGGCGGTAACCGATTCGTAATAAATCGCCTTTACTTCAGTGTCTGGCAGGGCGGTAAAAAAGAGTCCATCGTCATGCGCGGCTTGCAACTCATCTTTATCGGCTTTTTTCCACAGAACATAGAACTCGGCGTATTCCTTCACGATGGAGCATAGCGGGATTTGCATGTCCGAGTTGCCTTTTAACAGGTAAGTCCGATTCCAGGGCGCGCCGCCCACTAAGGAGGGTGTCAGGACAGGTTGTTCCCGAGAAAATGTGGGAAGGCAGATAAATGACATCAATAAAATTGCCGAAATAAATCTCATGGCTCTTAACCCCTAAAGTTGATTAATCCAATAGGGGCAGCGGGTTGTTCACAGCTTTATACAAGAACGGAAGTGAGTAAAGAGTTTTGTTCAATGCCGAATATCATTTTTTACAGAAAGGAGGGGATTTGAACCCTCGGCAAGGGGTTAATCTCCTTAAAGCAGGTTTGCAAGCCTTCGGTTGCGGGAGCAACTGAATATACGCCGAATCGCTTATCAGCCAAATAAACGCGAGCCCCCTCCCCTCGCCTGGTTATCTTTACCGGAATGCTGAACGGGCGATGGCGGGCTTGGCTCCGACAATTTGTTCGACTACGGTTTAAGTAAGTTCCTCAAGGTCCTGAGGCCCGCTTCAAGAATCGCATCACCTTTTCTATTGTCTGAAAGTTTGACGGCCACCGGGGGCACAAAATTCTCTCTCGCAGTCCCATTTATATGGAATAACTTTTCGGCGGCGTAGTTGAGATTGATCTTGGTATTGGGTAATTGTAAATCGAACACGGCGCCGTTCAGGCCGGCCATTGGCGTTCCGACAATCGTCGCTCGTTGCATCGCGTCTAAACCGATGGCCATCCCTTCGCCCATGCTCGCCGTCCAGCGCCCTACCAAAACCACGACGGGGGCTTTGTAGGTCCAGCCGCCTCGGGGTGAAACTTCACTCGTCCACCCCTCTCCGTGCCTCGGAGCCCCTTTCTGGTAAGGCATTCGGCGCTCGATTAGCCGCCCCATGATGGGCTCGGCCACAGAGGTGTTGCCGCCGCTTTGCGTCGCCCGAAGATCAATAATTAACCCGCGAGTTTTTTTTACCTGTTCGAGTGCGCCATCAAACTCCCTGACCGTCTCATCCGATCCGAGGTTGGTGATTTTGAGGTAACCGAATCCGCCTTTGAGAATCTTCCACTCGACGTTGGTCGCGCTTTGATAGTGATCAACGGTCCTGTGCACAGGCAAATCGAGTTGGAACCTCATCTTGATGCCGTTTACGGTTTTGGCTTCGATAACTCTCCGGGTATCGTGAGTCCCTGCAAGCAAGGCCCGCAGTGCCCAGCTTCTGGCCGCTTCAGGGATGCTTGTCAACGCGACGCCGAGTCGCTTGCGGATGGCTGTCTCTATGGGTTGGCTATTGATGGATAGGATCTCCATACCGATCTTTAAGCCGGCTTGCTCGGCACTGAATCCTTGTCGCAATTGCGTGATGATGGCTTTGCCGTTTTCCCATTCGGCCCAGACATCCAACCCTGTGGGAATCAAGCGGGTTGAATGATTGGTGTTCACTTTGAGGTGCGTATGCGGATCGTAAAGCTCATCCAAAACGCTTTCCAATAAGGTGATGAACTCGCCTTGATTTCTGACCTCAGCCGCTCGCGGGCGATAGATCTCTCGCACCCGATTCCAATCGGTTTCCTTCTTGTCGAAGTAAGCATAATGGTCTCTCAACTGCGACCACAGATAGTCGAAGTCTTGGGTAAACTGCTGCGGCGCGACCCGCTCCTGAGCGTAGGGCTCGGAATAAACAAAACTATTTAGCAGGACAGCTATCAGCAAGACGCGAGTTAACGTGTAAAAAGATTTCGCCATCAAAGATTTATTCGACAACAGACATTTTTGGGTATTGGAGAACATCTTGCGAAGTATTTGAACCTGAAGTAGACCTAAAAAACCAACCATCTCCAAATTTTGCTTGCGAAGGGCAGCGCCAATATACGCCCTCACTTATCGAATGACCAGCGTGGTTATTCAAGGTTACTGATTTTGCAAACGCTAAGGCCTGGTGAATTGGCGACGGCGGGATTTGGCGCAATCGCTTTAACGCGTTTATAGATAGACGAATTCCTGTTTAGTTACATACCACCATACAACATAGGCGACATAAAGAATCCATATAACTGAGTAAACCCCGAGTAGAACTTTGGCTCTTGCAGCCGCTGCTTGATACTTCCAGGCGAGCACGAGCAAAACGGCTGAAATGAAAAGATGTGCAAGCCCCGGATAAATTGGCAGCCAGTAATATACACTGAGCCAAACGAACCCCAACGTGGGGCTCTTAAGCAGCGAGCCGAAGATGGGAATCACTAAAATTAATAAGAGGGGTAACAAATAGATTGAGGCGATCAACAATAAGTCCTGGCCAGATGATGACGCTTTCCGATGAAGCGAATGATAGGCAAGAAAGAGAGTAACGACAGCAACAATAGCCAGTGCAATGAGCAGGATGAAGCCAAACGGAACGAGCGCGATCATCGCAATGCTGGCTGTATTGATCGCTATTAACAGGTAACAAAGGGCTCGTTTCACAGCGATTCTCCTTACTGACGGTTTACGGATAATGATTTATTGCTGGCTTGCCCTGGAGAAAAAGAGCCGCCAATTGATTTGCATAATGTTTGCTCTGTAAACCTTAGAGAGCTTTTTAGATTCCGGGTAAATGGCGATAATCACCCTTCAACCTCGAATGGAAAATGATGAGGCCAGTTACCCCTGAATGGTTAGACGAACTTCTCAAAGATTACCAAAATCCCAATGACTTGCCGGGCGAGAACGGGCCATTGTGCATCCATCCCTAACCTGCCCGCGCAACTGTCCAATCACCTTGTAAAATGAAGCCGGCCCAGAAGTAGGGCATCTGCCACTGCGGTTCTTTCAGGAGTGAGAGTTGTGCCGCTCGCAGAGCCGTTGCCGGACTTGCTCCTTCTTTTAGCATGGAATAATAAAAGCGCTTCATTAACTCGGCCGTCGCATCGTCCTTCACATCCCACAAACTGGCTAGCACACGAGTCGCTCCGGCGTACATAAATCCCCGCGTGAGGCCAATCAGTCCTTCGCCTTTGACCTCTTTTCCCAGTACCGTTCGACAGGCCGACAAGACCACAAGTTCGGCAGCTAACCTGAGATTGTAAATATCATGGAGTCGCAAAAAGCCGTCCTGGGGTTTGCCCTGTTCGTCTACCAGTGAGAGCACCATACCAGACAATTCCGGGTGCAGGCTGTTTAACAAGCCGTGAGTGGCGAAATGTAAAATGCGATACTGACGCATCTCGGCGCTCAGGGCTCTGGTGCGGCTGGCCTCAAAGTCCAGAGCTTTCAAACTCTCTTCGGGTTTTGCCAGACCCACAATCGTCTCGGCTTCCTGGCGGCTGAACCGCAGGCGCCCTAAGTTCAAATTCAAGTTCGCCTCGCCAACCGAACGCGTGCGTTTCGAGTTTACGACTCGCCGGTCAGCCATTCGCTGATTGGCCGAAGGCTTTACTCGCGGGTCATTACCTTGCAGTACCGGGTCGGCCAATACGGCCACGGTCTTCGCTGCGGGCCGACGCCCGCCAAATACCTGCCGTAAAATCGCCAGAGTAGTTGCCGAGGGCAAATGAATTACTTCATGGTCAAGGATGAGCGGTTGATAGTCGTTAGCCGGTAGCCGGTAGCCGGTAGCCGATGATGGTTTCGGGCTGGATGGTTTCTGGTTGCCTGTAGCTTGCGGTTCCCCGACATCAGGCGTACTCGTCGCCGGCTGCTGGTTACCGACTCCCGATGACCGGTCACCGGCTACCGGCACGGGCAGCGCCGCAAAGGGGATATACGCCAAGGCGCCATCCGCTACAATCAACATTCTTTGGTTGCCAAGCTCGGCGGCAACCGGCGCGAGAATCGTCCGGCTCAAGTCATTCAGAGCCAGCTGGGTCTGGACTCGCAATTCTCTTTTCCAGCTATTGGTGAGCAGGTCATAGGCGCGCCGGCAAATGGACTCGATGGCCGCCCGTCCGGGTAACGGATAAGCGGCAATCGAAGTTTGGCTCACCAGCCATAGATAACTGCGGGGCTCGCCCAATGAATATTCC
The DNA here is from genome assembly GCA_044868105.1 of Blastocatellia bacterium. Lineage (GTDB taxonomy): Bacteria > Acidobacteriota > Blastocatellia > UBA7656 > UBA7656 > JBFMDH01. Next base: position 29,145 of record JBIOWC010000202.1, read on the forward strand.
AGCAGCACGGTATCGTCATCAAGTAACTGCTGAACCGCTTTCAAACTGATGGACGGCTGTTTCATGATCGCTGCATAGCGCGGGCTGTGCGTGCGTATTTGCGCTTCGGTTTGTTGATAGGCGGTCAGGAGCGCCTTTAACTCCGACTCTACACCTTCAAGTTGGGCGGCGGTGGGCTGGCCGTTGAGGAGTTGAATTCTCAGGAACTCTTTGTTGTTGAGTTGCGCCTGCAACATTCGCTCACGCTCTAAAAGTTCAGCATCAACGCCTTCGCGAATATCAACGCGAGCTTCGGTGATAAAGTCGAGCAGGCTGCGCGCCCGCGATCGTTCGCTGACTTCAAAAGCTAAGCTGGCAAATCCTTTCGCGGGCTGCTTGGCCTCTAGTTGCATCAACAGGTCAATATAGAAGTCATAACAATCTTTGTTTGAAGCTAAAAAAGTAGCGCGCAATTCCTGCCCTTCTACCTTGCCCCGTAACGACTCGATAATGGCAATGGCCTCTTCGATATATGCGCGTGCCGCTTGCGGATTTCCGGACCGACGTTCCAGATAAGCCATTGCCGTCAGGATGTTCTTGGTCAGGGCCTGATCTTGCAAGGAGCGGGCGAGCATCAGGGACTGGCGATAAGTGTCTCTCGCCTTCTGCTCGTCTGCCAATGAGACATAGACCGCACCGAGGCTGGCCAGCGTCATCGCCTTTCCGCGCAAATCGCCGGAGGCTTCCAAAATCACCAGCGCCTGTTGGTGATTTTCCATCGCCTTTTGGAGATTTCCCTGTTTGCGATAGACCACTCCGAGATTGGAGAGCGCATAGGCTTCCCCGCGATGGTCGCCTACGGTTTTATAAAGCCGTAGCGCCTGATTGAAAAACTTTACTGCCGGTTGGATATCGCCCCGCACATAATAAAGACGGCCGAGATTATGGAGGGTATTGGCTTCTCCCGCCTTATCCCCCGCCGCCTGCCTCAGCGGCAAGGCCCGCAAATAATAATCCAGCGCTTTTTCATCTTCGCCGAGTGATTGATAAGTAAAAGCGATATTGTTAAGCAGAGTGGCCTCAGATGAGCGTAGCCGAAGGGATTGAAAAATTTGCAAGACCTGAAGATAGGCTTCAAGCGCCTTCTGCTTTTCGCCCAAATCATCATAGACCGCAGCGAGATTGTTGAGCACGCTGGCCTCAGCCTGGCGGTCTTTCAAACTTCTGAACATCAGTATTGCCTGGTTGAAAAAATCGAGCGCCTTATCCATTTCGCCGAGGTCATAATAGGCTCTGCCGATATTGTCTAGAAGGGTGGCGGCTTCAGGTTGCTCGCCTATGGTCTGATAGATGGTCAGGGCTTCTCTGTACTTTTCGAGAGCCTGGCCTAGACTTTCGGCGGTCGTCTGCGCCTGCAGTTGTTCACCCGCAACCGTGATGCTTTCGGCCAGTGTGCGCGCGCGGTCTTCAGCGGTCGCGCTTCGCAAGTGCTCAATCTTCACCTGGTAATGACCGGCCGTCGCGGCTTTGTCGGGGACGCTGATCACCAGAAGGTAGTCGCCGTCGTGCTCGGCAATTACCTGAACAACTTCCGGTCCTTCCTCATTTCTATCCCTCTCGATGAGTGGCTCGCCAGCGGGTGTAAACAGCGTGGCTACGACATCGAGGTCGTGTGGTTCAAGGCGAACGCGGAGGTATTGTCCGGCAGCGAGTAAAATTCGATAAGCGTGAGATTCGCCGCCCCCCAGATTACGCTGAATTGGCGTGCCTGCTTTCAACTCGGTTGAGGGTTGTTGGGCCGGCGCGGTTGGCTCAGGACGCGCCCCGGTTTGGGCCGCACCGATTAGCCGCCGCGGGGCTGGCAATACATTAAATAAAATAAATAGCAGCAACAGCAGAGCCTGCAACCGCACAAACATTATAGAGAGTTGATGGATGACAGATTCCGTGATGAGCCGTTTAGCAGAAGCTGAAGAATTCCGGCGACTTTTCATATCGAACATCCTTTAATAGGCAGCCCTGAGAAAGTCAGTGACAGCCTTGAAAGGGCGAAATTCAATAGCCCGGTGCAAAGCGCCGGGTCGAAATCACGCAGATACCCCCAAGCCCTGAAAGGGCGCAATACGGTTTGGATATCGCGCCCTTTCAGGGCTCGGGGCTTGTTGCCCGATAGTCCTGGGCCTGCGGCGGCCCAGACTGTTGAATTACCTCCCTTCAGGACTTTTCAGACACGCTCTGATTACTCATACTGAACCCGCATCACATAATCCTGTACCAACTCTTTTTGTTTGCCGCGCCGCCCGTACAGTTTGATGTGGTAACGGGCGGCGGGAAATAGCGCGTCCGGCAGCGCCAGCGTAAAGGTGTTTTCCGGGCTTTTGCGTAATCCTTGACCACTCCAAACCGGTTTACCCCTGGCATCGAAAATTTCTACCGCATAAGCGGAATAGGGCGATTGTCCGACAAGATTTAAGATTACTGTGAAGAGATGAGCGGTTGCCGGTACGCGGACCAGGTTCTCTTTCCCCTCACCGCGAATAGAACTCTCAGGCGTAATATCAACGACCGGTACATTGATTTGCGGTTTAGCTGAACCCGGGGTTCGATTGCGCGACTCGGCAAGTAGTTTTTCATTTTGCGCAGACCGCTGTTCGGCCTCCTCCAGTTGCTTTCGGGTTTCTTCGAGTTCCTTCCTGGTGGTCTCTAAGGCTTGCGTGGCGGAGTGGGAATCATTGGTTAATTTGTCATTCGCCTGCTGCTGCTCGGTAAGTTGCTTATTCAATTGTGCTGAGAGTTGTTGGCTCTTTTGGCGTAGGGAGACAACCCAGAAGACCAATGCCAGGCTGACAATCAACAAACTTGCCGCCATTGCATAAGGACGTAAAGCCGGAGCAAAGAGCGCCGCCAGTCGTTGCCGGACGGTCGGTTGAACTGGCGCGGCTTGCGCTTTTTCCGGCAACCGGTTCTCGGCCGTAGCCGGCTTGTTTACAGCAAGCGCCGCGTGCGCCGACCAGTCCTTCAGGGAATGCGCCAGGCGATATTCCTCAACACAATCGGCACAGGTCATCAAATGCTCAGTAACCTGCTGGCGCTTCTCCTGGCCTAACTCTCCGGCAGCCGCGAGCATCAGCAGTTCGGCGGAGAGGCAGTCTTCGCGTTGCGAGGTCGGGCGCGACGTTTCTTGCCGAATCAGTTCTTGCAATTCTTCGCTACTCAATTTCATAGTCGATCCCTTCGGCTTTCAACTCCTCGCGCAAGACTTTCAATCCGCGATAGGTCAGGTTTCGGGCTCTGGCTTCGCTCCACCCCATTAGATCAGCGATCTCCTGACTGGTCATGCCTTCCAGATAAAGGCTGACGGCGCGCTGCCGATCATCCGGCAGCCGAGCCATGCAATCGCGAACTTTGCGGATAATCTGCTGCCGTTCGGCAATGCGGTCGGGTGAATGACCGGGATCGGCTGCCAGGGTTCGAAAATCGGGATCACCGCCCTCTTCATTCTCTTCTTCTGTTAGACGCAGTTGCCCTTCGCGTTTGGCTTTTACTCGCCGCACTGCATCTATGGTCGTGGTGGCGGCAATCCTGTAGATATAAGACGCAAGATCATGGATTTCTCTCTCACTTTCGAGCGCCCGCCACAACCTTAACCGCGCTTCCTGCTCGATATCGTCGAATTGAATCCCCAGGTCTCTGGGGCAACAGCGAATAATGGCGCTGCGCAACAACTGGCCGTATTCCTCAATAATCGCGTTGAAGCGTGTCTCGGTTTTTATTGTTAGGCGGCCCTCTGACAAAATTTTTCAATTCCCGTGAGAAGGATTTGCACTTGACTGCGTCTTCACACTTTGAGGTGAAAGTTTATTGCCACTTTCGCCTTTAGTAAAGATAACGGCAACTTTGATAAACGATTTCAACAGTCAATAGAAAGGAGAATTAGAATGCTTACCTTAACCCCTCTCTCAATCAAGGGAGTTGCTCGCCTTCAGCGGGCTCTCCTCGTGTTGTATGTGGCATTGATTGCCTTGTCGCTCCTGGCCATCTTTGGTGCCAGCAATAGCGCCCACGCCCAGCAAGGCTACCGCGAAACCTCGGCTCGCTATGTCGTCGTCAACCGCGTGCGCCTTAGCGATGCGGTCATCCAGGCGCTCGAAGCGCGATATGGCGGGCGTATGGTCAACGGCGAATATTGGTACGATAGAGTGTGCGGCGCCTGGGGACTTGAAGGTGGTCAGACGCTGGGATTCATTCACGCCGGCTATAACTTCGGCGGGGCGCTCCGACGGGATGCTTCAAGAGGCAACACCGGCGTCTTCGTCAACGGGCGCGAACTTCATCGCCTGGATGTGGCGGCGCTTCAGCAACTCGGCCCCGTCTATCGCGGCCGCTACTGGCTCGATGCCCGAGGTAATGTTGGCTATGAAGGCGGCCCGGCCTTCGTCAATCTCGTACAACTGGCGCAGTCGGCTCAAAACCGCGGCGGCCGAAAAGGCAGCATCCTCTCAGGTATGTATGACAGCGGGGTCGGCAGAGTTC
>JBIOWC010000203.1:0-11909 GCA_044868105.1 Blastocatellia bacterium
CATTTTAAACAGCGACATCGTTATTTGGTACGCCGGACATTTCAGCCATGACGACGCCGCCAACCGTCCCATCTCTCCCAACCTCTTCGGTGAACACGTTGTCGGACCGGATATTTATTTGAGACGCTATTAACCCGGTAGCCGGTCGTCGGTGGTCGGTAAGTAAACCGGATGGTTGATAGGATGATCAACCTATTCAAATTGCAATCGTGCACCGACTACGGGCTACCGGCTGCCGACATCAGATAGGGGAGGACGTGTGGCAATCAGTGAACGGTTACTGAGCATTCTGGTCTGTCCGCTTTGTAAAGTGAAAGTCGAACTGACAGCCGACGCGAGCGGCTTAAAATGCTCGCAATGCAAGCGGGTCTATCCCGTAAAAGATGATATTCCCGTGATGCTCGTTGATGAAGCCACCATCGAGGAAAAGGCTTGATTGAATCGTTGAAGGATGAAGAGACCGAAAACCAACGATTGCCGGAATGGTCGGACGCTAAAAAGGTTTTGCTCGTGCGCCTTCGCTCAATTGGCGATTCGGTTTTAATGACGCCTTGTCTTGAGGCGCTCAAAGCCTTCCAACCTCAAATACAAATCACTGTCGTCTCTGAACCTTTAGCCGCGCCGATTCTTGAAGATCATCCGCTGGTTGATCAACTTTTCATTATCAAGGCGAATTTTTTATCCCGCGTTAACTTGATTAAAAAACTCAGAGGCGAGGAATTTGCGGTGGCTTTCAATATGCACGGCGGTTCAACGGCAAGTTTTCTCACGCGGCTTTCGGGCGCGCGTTCGACCGTGGGGTATGCCGGACATCGTTACTCATCTTTGCTGACGGCGCGCGCCCCGTCGCCGGATGTCATATTGGGTCGGCACGAAATTCATAGCGTTGAACAACAACTCGCGCTGCTTTATTGGACAGGCGTGCCCCGCCTGCCCCGCCCACAACTCCGCCTACAGATTTCCGAAGCGGCAAAGCTCGCCGTAAAAGAGCGGCTTGCCGCCTGTGGACTGCTGGCAAGCGACCAGGATTCGGCGGCCGCCGCCTTTGCCCTTATCTCTCCGGCCGCCGCCTTTGAGTCCAAACAATGGGACGTAGATAAATTCGCTCAAGTTGTGGATTATCTTGCCGCTGCGCATCAAATGCCCAGCATCATCATCGCGGCACCAAATCAACAAGCGATTGCCGACGCGGTTTCCTCGCTGGCCCAATCGTCGCCTCGGGTGATGACGGATATGAACTTGAAAGAGTTGATGGCATTGATTAGTCTTTCAAGTTTGTTTGTCGGTAACGACAGCGGGCCGATGCACATTGCCGCGGCTTGTCAGCGTCCGCTGGTGGCCATTTTCGGTTCATCAAATGCGACGGTTTGGCACCCGTGGACGGATGCGCCGCACAAAGTAGTCGGCCGAAGGCCTTCGGCCTTCGGCCGAGAGAATAATCCTGACACCGCAATTAACCGGATTTCCGTTGCAGAGGTGATTGCCGCCGTTGATGAGGTAGGCAGAAAAATCAGATGAGTGACATTCAGGCAACCATTGCGCGCGAGCGCGCCGAAGAGCTATCCCGACAGTTCGATGGCAAACGGATCATCGTGCTTGGCGATTTAATGCTCGACGAATTTATCTTCGGACGGGTGCGCCGCATCTCGCCGGAAGCGCCGGTGCCGGTCGTTGAAGTCGAGCGCCAGACCCTGACGCTTGGCGGCGCCGGAAATGTCGCGGCGAATTTGGTCGCGCTGGGCGCCGAGCCTCAACCGATAGGCATTGTCGGCGATGATACGGACGGCGAGCGCCTGCGCCTTGCGCTCAATAAAGCGGGCGTCAGTCACCTGGGGCTGATTACTGATGCGCAACGTCCAACGACTTTGAAAACGCGCATTATCGCGCACAATCAACAGGTCGTCCGCGCTGACCGCGAAAGCAAACAGGTGGTTTCAGAAGCCATTGAAAACCGGCTCATCGAAACTTTTTATGAGCAGCTTGAAAACGCCGACGCCGTGGTGGTTTCCGATTACCATAAGGGGGCGCTCTCGCCGCGCGTGTTGCGCGAAACCCTGGCGGCGGCCAGCCAGCGCGAGCTTATGGTTTGTTTGGACCCGAAGCTGAGAAACTTCGCCAGCTATCAACCGGTGACCATCATCACCCCGAATCATCAAGAGGCCAGCGAGGCCGCAGGCGTTGCCATCGAAGACGCCCAGAGTTTGCGCCAAGCCGGAAAACGCATTCTTGAAACGCTCGCCTGTCGCGCCGTGTTAATTACTCGCGGCGAAGAAGGCATGTCGCTGTTTACGGATGACGGCAGACTGACGGACATCGCCACCGTAGCGCGCGAGGTTTATGATGTAACGGGCGCCGGCGATACGGTCATTGCGACCTTGACGCTGGCGCTGGCTTCGGGCGCCTCTTTTGTCGAAGCCGCTGTGCTTGCCAATCACGCGGCTGGCGTCGTGGTGGGCAAACTGGGCACGGCGACCGTCACGCGCCAGGAGTTGTTAGCAACGATTTGATGAGCGGCGAGTTGCAAGAAAGGCACTAAAACGGTAAGGATTTAATTCAGCAACTTTGACCCTGGATATGGAAAATCTTCTGACATTGCAATTTTCTGAATGAATAAGTATTGGAGTAATCAAAACGAATGAGTGCAGAATTATTGAATAAAATCACCGAGCGCCGCGCCGTTGTCGGGGTCATCGGATTAGGTTATGTTGGCTTGCCGCTGACGGTTGAGCTTGCCAAAGCCGGTCATACAGTTATCGGTTTTGATGTAGACGAGCGCCGCGCCGCGATGATTAATGAGGGCGTTTCTTACATCCCGGATGTGCCGACCGAAGCGGTCAAAGCGCTGGTGGCGGAAGGCAAACTCTCGGCAACCGTGGATTTTTCCAAGCTCCGCAAAACCGATGCCGTGGTGATTTGCGTGCCCACTCCGCTGAGAAAAACCAAAGAGCCGGATATTTCTTACATCCTGGCGGCCGCCGAACAAGTCTGCGCCCATGTGCAATCGCCGCAGTTGATTATTCTCGAATCAACCACCTATCCGGGCACCACCGATGAAGTGCTGCTGCCGATGCTCGAAGAGAGCGGTTTGAAACTGGACGAAGATTTTTTCCTGGCGTTTTCGCCAGAGCGCGTTGACCCTGGCAATCCGCAATTTCAGACTCACAATATTCCGAAGGTGGTCGGCGGGGTATCGAAAGATTCGATGGAAGTCGCCGCCGCGCTCTATCAAACGATTGTCGAACGGGTGCACAAGGTTTCCAGCGCCAGAGTCGCCGAAACCGCCAAGCTCTTAGAGAACACCTTTCGCTCCGTAAACATTGCCATGGTGAATGAAATTGCCCAGCTCTGTTACCACCTGGGAATTGATTCCTGGGAAGTCATTCAGGCAGCGGCGACCAAACCCTTCGGCTTTATGGCTTTCTATCCGGGTCCGGGCATCGGCGGCCACTGTATCCCGCTCGACCCGCATTACCTTTCCTGGAAAGCGCGCCTGCATGGATTTGAAGCGCGTTTTATCGGGCTTGCCGAAGAGGTCAATTCCTATATGCCGCGTTATGTCGTCCGGCTGGTTCAAGATGGGTTGAATGAACAGAGCAAGCCGTTGAAAGGCTCAAAGGTTTTAATGCTTGGCGTCGCTTACAAACGCGATATTGATGATGTGCGCGAATCGCCGGCGCTCGGCATTGCCGAACAACTGCTCGATAAAGGGGTGCTGCTCAGTTATCACGACCCGCATATTGCGAAGATGGATTTGGATGGCAAAGGGTCTCTCGAAAGCGTGCCGCTTAGCGATGAATTATTGAGCGAGTGTAATTGTGTGGTGATTGTCACCGACCATTCGGCCATTGATTATGCAAAGGTGGTCTCTTTAGCGCCGCTCATCGTTGATACGCGCAATGCGACGCGCAATTTGAACCTCTCGGAACACGAAGCGAAAATCATTCGCTTATAAAGTAATCAGGCGACCGCCAGGGCGAAAAAAATTTTGGTTTTCGCCCTGGCGGTCGCCCGGCGCAACTTTGCGCTGCGGCTTGAAAGCCGGTTGAATAGTCTTTAGTATAGCGCCTCACCGTTGCAAAATTCTCTCCCCGCCGCATTCAAGATTTATGATGCTGCACCGCCTGCAACAATTTATTTGCTCATGCACTTTATTGACTTGCGCTACCTTGGCGGTCTCCTGCAATAATTATTCGGGCGCTCTCGAAGGAAATAAAAATAAGCAAACCTCTCCCGCACAAATTCATTGGGTAGTCGGACAAAATATCAGCCCTTATGATTTGCTCGCCGTTGACTTTGTTGACGAAAAAAACGGTTGGGCAGTTGGTGACATCAGTCCCGAAGGCGGGCCGCTGCTTGCCACCACTGACGGTGGCAACAGTTGGAAAGTGATATACAAAACCACCGAGGTCTTTTCCGCGATTCAATTCATCACGCCGACGCGCGGTTGGATGGCCGGCTTTGCCGGGCGAATCGAAAGCACGACGGATGGCGGCCTCACCTGGAAGAATCAGCGATTTGAACGCGAAGGTGAAGTGTTAAATTCCATCTGTTTTATTGACGGGGAGCGTGGTTTTGCGGCTGGCGGACGCGGCTTGGTGCTGCGCACGACAGATGGCGGCGCGACTTGGGAACAGATGGCGACCGGGCGCATTGAAGATTTCTGGGCTATTCGTTTCGCCACGCCGGAGCGCGGTTTTATTGTCGGTGAGGACGGCTTAATTCTTGCAACGCTGGATGGCGGCAAAACCTGGACGCAGAAAAAATCGGCGACGATGAAAGCCTTGCTCGGACTGGCCGTCACGACGGATGGACAAAGTGTTGCCGTCGGCGAAAGCGGCACGATTTTACGGAGCGAAAACGGCGCGGATTGGACACCAGTCAATTCCGGCACGACCGAAATGCTGAGCGCGGTTGCGGCTGCCGGCAACCAGGAGTTTTGGGCGGTCGGTTCGCGCGGCACTAATTTGCATTCAACCGATGGCGGGAAAAGTTGGGTGGCGGTTGCACCGGTTTCGGTAAAACATCTGTTAGCGATTGATTTAATCAGCCCCTCGCAAGGCGTTGCCGTCGGGCGACGCGGGGCAATTCAAAAACTTAATTAACGCAGAATAATCGCCACAAAAAAGCACGAATGGCACAAAATTGCTAACCCCGGACCAGCGCTTGCCGGGCGCAGATTTTTCAGGCCTCTGATTTTTGTGTTTGCTGTGCCGCTTTGTGGCTATAAAAAAACGCTCGAACAAAACACGGAGAAAATCTATGGTAGTACGTTTGTGTAAACTGACGCTGGTGATGACGATTATGGCACTGATTATCACCAGCGGATGGAACGCCTCTGAAGCGCATCACGCGGTGGTGCGGTTTAATCTCGAAGACATGGAAGCAACGGCCGATAGAATCTTTCTTGGTCGGTGCGTCAACGTCGAAGAGACCACCGAATATATGGCGCAAGGCATGATGCCGGTGACGCATTACACCTTTGAAGTCGAACGCGCTTTTAAGGGCACATTCAATAAAACATATACCTTCACGCAACTCGGTCATCCGGCGCGCCCGCTCTTTAAAGAGAGCGGCATCCAGATGCATGGTCGCGCCGTCAAGCCCGGAGAATTTATTCACGGCATGAGCGAGTATGAAGTGGGCGACCGGCTGTTGCTTTTTTTGATTCCCAATTATCTCGACGACAAAGTGACTTACCCTGTCGGGCTTTATCAGGGCGCGTTTTTCGTATCCACGATGCCTTCAGGAAATGAACTGGCGCGCAATAGCATCAACAACATTGGTTTATTTGATGCGCCTTATGTCTGGAGCATCAAGAAAGAAGAGGATGCCCGGGTCATCTTTCCGAGCCGCGACCAGTCGTTGGCCAGTCCCAGCGCACAACAGGAGTCGTTATTGAATAAACGCGGCGCCTTACCGCTGGCGGCATTTTCTGAGGTCATCGAACGCATTACGGGCGCCCATGGCAGGCCGCGTGGGGCCATTCATCCGGGAGCTAATATTCAATGAAAAAATTAAGCATCACCTTTCATCTGAAACAATCTTTCGCGGCGCGACGCTTCATCGCTTCTGTGGTTGTCGCGAGCGGCTTGATAACCCTACTGGCCATCAGCACACCGGCCGGCGGCCCGTTGCTGACCGGCCCAAGCGGGCAACCGGTCCTGTGGTCGCGCGCGGTTGTGCAAGGCGGCGCGCTCAATTCACAAACCGTAGACGCGCAAGGTCGCGTCTTGTATCGCGTGGATAGCGGCACCCTGGGTTCGCTCTCCAATGAAAAAGCGGTCGCCTTAGTTGACCGAATTTTCGGCGAATATTCGGCGATTCCCACTTCGACACTCAAGTTTATTAATGCCGGCAGCATACGCAATCCCAACACCGGGCAACCGATGGATGTCACTTCGTCAAACATCGGATTGATTTATGGCGGCACGCCGACCTTTCAAAACCCTATCGTCTTTGACAGCAACGGCGCGATAACCGGCAGCGGCGGCGTCCTCGGCTTTTTCGATTTTATTCAAGTTGATATAGCCAACAATGCGCTGAAAGAAGGGATTGTGGTCTTAAACGGCGCCGCCATCAGCCGCGTCGGAGAAGTGCCGTTTCTGGGCGTTTTCACGCACGAATTCGGACATTTCGCCGGCCCTTTAGACCACGCGCAAGTCAACGGCGACATTGCCGCAAACGGCGCAAATTCCGTGCAGCCCGCAGGCTTTACGCGGGCTCAGACCTTTGATTTATTCGCGCCGTTTACGGAAACGCTTTACCCATTTCTATTTTCGGCGACCACCAGGGCGCCGGATTCGACGCTGTTAAGCAAGGGCTTCGGCAGTTCGGGATTTTTCGTCGCGACGCTTGACCTCGATACGCAAGCGGCTTTATCGAATCTCTATCCGACGCCTGAATATTTAGCTTCGACGGGTTCAATCGAAGGGCGTGTGCTCATAAAAACAGGCGACACGGAAATCCCGATTACCGGAATCAATGTGGTGGCGCGAAGAATCAGCAAAGGCGCTTATCCGCCGTCATCGGGCGCGACGGCGTTTACGAGTTTTCCGGTGGCGGCAATTCCGCTTGACTCCGACAGTGTGCCGCTGGTTCCTCCGGGACAAGATGGCACCGATAGTCTGGCAACCGCGGCAAGCGCCGTGTCGGGGGTACAATTTGGCGCCGGGCGTTACAAAATCAGCGGTTTGCCTGACGGTCAATACCTGGTCATGCTGCAGCGCGTCAATGACTCTGCCGTAGCCGGTTCCGGCATTGGACCGCTCGGCAATCAAATTCCGCTACCGGTTGCTGAAGAGTATTACAACGGCGCCGGTAACACCTCGAATTCGGTTGCCGTCTTTACCCCCGTGACCGTGACGGTCGGCAATACGACTTCGGGAATTGATTTGATTATCAATGGTTTGAATTTAGGTTCGTTCACCACTGCAAATGAGGTTGAACCGAACGATAAGATCAGAAAGGCGCCGCTCATTAATCCGCCAATTGAACTGACCGGCACGGTGTCGGGCTCTGATGAAAGCGGTTTTCGGGTTACAGCGCTGCCGGGCGGCGGCGTTGACCCGTTAGAAGATTTGTACAAATTCGAGGTTACTCAAACGAAGTTGTACTTCATCATTCTGGAGCCCATCAATAACGCCGCAGGCGATTTGGATATGTACCTGTTTGATGCGAATACGGTCGGCAAGAAGAAAGTTAAGGTCAATGACCCGAGCGTGGTCGGCAAGAGCAATGGCCCGACAGGAAATGAATTTATTGCCGTGACGCTGACGCCGGGTAGTTACAATTTAGGAATCAGCGCCTTTGAAAACAGCAATCTGGGATATAAGGTGCGGGTGATTCCGGCGCAATGATTTTGCCATCACCCTGGCGCGCTTTGCGAAACTGAGCGGACGGTGCAAGAAATATTTTTGCAAAGTGCATTTCAAGCAAAGCGCGCCAAGCCGGTCTATGGTTAAGCTAGAGCGGTTTTCATTTGCGTTTAGCTGTAGGGGCAACCCGAATGCGTACACTTACTCGCGAGTACACTTACTGTGGTTGCCCGGACGCCCAGCAGGCGATGAAGGATCATCGAGCGTTGCTCGATTCGGGCAGGGACAGTAAGTGTACTCACGACGGTAAGTGTACTCACGACGGTAAGTGTACTCACGACGGTAAGTGTACTCACGACGGTAAGTGTACTCACTCACCCTGCCCTTACAGGGTATATCTATTTGAAAATCGCTCTAGGCGCCATCTTCGCGTTGGCGTTTTTCGGCAATCAACATTCGATAAGCTTCGCTTTTGGCAAGACGGCGACGCCGCGCAATCCGTTTAAGGGCGGATTTTTGGTCGAGTTTTTCAACCTCCATTAAGTTTTCAAGCTCTTCGAGAATTGACAGAGACTCTATCAGGGTTGCCGCTTGTTCATCGGCTGTCGGTGGCGCAATCAGCAGAACCATTTCGCCTTTCAAAGGCCTCGCATTTACTTTTTCCATCAACTCGAAAAGCGAGCCGCGCACGAATTCTTCGTGCACTTTCGTCAGCTCGCGCGCCAGCGCACACTGACGGTTGCCTAAAATTTCTTGGGCATCGGCGAGCATGGCTTGAATGCGGTGTGGCGCTTCATAAAAAATTAAAGTGGTGTGCAGGGTAGCCAGTTCGCCGAGTCGCGCTCGCCTGGCGCTCGGTTTTGCCGGCAAAAACCCGGCAAACAGAAATTCATTGGTGGCCAGTCCCGAAGCCGAAAGCGCCGTAACCAGAGCTGAAGCGCCCGGAATCGGCACGACCCGTACGCCGCGCGCGAGGGCTTCGCTGACCAGATAAAAACCGGGGTCCGAGAGGAGCGGCGTTCCCGCATCAGAGACCAGCGCCACGTTTAACCCGTTTTCAATCTTGCTTAAAATCTCTGTGGACCGCTCGCGCTCATTGTGTTCGTGATAGCTAATGGTTGGCGTTTGAATGTTGTAATGGGTGAGCAACTTGCGCGTATGGCGAGTGTCTTCGCAGGCAATCAGATCCACCTCGGCAAGCAGGCGCAATGCTCGCAAGGTGATGTCTTCGAGATTGCCAATCGGTGTCGCCACAATGTAGAGCATAAGAGGTTTGCAATAGCCTTGATATTAAGCGCAAATAAACATAGATTGTGCGATTGGCGGATGGTATCATTCGCGTTGCGACGCAGCAAAGTTGGATGTTACAATTTTCTCGCCCAAACATTTATATCCCGTGCTTCCTCTTGATTCTAACGAGGTGTTTTATGAGATTAGCTTTGAAGGTATGGACGCTAATGGTCATAGGGTTGTCTCTCTATGGCAATGTGTCTAATGCTGAGGCAGCCGTAGCCGTCGGGTCTATCCGCGGCGTGATTAAAGACGCTCAAGGCTCCCCCCTTGTCGGCGCATCCGTGCTCGTCATGGCCGAAGTTGACCAGGAAAAACCTAAAGTTGTGAAACAGGTGAGCACAGATAAAGAAGGCTTGTTTCTTGCCGCCAACATTATTCCCGGTCGCTATCAGGTCAAAGCTTTAGCTACAGGCTTTACACCGATTGTTTTTGCCGCCGATGTGCTGCCGCGCAAAGTTATTGTTTTCGATTCCCTTCTCATGCGTCGCACGGGGACGCTCGCCGAACAGACCAGCTTGAACGCCGATTCCAAAGCCGCAACCCGTCGCGCTCGGGGTTCCATCTTTCACTGGGATGATGAAAAACCCAAAGAGGTGGTCGAGGATGCGCCGACCGTTCTCGCGCCGCGCTCTTCCGAATTGCATGGGTTCGTCAATGCGTTCAATCAAACCGCCGCCAGTGATGAATCAAGCGTTGGCTCAATGGTTGGCGCAAACTTCGCCGTATCGCAACAACTGGCGCGTGATACCAACATGGTCATGCATGGGCAAGTCGGTCATGGGGACGGGGCGATGCAACGCTTTGAAGTTTTAACCACCACGCATGCGGGCGACCAACATAAACTCAGTCTGGCGCTGGGTTATGCGCGCTTCACTTTTTCGCGACAAAGCGCCATTCCGAAAGTCGGACAGTTTTCGCTTTCCGCTAGAGATACCTGGCAGGTTGCCGGTCCCGTACTGGTCGTCTACGGGTTGGAGTTTGCGCGCTTTACGGAAGGCGCCAAAGCGACCAGCGTGTTGCCGCGTTTTGGCGTTGCGGTGGATGCCGGTGCGCGAACCCGCCTGTTTGCAGGGTTAGAACCCGGTTCGTCGGTCGATGAGCAATCGAGCGTTAATCTTGAATCGGGTGAAATCGTTTTTGCCCAGCCCAAGACCGTCGCTTTCGCGAAAGACAGCCGACCGCTTACCGACAGCAGCTATCGTTTGCAGGTCGGAGCCGAGCACATTTTGTCCGATAGATCATCGGTCGAGGTGATGGCTTTCTTTGATACGGTTTCCGGGCACGGCGTCGGGCTATTGGCCATTCCGGTTGACCGCATCGAAGACGATCCGACCCTGAGCACTGCCGAGCAGAAAGGGCGGGCGCGGGGTCTGCGTGTCGTTTATAACCGCAAAATTAACAATATCTTTGATAGCTCAATCGGCTATGCATTTGGCGAAGGTCAGCGATTGGATGGGCGCGGAATCACGGAACCGGCGAATCTCTTTTCCAACGCTTCGTTCCAAGTCTTTTCGGCGCGGGTCAATGCCCATTTCGTGAAGAGCGGGACTCGCATCTCAACCGTTTTGCGGATTGCGCCCAAACAGGCGATTTTTGCGATTGATCCGTTTCAAGGTCAAATTGCCACTTATGACCCGAACCTCAGCATTTCGCTTTCGCAATCGTTGCCTGATTTCGGCATTCTTCCCGGTCATTGGGAAGTCATAGCGGATTTACGCAATCTGCTTGATCAACAAACTTCGATTAGTGATGAAACCCAACAATTGATTTCCAGCCGTTATAACCGTCTGGTTCGCGTTGGCGTTTCAATGAGATTCTAAAAATAAGATTGGCTTTCTGAGAAAAAGCATTAAGCTGTAAAAAAACAGCCTGCGTCAATAAAAGGTTCTTTAAGGATGATGCCCCGTAACAGCTTGCTCGCCTTCATAGGTTAAAGGCCTATGTCTGATTGAGCCGAGAAGTTCAGCAGTATGCAGAATGGTGAAGCATCCGAAAACTCGGAAAGTTTCCGAAAACTCGGATGCTGAACGTGCCTAAAGTAAGTAAAACCGGCGAAAAGCATAGGTTTTATGTATACCTTGATTGCAGCTTTGTCGGAATAGAAGTTGCAATCGTTATCAGGTTTACTGTGAGGCTTAGCGGCTCACGCGCTCGGGGTGTTAGACCGATGAGGAATTTTTTAGACAAGATGAAGCTCTTAGCAGTACTCGTGGTGACGGGGCTTCTTGTTGTTTTGGGAATTCTCAATTTGCGCGACCGCCTGAGCGCCCCGCCGATTGCCGATGACGGCGTTGAATGGGTTGATACGGCAAACGGAGTGCTGGCGAAATCCGTCAAATCCTACACCCACATTTCAGTTAAAAAGGGCGACTATGTTCGCGCCATCTTTTATCAAGGCAAATACGAAGCGATTGAAAAAGCCGAAACCATCTCTCTCTATCTCGACAAACTCGGCGTCGGCAGCGAAGGGCGCTATGTTATCGAACGTGACGATGCCACCTTGCAAAGCATCTATAAACTCGACCAGCCCATCTTCGATATTGATTTCACGATCATCTCCGCACCCCAACAGCTTGAGCTGGGGCTCTATCTGGCCTTCATCGGCTTGGTTTATTTGGCGGTTGGGCTTTTCGTTTTATTCAAACAGAGCCGCGTCGCTTTAACCTATCATTTCTACGCCTGGTTTTTAGCTTCATTTGTTTCTTATTTCTATCAAGCCACCAAAGAAGGCTCGCAACTCGATAACCTGGTTTATGTCATTGACGGGATTGCGCTCGCTTTACTGGCGCCCTTATTCCAGAT
>JBIOWC010000204.1:0-4993 GCA_044868105.1 Blastocatellia bacterium
AATATTGGATTTACGGTTGGGCAAGACTGGCGCTGGCGAAAATTATTATTTTATTTGATTAACATATCATCATATTAAGGAGAATGAGTATGGCAACACCTGCAAAAGCCTGTAAACAAGCCTTGAAAGATGCAACGGCCCGTTGGGGAAATCGCAGTCGGGCATCTGACGGGATCATGGGAGATGCGCGACATCAAGCAAGAAAAAGCGACCACAATCTGGGTAACGCTTTTGATTTAACGCATGATCCGTCCAATGGGGTTGATTGCGAACAACTTTCCCGGCTGGTGATCAACGACCCGCGCGTCACTTACGTCATTTGGAATAAGCAAATCTATAACCGTTCGCGCGCTTCCGAAGGCTGGCGCGCCTACAGCGGTTCCAATCCGCATACCCATCATATGCATGTCTCAATTAAAACGACATCGCGCGACGATACTTCGCCCTGGGTTTGGTCACCCGGACAGCCGGACCCTTACAATTTAACGCCCGGGGCTCGGAAGATCTGTTATGTCGCCGATTGGTTTTAATGGATAAGTGAGAAGCGATCTAAATCATTTTGTGAGAACCGTCCCTCTGGAGCAGGTCTGAAAAGCCCCGCAGGGGCGCGATTCAATAGCCCGGCGCGCCGGTTGAAGGTCGCCAGCCTTCCTCAACGAAATACCAGAGTTTATGGCGCCCTTTCAGCGCCTGTTCCCGTACGACGCGGATTCCCGGAGCGAGGCCCCAGGCTTATGGCACAGTGTCCTTTCAAGGCTATTTAGACACGCTTCAGCAACTGGATTATTTTTTTTGCCGGAATGGTCTCTCAGAGGGTTGGTAAATCGGCCTAGCTATCAGGCTCAGGTTATGGCGCAGCCAAGGTTAGGTGGGGTTGGATTTCATGAAGCTCTCTCTCAAGCACCAGTTTATCTAAGGCGATGGTGGCTTGCTGGACGAAGACCTGAAATTCATCCAGGCCTTCAAATTCGCGATTGCCCGGATAGTTATCTCCGTAAACCACGAACATCACTCGGCCTTTGCAAAACAACGGCAAGGCAAAGGCGTTTAGTTCCCTATCGGTTTCGCCGAGCCGGTTTAACACTTCCAGATTCCAGTAGCCGTCTTTCAACTTGCCAACAAAGGCGCTGCCCGTGGTCACCACATTGGTGAAGACGCTTTGCACTTTGATGGGAATGCGAATGGCGCGCACCATATCATCAAGGCTGCCGTTATAATCGCCTTTGTGAACGCCAAATTGTCCCAGTCCGCACAGCTCTTCATTCTTGACGACGAATAATATGCCCCGCGACGCGACTTCGCTGGCGTAGCGCATGACCGATAAACTGACTTCGGCTTCAAAGGATAAGGCCCGTAGTTCAGCCAGCAAGGAACAGAGCAGTTGCGGTTTATCAAACGCCCCCTTACGCAAGAGGTGTTCGGCGTTGCTCGTACTATCTTCATAAAAGTAGCGCGCATCATCACCGAGTCCCCCTAAATAATCGTTTTCCGCCGATGAGGGGGACATCCCGGCGTAGCGCGGGCTAGCGACTTTCGCGGGCTGCCGGTCGTAGCTCGACGGATAGAGCAGCTCCCGGGTTTTTTGAATAATCGCGTCGTCTTTAAAAATTGGAAAACTGCTCAAGACGCCGTTCGGTTTTTTCGCTACTGGCGCATCAATGGCGGCAAACAGCGGCGAGTCGGCGCGACTTGCTTCATCGCGTTCCTTGGCTTCGCCTAAGAGCACCTCGCCGACTTCAAAACCGTCGCGCAGTTTCACTTCGGCGAATTCGCCGAGGCTGCTGATTTCATTGAGCACGATACCGAAGTTCGCTTTTTCGAGTTGAATGAGCTGACGGAGCACGCCCCATAAAAACTGGCGCGCGTAATATTCCAAATCTTTGCTCGACAGCAAGGCCCTTTCGACCACCAGGGCGCCAAACATCCAGGATTTATTCAGTTCGCGGCAAGCCGTCTCTAAGGCCAGACAATCTTCGCGACTGAGGGCTTCGCGGCTGACCAGATAGTCGGCGAAATTCTCTCCCGGTGAGATAGTCGCATGCGTTATGCGGCCTCGTTCAATTACAATTCTGCCCTCGACCCCTTCAGCCGTGAGCGAAAGGGTGCCGGTCTTTTGACTCAAAGACATGATTTGCAAAATGTCACTGAGAGCGAAATCGCTCAAATTTCCGGTCAATTCCATAGCGAATCCTTATTTAAGAAATCCGTTAATCAACTCCCGCAGTTGCACCATTGACACGGGCTTTGACAAATAGCCGTTGGCGCCAAGTTTCATCCCCGTATCCACATCGGCTTCCGCGCCTTTGGTCGTGATAATGATGATGGGCAGTTCGGGGCGCTTCAATTCATTGCGCACCTTTTCAACAAACTCCAAGCCGGTCATCTTCGGCATATTGATGTCAGTAAGCACCAGATCGAAATGCCGCTCTTTCACTTTCGTCAAAGCCTCTTCGCCATTGGCCGCTTCGGTGATATTGGATGGGCTGATGCCATCAACCCTGACCAGGCTCATACATAGCAACTGTCTAAATGTGGCTGAATCATCTACAACCAACAGAGACTTATTATTCATACTTCCTCCTTTAACGCACCCTCAGCAGATTCATGAACCCTTCAATGGTTCGCAATTTTCTATCCGCCAAACCGTAGAGTTTGGAACTCACCAAAGCGGTCGCCGCATCGCCGGCCAGCAGTTCCATCAGGCGATGGTCTAAGGCCGTCAATTCGCGTTTGTGACCGAGTAATTTGTAAATCGCAATGACGCCGATGACGCGCTCTTTGACTTTCAAGGGAATGCACGCGCAGACTTCGCCGTTTTCCCCTAAATCATCGGTAAAGAACGGCTCGCCGCTTTGCGCCACCATGCCTTCAAGCCCGTCACCAAAGGCCACCCGACCTTTATCAAGCAGGTGCACGATTTCGCCTTCGTGACCGGCGAGAATCAATTCATTGGTTTCATCATCTACGATGAAGATGCCAAACTCTTCCGAACCGATGAGGTTGATTAAAATCTCTTTGATATAGAGCATGACTTCATCGGCATCGAGCGTCGAATGCAACCGGTGACTGGCCACATAGAGATTCGCCAACGATTCGTTTTGCTCTTCGACCTCGACATAGCGTTGCGCGAAATCCTTGTTCTCATCTTCAATCTCTTTGAAGCGCAGGCGCAGGAAATCGAGCTTTTGACTCATCTGGCTGTTATCCGCCTTCAACCGCTCCATCTCGTTTTGCAAGGTTTCCATCAGTTTTCTTTGAATCGAATCGGAGCTCGTGAGGTGTTCGGATTCGAGTTCAACGATGCGATAACGCAAGCGTTCATTTTCGCGCATCAACTCTTCGGTAAACTCTCGGCCTCGACTGAACATTTCGAGTATTTCTTCGCTTTTAGAAAATAGCGTTAAAATTTCATCGCTTTTTTGTGCCATATTATTACTCCTTCAATCTAAATCATGGATGCTGACATTCATGCGGACTTCCCCGTAGTGCGTCATGATGGGCGCTACGAGGGTTTCAAAACATTTGTCGTAACTTTCAAGGTTGGCCCCTTTAATGACAATCGGCGGGGTCATCTTGAGTTTCGTGCCGTTATTATTGATTTGCGAAATCGCCCGCCCGATGGCCATCGAAGCGAGTTCAGCAATCGAACTGCTCACCAGCCCGTCCATGCCGGTGATCTCTTCGCCAATCAAATGCCCGCCTAACTTCATAGCGGTGTTTAACTCCATGTCGAAAATCACGCGCCCGTGGGCTTCGCCGGCCAGCGAAATGATGGTAATGACATCACTGCCGGTCATCGGTTTGGCTTGCATATCTATGGATTGTACTTCGACATCCGGGCCTAAGAGTTCATGCAAGAGTTCGGTTGTTGAACTGATGAATATTTTTACAAAGTCTAATCTCATAAGCTCTCCTCAAGGCGCTTTAGGAAGCGTTCATCACCCGCTCAATCGTCATGCGCAACATATCTACGGTTACCGGTTTGGAGATGAAGCCTTTGGCGCCGGCGGCAAACGCCTCTTCAACTTTATCGGTGTGATCAACGGAGCTAATCATAATGATTCGCGCCCCCGGATTGGCATCGCAAATCTGCTTAACCGTCTCGACGCCTTCCAGTCCCGGCATGACAATATCCATCAACACGAAATCGGGTTGCAGTTGCTGGTATTTGGCAATCGCTTCCGTGCCATTGGTGGCTTCATTCGCGGTGATGTTTTCGATTGACCCGATGAGTCGCTTCAGATGAAAGCGCATGAATGCCGAATCATCTACCACCAGACAACTCAGCGGCGATGCGCCTAAAGACAATTGACTAACGATTCCCGACATAACTTTCCTCCCTCATTGCGCGTTTACCGATGACAGAAACCAGATGCGAAGCGATTTCTGCAAGCGGCATCACGCGATCCACAAAACCTCTTTCGACAGCGACTCTCGGCATGCCGTAAACCACACAACTGGCGCGGTCTTGAGCGATGGTGTAGGCGCCGGCTTTTTTCATCTCTCCCAGGCCTTGCGCGCCATCGCTGCCCATGCCGGTCATAATCAAACCCGTCGCATATTTGCCGTACTCTTTCGCCACCGATTGAAATAACATATCCACCGAGGGCACATGCCCGTTGACTTGCCCGGTGCGTTTTAAGACGACCTCGCCGCCGTTGGCAGTCTTCTTCACCTGCATATGCGCGTTTCCCGGGGCGATTAAAATTCGCCCCGGCAAAACCAAATCCCCTTCACAGGCTTCACGGACTTCAAATTCACAAATGTCGTTTAACCACCTGGCAAACGAGCCGGTGAAACTCTCCATCATGTGCTGAACGATTAAGATGCCGGCATCCAAATCGAGCGGCAGTTTGGGCAAAAGAAACCTGAGCGCGTGCGGCCCGCCCGATGAAGCGCCAATGGCAATCACTTTATTTGCCCCTTTCCCTTCTTCCAGAGCATAGAGCTTTCTTTTGCCATTGCCGTTGCTGTTTAACCGCAAGACCTTGGG
>JBIOWC010000205.1:0-6838 GCA_044868105.1 Blastocatellia bacterium
CATTGCCGCCATCGCAATTCCTAACTTACTCAAATCCCGTCAGGCGGCTAACGAAGCGTCAGCCATCGGTTCGGTACGTACAGTGGGTTCGGCGCAAGCAACCTATCAATCCACCACGGGTGGCGGCAAACACTTTGCTACCAACTTGACCGCGCTCAACAGCGACGGACAAGTTGATAGTGCTTTAGCCTCAGGAGGCAAGAGCGGTTACAACTTCACCTGCACGGGTGTTGCTGCCGTTGCCGGTACCACACCGTCGTACTTCGACACCACCTCCGCGCCGCAGTCATCGGGCACCTTTGGCACAGGCAATCGCTTCTTCTACTCAAACGAAACCTATGTGATCTATGCCAACACGTCAGCTTATACAGCACCGACTTTCCCGGCTAGAGTACCATCGGGTGGTGCGCCAATCGAATAACCAGAACATTTAATTGGGTAACGTAATTAACGAACGGGGAAGCCTTTCAGCGGCTTCCCCGTTTGTGCTATAGTCTCTCCATCAGTTCAAAATTTCGCGGAACCAAAAAATTAACACCGCGTTGGATTGCGTAAGAAAGCACCAAAAACTTCCCTGCATAGGGGAGCTTGATTCTGAAAGAACTGAGGAGAGAATTATGGAACGTAAAAAGCAGAGAGGTTTCTCGTTGATTGAATTGCTGATTGTCGTAGCCATCATTGGCATTATTGCAGCGATAGCGATTCCCAACTTACTTAAATCCCAACAGGCGGCGCGCGAAACAGCAGCAATGCGAGAAGTTCAAGCGATCGGGACAGCGCAACTTCAATATCAGATAACCAAAGGCGGCAAAAAATTTGGCACTCTTCAGGAATTAGGTGCCGGAGCCTTTGTTGACCAGAATATACAAAACGGTTTTAAGGGCGGATATGCCTTTACTTCCGAACCGGTTGCTGGCGGTGACAGAATGCCAGCCATGTATGACACAACCGCCAAACCCGGAGCCACTGGAACTTTTGGCACCGGCAATCGCTCTTTTTATTCAAATGAAATGAATGTGGTCTATGTGGCTGAAGGTGGCGAGCCTCCTCAGGCAACTCCCCAAGACCGTATTCCTAAAAATGGCGAACCCCTTTCTCAATAACTCTTGGCGGTCGGCAGCAACATAATCTCAGGTTGCCGATCGCCTTTTCCCCCAACCGTTACTCGCCCTCAACTGCCGCCCTCCTTGTAAAGCCAGGAATTATTTCCTCATCTCTATACTAGCCCCGCAATTGGCAATGCATCAGTATGGCGAAAACAAATACGGCAACTAAGAGCGCAAAGCAAGCGGTTATCAAACCGAAATTAAATGGGGCAACTCAAGATAGTCTTTCCGCACAAAAGACGAATCTCTTGCTGGCCGCCTTTGAACAATTGAACCCACAACGCATCATCCTACTTCTGGCCTTGCTCTCTTGTTTTGCTTATGCCAATTCGCTGGGCGGGGATTTTGTTTTTGATGACCTTGACCAGATTGTCAAAAATACCGCCATCCGTCGTTGGGACAATTTGGGCAAAGCGTTTACCACGCATGTTTGGCAGTTTCGCGAACGCCCCGAATGGTTGAGAGTGCCGATTCCGCCGCCTTATTACCGTCCGTTATTTACCGTGCTCTTTACTGTCGAATATCAAATGTTCGGGCTCTGGCAACAAGGCTGGCATCTGGTGAGTTTGTTGTTACATCTGCTCTGCGCCATCGCGGTCTATTATGTCTTGCTGCGGCTGGCGAAACGCAAGTCCGTAGCGGTAATCGTCGCTGCCTTGTTTGCCATCTATCCGGTACACGTCGAATCGGTGAGCTGGATAAGCGGGGTGACCGACCCGCTCTTTGGCCTCTTCGCGCTGTGGTCTTTCTATTTCTATTTACGGTTCAAAGATGAGCGGCACCGAGCACAGCTGATTTACTCGCTCTTATTTTTTATCTTTGCAGTCTTATCGAAAGAAACCGCCTTAACGCTCGTTCCGTTAATTTTTATTTTTGCATTGATTGATTCCGCTAAGGTGTCAAACCCCGTAAGCCCTACGCGCAACCCCGCTCAATCCGGCAACCTGGGGCTTTCAGTGAAACAGGCGACGCTAATGGTTTTGCCTTATCTTGGGGTGGTGGCGCTTTATCTGATTGCGAGATTTCTGGTGTTAGGCAGTTTAACCTGGTATAACCCGACGGCCTATCACGGACCCTTTATTCATACGCTTTGGACGCTGCCCTGGATAATCTGCACCTATGTTTTGCATCTGCTGTACCCGATGAACCTGAGCATTGCCTACGCCACAGATTATGTGAAAAGCCCGCTGTCACTCAGCTTCCTCTTGCCGATGCTGGCGCTGGTCGGCGCTATAGGTGCGCTGGTTTATTATCGAAAAAAAATCAACAAAGAAATCTGGCAGGCGCTTGCTCTATTATTTATTCCGTTACTGCTGGTTTTGGATATTCGCAACCTCTCGGTTGAATATTTAATTGCTGACCGCTACCTCTATCTTTCAGTCATCGGGTGGGGATATTTGATTGCGCTGGGAATTGCTAAACTTGCCGCGAAAGAAGAGAACCAGGCTCTGCGCCAGGGCGAATCCCTTACTTCGATTCATCGGCTCGGAGTTGCTTCGCTTACTCTGGTTGTGCTCGCCGTACTTTTAATTGCCGTGACCCTACGCGAGAATTCCACCTGGGCTAACGGCTATTCGCTGTGGGAAAATGCCGCTCGCGTAAGACCGAACTTGTGGGTCGCCCCATACAATGCCGGACTTGAACTGCTGAATGTAAAACGCTACAGCGAAGCTCGCGATGCGCTTAATCGAGCGGCACAGCTCAAAGCCGACGAGCCGGCTATCTACAATGTGCTCGGGCAGGTTTATACAGGGATGGGCGAGACGTCGCGCGCCATTGAAAGTTTCAAACGCGCGCTTGACGTTGACCCGGAAATGTTTGAAGCGCTCAACAATCTCGGAACCATCTATTTCAATTCGGGCGATTATCCGGCAGCCGAACGCTATTTCAAATCATCCTTGGCGCTCAAGCCACAGGCGGTTGCTTCGCGGTTCAATTTGGCCATGTGCTACAGCCGACAACATCGTTTAACCGAAGCGCTGCCGGAACTCGAAGGCTGTCTGGCCTATACGCCGGATGATGCTGAAGTGCTTTACGAATTGGGAACGGTTTACGAAAAACTGGAAAGAAAAGCTGATGCTCGCAAAACGCTCGAACAGGGGCTGCAAATCAGCAAAGCGCATGAGAAAGAAGATAGCGCGTACCAAAGCTTGACGCAGAAGATTGGCGAAAGCTTATCGCGCCTCGGTAAATAAACTCTTCTCACTTCGAAAGCTTTAATGCAAACTGCAAAATAACCAGTAGCCCTCTTTCTACTCGCGACTTGTAAAGCCCCGGAAAAGAGTTGATATGAAAATGAACGCCCAGGATTCTGCGCGCCTTGATGTCGAAACCGACGCTGCCGTTCACCGTCAACCGGTTGGCACGACCAATCGGCTTTTGACGCTAATGGATGAAATGACCGTGGCCAAAGTGTTTCTCCTTTTGGCGCTGGCTTGCTGTCTGGCTTATGCCAATTCTCTAGGCGGTGATTTTGTTCACGATGACCTTGAACAGGTTGTCAATAACAAAGATATCCGTTCGTGGAGCAACCTTGGCAAAGCCTTTACTGCGAGTGTCTGGGATTTTCGTGAAAAAGCCGGCAGCCTGAGAGTATTTACACCGCCGCCTTTTTATCGCCCGATGTTTACGGTGCTGTTTACGACGGAATTTCAACTTTTCGGGCTCTGGTCGCAAGGCTGGCATCTGGTCAATTTACTTTTGCACATCCTCTGTTCCTTCTTTATCTTCAAAATTATTTTTCACTTATCCAAAAGCCAGCGCCTCGCCGTTATCGCCGCGCTTTTGTTCGCCGTCTATTCCGTGCATGTGGAGTCGGTGAGCTGGATAAGCGGGGTGACCGACCCGCTGTATTGCGTCTTTCTGCTGCCCGCGTTTTATCTCTATTTGAAATTTCGTGAAACGCAAAGAAAATCGCTCTGGTGGTTTTCGCTTGGGCTATTTTCGCTCGCGACATTTTCAAAAGAGACCTCGCTTTGCCTGGTGGGGTTGATTTTCCTATATGAATTTCTGAACGCAAAAAATGAAGAAAAGCCGGAAGGGAAGAGTTTGAAAACTCCCTGGTTGGCAAAATGCCTACACGCAACCTTGGCGACATTACCCTATTTCGGGGTCGCGATTTTTTATTTGCTATGTCGTTACCTCGCGCTTGGCGCTTTGACCTGGAAATATCCAAGAACCTATCAAGGTCCGGCAATTCATACGTTGTGGACATTACCCTGGGTGGTTTGTTCTTATATCTGGCATCTGATTTTTCCTATAGATTTAACCATTGCCTACAACACCAGTTTTGTCGCGAGCCCCGCATCCCCGCGATTCCTCATTCCGGCTGTTGTGCTGCTTTTTGCCGCCAGTCTGTTGATTTATTACCGAAGATACATCAGCAACCAGGTGTGGTACGGCTTGATTTTTTTATTCGTGCCGCTCCTTTTAGCGCTCAATCTCAAACAACTTCCCGCAGAATCATTAATCGTTGACCGTTACCTCTACTTATCCGTTGCCGGGTGGACCTATTTGATTGCGCTCGGTATTACGCAACTTGCGGTATATGAAAACCAGGCCTTCAGCAAAGCGAAAAATTTATTCAAGAAGTTTCAACCCGTAGGCCTGAGCTCCGCGTTGGTGGTTATTCTCACCTTGTTTTTAACCGCCGCTACGGCAAAAGAGAATCGCGCCTGGTCGGACATTCATGCGCTCTGGGATAACGCGGCACACATACGCCCTGATTATTGGGCGGTGCGCTATGAGAACGGCATCTATTATTTGCAGGAAGACCGATTTGCTGAAGCGAAAGCTTGCCTGAGCAAAGCCGCAGAGCTAGAACCCGATAGACCAATTATTCACAACGCCCTGGCGCAAGCCCATGCGAGCCTGGGAGAGACGGCGCTGGCCAGCCTGCAATTTCAAAAAGCCATTGAGTTGAATCCTGAGTTTTATGAAGCGTGGAATAATCTTGGCATTATGTATTTCAACCTCGGCGATTACGCAACCGCCGAGCCTTACATCAAACAGGCGGTTGCCTTGAAACCCGATGCGGCGGAATTTCTGTTAAATCTGGGCAGTTGTCATGTTCGTTTAGGTCGTTATGCGGAAGCCATACCGGAACTCGAACGCGGCACTCAATATAGACCACAGGATGCGGAATCGCTTTATGAATTGGCGGTGGCTTATGAAAAGACCGGCAAGAAGAACGAAGCGGTTGTGACCTTGCAAAGGGCCTTTCCCTATAGAAATTCTGAGGAATTAAGCCAAAAAATTTTAGAAAGTTTGAACCGCCTGAAATAAGCCATGAGGCGGTGATGAGAGGGAATTAGCGGTCACCGATTTTCTGAAAAAGCCGAAGCTATCTGTTTCAATGTGCTGTGACGATAGCTTCGGCTTTAATTTTTTCCAGGTGCTTGCCTTAGCCTACGCTCAGTCAATCCTTTCAGCGCGTCCGCCATCTTTGACGCTAAGACTGATTCGCCGGCTGGGCACCAGCGCATTTCTTGCTGGCTCATGCGCTCTGAACATCTCAGGATTGATGTTATCGCGGATATAATGCAGAAAATTTTCAAACTCGCGTTGCATCTGGTTCATGCGCTCACGCATGTTTAAAATCACGGAAACGCCTGCCAAATTCACGCCCATATCGCGGGTCAGATTCAAAATAATTTCCAGCCGCTCGATATCTTCTTCCGTGTAATACCGTGTACCTTTCGGGGAACGCGAGGGCTTAATCAAACCTTCACGTTCATATAGTCTGAGCGTTTGTTGATGCACCCCGTATTGTTCAGAGACCACGCTAATCGTATATTTTTTTGTCTTCCGATTATTTTTCATTCTGGTTACCGCTTTGCCATCGAAGACCGTGTTGAATTTCAGAATTAATTGATCGCTTTATCTTGAGTTCGTTCATCATCGTCACCCTTGCTGCCGGTTTCATGCATTCCTTCTTCTTCATCCTTCAAATATTCAACGGCAGCGCGTTTGCCCTTGGTGTCGCCAACGAATTTATCCAGTTCAAGCATGCCGGCTCTGAGCAGGGATTGCCGGGCTTCGACCAAATCGTTTTCAAACTCTTGCGCTGTTCGATTGCGACGTTTGCCTTCCTCTCTAATCAACAACCAAATCATCAGCCCGAATAACCCCAGCGCTATCAACCATGCCAATGCTTCGTACATAAAAACCCCCAATAATAAATGCGTCACTAATTCTTGAAGCGCATCGTTGTGCTGGTTACTCCGCTTTATTCCAAGCCCATTTCAGCCCGCGGGTTTTCAGTGTTCTTTTTGGCATATTCGTGCAGCAACTCCTTGGTCTCTTCGCTGATAACTTTCGGTAAAACGATTTTTACTTCCACATATTGATCGCCGCGCATCCCGCCGCCCCGCAGGCTTGGCGCGCCTTTATCGCGCAAACGAAACTGTTGACCGGATTGCGTGCCGGGCGGAATCCTCAAGCGCGCCTTGCCTTCAATCGTCGGCACTTCAATCTTCGCGCCTAAAGCGGCTTCCGGAACGGTAATCGGAATCGTGCAATAGATGTTATCGCCTTTGCGTTTGAAGTAAGGGTGCGCGCCGACATTGGTGACAATATATAAATCGCCCGCCGCGCCGCCGAACATGCCATTATCGCCTTTGCCCGCGACGCGAATCCGCGAACCGGTATCAACCCCGGCGGGAATCTTGACGGAAATTTTTTCGCGTCCGCTTTGGCGCGGAATCTCTACGGACACGGTTGTGCCGCGCATC
>JBIOWC010000206.1:0-6937 GCA_044868105.1 Blastocatellia bacterium
GGAACCCTTCACGGAAATAGTGATTGTAATCATCCTGTCCGAGATAATAGCCGTTATAGCCGTAATTGGCGTCTTGATAGGCGAACGAATCCTGATAGTTGGAAGTCCAACGATCCTGACGGTCTGCGCGTCCGGCATTGTAGCCTTCCTGATAACCGTTATTGACGGCCTGGCGCAGCAAATTCGCGCCGTATTCGTTGGTTTCGTAGTAGCTGCCGCCGCGATTATACCGATAGCTCGACGCGGTGTAATAGTAGGGATCGCTATTATAGTTATGATTGCGGTCATTGCGCATGCGCAACTGCTGTTGACGCAAGCGCTGTAGATAGGCTTGCTGAAAACGGTACTGCGCCAGGCGGTTCTGTCGTTGAAGCTGGGCGTTTAGCTGCACGGCGCCTCGTTGCTGCCGATCAAGATGTTGACGATACTGGGTCATCCGCTCCTGTTGCTCGCGAATGCGTTGCTGCTGCTGCGGTGGTGAAAGGCGCGCCCGGTTCTGCGCGGATTGCTGTGCGCCCTGTTGCTCTGCTTCTTGTCGCCTTTGCTGTTTTTGTTGGTGTTTTTGTTGCTGCTGAATTTGCTGCTGTTGCTGGTCTTGCCGTTGCTGTTGCTGATCTTCCTGCTGCTGTTGGCGAACTTGCTGCTTGCGCTGCTGCTTTTCCTGGTTTTGTTGCTGGACCTGTGGCGGTTGGTTTTGCGGTTGTTGTTCTTGTTGTTTGCGCTCTTGTTTTCGTTGGTGCTTTTGCTGCTGTTGGTCCTGCTGCTGTTGTTTTCTTGCCTGTTTTTGCTGCTGTTTTTCGTTCTGTGGTGGTTGTTGGGCGTTAGCCGGTATGTTCATTCCCGCCAGCGCCACCGCGCTGATGACAACCGCTGCTATCGTCCAGTTTAAGATTTTACTTTTCATGACATGCCTTTCAAATGTTGTGGGCGCTCTAACTCGGGACTGCTCGAGGCTTGAAGCGCAGCGCCCTCGGCTTCAGCCGAAGAACTCAATACCTTTTAAGTGTAGAGGGATTAGGAAAAGGGTGCTGTGCAATATTAGACATCGGTCGAATTAGAGGGCAGCCCGCTGTACGGGGGGATGAAGCGGTTTACCCGGTGTGCAAGTTACGACCTGGCTTATCTAATAATAAGCTTGAGCCTATTTTCTGGCGAGCTTAAATACTTTTCCATCACCTGTCGCCATATCACTGACACCTTCACACCCGGTGAACGTGAATCGGGATATTCAGTTCCCACACCATCACGGCTTATAGGGCCGGTTTGCCGCCGTCATCATCCAACCGCCCAAGCGAATGGAGCGAATCGGCCACGCCAGCGCCGGCGAGGCTTGGCGTCTTCTGCTCGGCCACCCGCGTTAGCGCTAACTCAAGCTGATTGGCCGAAACCCACGACGATGCCGGAAGATGGTTTGCCAGTTCTTCCCAGCTTAGCTTATGCCCTTCGCGGAAATCAGGGTTCAGCGTGTCATCCAACAAATACAACTTCAAATTCTCTTTTTGCAAAGGCCGGAGTTTTTCCTGAGCAAAAGCGCTGCTTATCAACGAAGGAAAGAAATCGCGCAACTTCGGATGGCGCACCCTGAAACGCAGGGCGCACTTTTGATTGGGCCAAAGCGCAAGACACACTTCGCCCTTCTGCATAAACGTATAGAGTTCTCCATTGGCTCGTCTCATAATTGTGAACTGTTCCATTTTTTACCTTTCCGTATTGTAGGGCTGATAAATACGCGGACTTTCTTCCTGTCCTCCCTACCAGTTTATTGACCGACGCGTTTTTAGCGGACGGGGCGAAGGTCGAACGAGAGGGATTATCTGTAGCCCTAGCGGAGAAGTTGCTCTCTAATATTGGCCGGGCATTTTTCAGAAATTTGTAAATGAAAATCAGCCTGCACATCTCTTACAAACATGCCTGGGGTGATCTCATAGGATTCACTAATCAGCAGTTTTGTTTTACAGGCCCTGCCGATGTCCCAGCCGAGCAACTTGGCCGTTTCATCTTTACCAAGGGCAGCGACTTTCAAGGTTGTGTTATATTGAACATAAGGTCGCTGAATTTCGCCATCAATATGGATCGTAAAATATTTTGCAAAGGGATGTTCTGCTTTAATAATCATTCTTAAATTCCTCGAGTGTTCCTGAATAGGGTTGCCGTTGTCCAACTTCTCAGCCATCTCGTGAGGCGGCATTGCGGTGTGAAATGATGGGACGAATGACCCAATTGAAAAAGACTGTTTACCGGTCTTCAAAGACCTGCTGGGGCGGAGTTGCAGACAACCTGCAAGGCCGCTTTACAGATAGCTTCCGGGATGCTCGTTCCAGTAATGTAATCGAAATTCTTTCCATCCATTACAAAACTGGCGTTGTTCTCAAAATCGCCTTGTGACAAGCGCAGTTTATATCCTTGCGTGTTCAGGCTTTCGACAATTTGCCAGGCGGCGGTGATATCGGTGGAGTAAGCGGGGGGCTTATGATACCAACCGCCATTGGGCATACGCCACCATCTCCGTCCTTCGTGGTGTGCAAAATACCCATTCAGCCGCTTGATTTTCGCCTCATCTTTTTCTAACTGCCAACCGATGATCTGTTCGGCAACAAGAATATCCAAATCCTCTTCGTTGCCTGTTTCCGTAATCTCTTTTCTGCTAACCATCTTGGTTTCCTTTGCGGGTGGTCAACACTTCAGCCACCGGCCTGATATCGGAATAAAAAGGTATTCCCACTTTGAAATTGACTTGTGGTTTTTCCTCGTCAGTATTTCTTACTGCTTTAGCTTTTGTCGAAAAACTCAAGTCCTGATTAGTCTAGGCGTAATAGCTAAAGGGCGCTGTGCAATATTAGACAGCGATTAAATTAGCGCATTGCTAGTCGTACTAGGCGTGAATCAACTGAACAGGTGCGAATGTGACAACTTAGTTTGTCTGCGCCGTCATATTTCCGCGCTGCTAAGTTCAAATGGTCGGCTAATGCTTTGACAGCAGGGAAGCCGGCAACTCCTCAAACCTCACCCTTCCGGTTCCGGCATCAGCGTTGCGGTCGCGCCTTCTCACCTCCCGCCCGTCGCCTATTCTTCGTCCGGCAACCGGCATCAGCTCGGCAAGACTTTCTTCGCCAGAAGACAAGCCAATTCCCTTCGACAATTGCAGGCGACTTTTAACCCCGGACCTGGTTCGAGTGTTGTTCGCGAGTTGTTGTCGCCCGCTTGATTTTTGTGCATCATTAAGAACTTTATAGATTGTAGTCGGAGAGGGTCATCGAGCAGGTATGCAAATTTTGATTGGTTTGATAGCCGTTGTTCTCATTCTCGTTGTTCTGTTGGATGCTTTCGAGGCGATTGTTTTGCCTCGACGGGTGACGCGGCGCCTGCGCTTGACTCGACTCTTCTACCGGTTGACCTGGATACCGTGGTCAGCTTTAGCAAGATATATCAAGGCGGGCAAAAAGCGCGAATCCTTCCTGAGTTTCTTCGGCCCACTGTCGCTGCTCGTCCTGTTATCTGTATGGGCCTTTGGTTTGATCACCGGTTTCGCAATGTTGGATTGGTCTTTAACTTCACCCCTGAGAGTAGCCGATCAATCCGTCAATTTTGGCACCTATCTATATTTAAGTGGCACGACTTTCTTTACCCTGGGAATTGGGGATGTGACCCCGCTGACCTCTACTGGGCGCGTGCTGACTGTCTTTGAATCGGGCGTCGGATTCGGCTTTCTGGCGCTGGTTATTGGCTACCTGCCGGTGACCTATCAAGGATTTTCACGGCGCGAAGCCACCATCTCGCTGCTTGATGCGCGGGCCGGGTCGCCGCCCTCCGGCACCGAATTGTTGCGCCGACACGGGCACAATATGGAGGCTCTGGAACGCCTGCTCGCGGACTGGGAAAACTGGGCAGCGGATTTAATGGAAACCCATCTCTCCTACCCGGTTCTTTGCTACTACCGCTCACAACACGATAATCAGTCGTGGCTGGCAGCCCTGGCAACGATTCTTGATGCGAGCGCCATGTTGATGGTCGGCATTGAAGGCGCGCCGGCGCGGCAGGCGCGTCTGACCTTCGCCATGGCGCGCCATGCCATCATTGACCTTGCTCATATCTTCAATACGCCGCCCCGCGCCCCCGTTCCTGAACGTCTGCTGCCGGGCGAGTCAGCAAGATTGCGTGCCCTCCTTGCGGCCGCAAACGTTACCCTGCGCGACGGCGCCAGCGCCGATAAAAAGTTATCCGAGTTGCGACAAATGTATGAGCCTTATGTGAACACGCTATCAGAATATTTATTGATGCCGATCCCTTCATGGATTCCCCCGTCAGAGGTATTTGATAATTGGCAGACCAGCGCCTGGGGGCGGATTTCTACAGAAGTCGCTTCATCACCGCTCATCGAACCACCAGACGAGCGACACTTTTAACCCTGCAGTTGATACTCAACTCTAGCCCCGGCATTAAAATCTATCGGGGATTATGGCCTCGCTCGATGATTGAGTCACGATGGTCCAAAACGCGCTCGTAGAGGCCTGACGCGCCATCACCATTGCACCTGTACGATTGATGAACTCGCGTCAAATTTCCGGGCTTTCCTGGCTTCAAAGGGGTGCGGATAGATCAAGCGCTCTATCCGGTGGGTCTACCCGATGAACGGCCAAGGTTAGTATTGACGCAAGCCACTTTCTATATTAAATACTAAAAGACTTCTTCCTTTACACGGTTAAATTCTTTCTTCCAACCTTAAGCGACAAACTTGACAAGCCGTTTTATCTTTTGCCGGATGAAGCGGGTTAGTTCCATTTATACGGGGTCGGGTTAATCAATTTGTTACGCGTCAAATTCACCAAGTTTATGACATATTACGGTTCTTCATCAGGGGCTCCTAAAAATTGCTTGCGGTTTTTCAAACATTGGCAACGGGTTCTCCTGATGGGGATGTTTTTGCTTCCCTTATTTGCCTGTGGTCATCCCACTGAGGAAAAACTTGAACCCTTATCGGCTGAGGATATTTCCAAATTACCAATTTTCACTATAGACCAGGTGTTACAACTGCCTTCAGCTAACCGCTCAAAGCAGTATGTTCGCGTGCAGGGAATCGTCACTTTAAAGAAACCCGGAGAATCCTTATTTATGAGGGATGAAACCG
This sequence comes from Blastocatellia bacterium, assembly GCA_044868105.1. Classification (GTDB taxonomy): domain Bacteria; phylum Acidobacteriota; class Blastocatellia; order UBA7656; family UBA7656; genus JBFMDH01. The sequence goes on from JBIOWC010000206.1 coordinate 5,126, forward strand.
GAGGCCTTCAGGTCTTTGCATCTGAAAATAGCCGGGTTCAAGTCGGAGATTCGCTTGAGGTAACCGGCATCCCTGCCGAAGTCGCCTATGCCATCGTTTTGCGCGATGCCCGGTTATCCAGAATCGAAAGCACGTCCAACAATGTTTCAGCGATTCAACCCGACAGCAACGCCCGACAGCAACCCTTGATGACCTTAACCACGGTTGAGCAAATCAGAAAGCTAGATGCTGAAGAAGCCAAGCGGGGCTACCCCGTACACCTACGCGCTGTGGTAACCGATTATGACCCGGGTGGACATGTGACCTTCGTTCAAGATCAAACCGCCGGCATCTATGTCAACACCCATGGATTGACGCCTTCTATAGAATCGGGTCAACTCGTTGAGTTGGAGGGGTACACAGGACCGGGCGACTTCGCTCCGGTTATCACTAAACCGAAATTCAAAGTTTTACAGCTCCACGCAACTTCACCCGCCCGTCAGGTAACCTACGACGAGCTGGCCTCAGGAAAAGAAGATAGCCAGGCGGTCGAGATTCAAGGCACGGTGCGAGCCGTAAACGAGCAAGATGGGCGCATAATTTTAGATGTGGTATCAGGCGGCGCACGGTTCAAATGTCAGCTCCCGAATCCTGATAAAGAGCCGCTGCCGGTTCACTTGATTGATACCAAAGCGAGCATCAAGGGAGTCTGCGGCACCATCTTTAATCAACGAAGACAGTTGATGGGCATTCAACTATTTGTTCCTAATTTGGATGCCATAACCATCATAGACAAATCGAAACACCATGAACCTTTTTCTCTTCCGGTTCACACCATTGATCAGTTATTGCGATTTTCGCCGACTCTGGAAATCGGGCAGCGAGTCAGGATTCAAGGCACTGTGACCTTACAGCAGGGACGCTCGATTTACCTCGAAGATGACACCGGCGCGACGCTGGTTCAACTCTCACATCAAGTGCCGCTCAACCCCGGAGATCGAATTGATGTCGTGGGATTCCCGACCATGGGCGAATATAGCACGGTCATTCAAGACACGGTTATCCGGCAGATCGGTACGGGCGAGGCTCCCCAGCCGGTCACCATAAATGCCAAACAGGCACTCGGCGGCAATTATGACAATCAACTGATACAGATTGAAGCCCGCTTGGTAGATAAGGTTTTCAACTCAACCGAGCAGGTGTTGGTTTTACAATCGAGCCAGTTTGTCTTCAACGCTCGCTTTAGCGGGGATAAATCTGAGGAGAGCTTTAATTCATTAAAAAGTGGCAGTTTGGTGCGCGTTACAGGGGTGTGCACGATTCAGGTCAATGAGTCGCGTGTCCCGCAAAGCTTCCAGGTGCTGCTGCGCGCGCCAGCCGATGTTTTTGTTGTTCAAAAACCGCCTTTATGGACGATTGAACGCGCTTTCTATATGTTGGGCGGGTTGGCCATCATCATCGTAGCCGTGTTGGCTTGGGTCATGGTGTTGAGGAAACGCGTTCGCCAGCAGACCGAAATCATTGAACAGAAATTGATGAGCGAAGCCGCGCTCAAGAAGGCGGCAGAAGCCGCTAACCATGCCAAGGGCGAATTTTTGGCGAATATGAGTCACGAAATCCGCACCCCGATGAATGGCATCATCGGCATGACCGGCTTACTTCTTGATACCCAGCTCAGCGCCGACCAGCAAGAGTTTGCCGAAACCATCCGCACCAGCGGCGATACGCTGTTGACCATCATCAATGACATTCTCGACTTCTCCAAAATTGAAGCCGGCAAATTGCAGTTTGAAACCTTAGATTTTAACCTCACAGAGGTCATCGAAAGCACCG
>JBIOWC010000207.1:0-7946 GCA_044868105.1 Blastocatellia bacterium
CGATTCGTGACTCGCCTATGGGTAACAACGCAACCGTCACCCCCTGATCTTCGACTCTTTCCGTGCCCGCCAGTTCAAGTCCCATCGCCTCGCGATAGAATTTGAGCGAGTCGCCAATTGAACGAACGGCAATTCCCAGATGATCTATTTTCATAAGTTCAACTTTAAGAAGTTTGTGAGTAGAGACGAGAGGCTAGACGTTCGTGTAGCAGGCGCAAGTAAACAATCCTGCTAACCCCTCATCTCTGACCTCGGGTTATGATCAAATTCCCAAGCGCCCGACGATTTCATCCACCACCGAATAGGGGTCGCGCTCGCGTTCGGCAACCGCTTTCGCCAAGGTTTTCAATTCGCCATCGGTGGTGACTTTTTTCAAAGCGGCTTTCAACAACCGGTCGCGCAGCAACTCAATGATGCGACTCTCGGCAATGTTCAAGCGACGGGCAATCGCTTTCTCATTATTTGATGCAACAAAGTCCGCATAATTTGCAACCGCATTGGTGAGTTCGGGGATGCCCCCATCTTCGGTGGCTATGGTTTTGACAATCAAAGGATGCCACCCGTCAGCGCGTTCGCTGATGGAAAGCAACATCTCCAACTCCCGTTCGGTTCTGAGCACACCATCGCGGTCAGCTTTGTTAATCACGAAAACATCGCCGATTTCCATTATTCCTGCTTTGATGGCTTGAATATCATCGCCCATTCCGGGCACCAATACCACGACGGTTACGTCAGCGGTTTTGACTATATCAACTTCGTCCTGACCTACGCCAACAGTTTCAACAATGATTTTGGTAAACCCTCCGGCATCTAAAATCGCCACCGCTTCAACGGTAGCGCGGGCGAGTCCGCCGAGATTGCCGCGCGAGGCCATGCTGCGAATGAAGATGCCCACATCCGTCGCCATATTCTGCATACGGATTCTATCGCCGAGAATAGCCCCGCCGGTAAACGGGCTCGACGGGTCAACGGCGATAATGCCCACCTTCTCGTTCTGTTTACGATAATGTACCGCCAGGCGGTCAACCAGGGTGCTTTTGCCGGCGCCGGGCGCTCCGGTGATGCCAATGACCAGCGCTTTTCCGGTATGCGGGAAAATCTCTTTGAGCAGTTGCAGCGATTCAGGTCGTCCATCTTCAACCGTGCTGATGGCGCGCGCAATTGCCAGTTTATTGCCGCTGAGAATTTTATCTACCGATGTCATCCCGTTTAAGCTCTCAAAATCTGTCGCGCAATCACGGTGCGCTGAATCTCACTGGTGCCTTCGCCGATGGTGCACAGCTTGGAATCGCGCCAATATTTTTCCGCCGGATAATCTTTGATATAGCCATAACCGCCGTGAATTTGGACGGACTCTTCGGCGACCCGCACGGCAACTTCGCTGGCATAGAGCTTGGCCATCGAAGACTCTTTGGTGACCACCTTGCCGGCGTTCTTCAAGGTGGCCGAACGCAGGGTCAACAAGCGGGCGGCTTCAATCTGGGTTGCCATATCGGCAAGCTTGAATTGAATGGCTTGAAATTCGGCAATCGGTTTGCCGAATTGAAACCGCTCTTTGGCATATTTGACCGCCGCTTCATAAGCGCCTTGCGCGATACCGACGGCAAGCGCGGCAATGGAGATACGTCCGCCATCCAGAACCTTCATGGCTTGCACGAATCCTTGCCCGACTTCGCCTATTAAATTCTCGTTCGGCACATAACAATCATCGAAAACCAAAGCCGCTGTGTCGCTGGCGCGCATGCCGAGTTTGTTCTCTTTTTTGGCAACTGAAAAACCCGGCGTACCGCGCTCAATAATGAATGCCGAAATGCCGTGCGAGCCGGTGGCGCGGTCGGTTATCGCCAGCGCCACGGTGGTTCCAGCAAAGGTCGCGTTGGTGATGAAATTTTTTGAACCGTTTAACACCCAACCGCTGTTCTTTTTCACGGCGACCGTCTTCATCGAACTGGCATCCGAACCGGAACTGGGTTCCGTCAGCCCCCACGCCCCCAGATAATCGCCTTTGGCGAGCGGCGTTAAATATTTCTGTTTCTGGTCATCGTTTGCGCCAATGAAGATGTGATTCGAGCAGAGGGAATTGTGCGCGGCAATCGCCAGCCCGACAGACGGGTCAACACGGGCTAACTCTTCGATAATCGTAGCGTATTCAATATAGCCCATATTCGCGCCGCCATAGGCTTCGGGAAAGATGATGCCTAAGAGTCCGAGTTCAGCGAATTTCGGCAATAATTCAATCGGGAAGTGTTGTGATTCATCCCACTCTAAAACGTGTGGCAGAAGTTCGGCTTCGGCGAATTCACGAATAGAATACTTAATCTGCTGCTGTTCTTCATTCAACTCAAAATCCATAAAAGCGCGTGTCCAATCCTTTGTGAAGTTTCGGCTTGTAATCAGAACAAAACATTGTACACATTGAAAACGAAAAAATCATGTGCAGTCGTTCAAGGCAGGATGGTTCGAGATGGCCTGAGCCGGTCGTCAACTCTCTTTGTGCAAGCCGTTCAGCTCAATTTATGAAAGTCGTTCAGCTCTATATATAAGAAGACTTTTTTGATGGTCCGAAGCTTAAAATTTATCCTCGGATAGAGAGGAAACTGCGGATTCTTCTGATCCCACTTTTTCGCTTTATCCAAAGTTAAACTTTGTCCTTTGATACGAGATGCTTCAACGACGGAATGACCCCGTTGAAAAGGTTGGGGGAATATTTGAAACAGAGTAATAAAACAGCAAGCCGACTTCCGAAGAGAATCGGCTTGCTGCTCAACAACGAGACGGGATTTTGATTAGGGTTCTTCACCGGGTGCCGGAGGCACAATCACAATCGAAGAGCCTTGTCGTTTAACTTTCAAAACCGTAACCCCGCACGGCGGGTTGGTGACTCGTAAAATGCGCGTCGCCTGGTCCGGGAAGAAAAGGTTGAGGTCTTGACCATTGATGGTGCCTCGGGTGATGACCTTCTTTCCTTGTTTCTTAATCTTGGGCGTTCTCGAGAAGGTGAAGAAAGTTGTCCCGGCTTCATCGTTGGAAATCTCTATCACGGCATTTTCAGCAAACACGATTTCGCTGCCGGTGGTTGGCGGGTCAGTCAGTAAAATCAGCCTCGAACCCCCTTCATCCAGCGAGAATCCGGTTGTCGCCAGCGTTGGACCGGCGGCCGATATCGAGAAATTCGCGTTGCTGGCATCCGATGAACGAGCGCCAATGATACTGGTTGCCACCACCAACACGCGCGCCGTGGTTGTGCAGGTGTTGGGAACCACCCAATCAAAGGAACGTTTGTCTGCGGCAATCGGAGGAGTCAGCGGATTTGATGCGATAGAGATATTGAAATTTGCGCCGCCGTCGGTTGATAAGAAGAGGTCAAAGCCTCTCAACTGCGCTTCGGTTCCGGCCGGGATGGTCCAGGTGATGGGGAAAGTCTGCCCAAACCGCAACATCTCTCCGCCATTGGGGGCCGTCAGGGTAACCAGAATGCCGGGGTCTTGAATCGAAAAATCGCCATTGCTTGCGTCCTCGCCGACGAGTTGCGTGTTATCAATCGCCCTCACCTGAATGCGCGCCGTCGTGGTGTTTACGCCAATCGGCACCGTCCAGTTGAAAGATCGCGCATCACCCGGAATATTCGGCGCTACGATGGTATTGAAATTTGCGCCGCTATCAATCGAAAGGCGGATTTCAAAACTGGTGATGGTATCGTCGCCATTCGGGTCAGATGCCGTCCAGGTGATGTTAAAGGTGGAACCGCCTTGCAAGTTTTGACCGCCATTGGGCGCCGTCACTTCGACAACCGGCGGTTGATTGATTGGCGGGATATTGTTTGCGGCGGCCAGAAGGATAAAGACCCTGCCGTTATCGGTGCGCGCGGCTTCACCACCTAAATCATCAAATGGCGCGGCGATAGCGAAATCGCCGCCGCGGTTGCTATCTATATCGGTAGCGACAAACGACCAGCCAAGTTCATCGCCGACCGATTGTCCGAAAACCCGCAGGTCATCTTGTCCGAGTAAAAGGTCGCGCGTGGCCACGGCGGTTAACGAATTGCCGCCATAAAACACCGACACCGTACCTTTATTGGCAGATGCGCCGGGCGAACCAATCAAAAGTTCCGGTGTGCCGTCTATATTCCCGTTGCTATTCAACCGTCCGGTGCCCACGTGGGAGCCGAGATGGTCATTCGACGAATCGCCGAATATCGTCAAGTCCATATTGGCTATTGAGACATTGAGCCGGGTGATTGCCGTTAAATCCGTGCCGCCGGTAAGTAAATAGGCTTCGCCACTTTCACTTCGTCCATCCGCAGGACCATCGGCATCTGGCGCTCCCATCACTAAATCGGCAATGCCGTCGCCGGTTACATCGCCCGCTGCGACAGAGGCTCCGAGATGGTCGTCAATGTTTGCGCCATAGATTGAAATATTCTGTTGGGCGGCAGATATATCAACGGTTTTTGAGCTTTGTCCTTGAGGGGGGGTAAGATTGGCGCCGCCGAAAACCACATAGACGGCGCCGGTATTCGCCGCGGCTCCGGGGTCTGGGCGATTGGCATTGGGGACGCCGACGATGATGTCGCCGGGCGCTGTGGCATTGATGTCGCCAACCGCTACGGTGCTGCCAAATTTGCTGTTGGCAATGCCAAACATTCTGACATTTGCCGTGATGACATTGAGGTCAAGCACTAAAGTGACGGTAGGCGGATTGGGCGTGAACCCTGTGCCGCCATATAAAACATAAACGGCGCCGCCGTCTGTCCGGTCATTTGCCGCGCCTTTATTTAACGGCGCGCCAACCACAATATCAGCCGTGGTTGATGAACCGCCGACATCGCCGGAGGCGAGCGCCGTTCCGAAACGATCGCCGGCGCGCTCGCCGAAGACCGCAACATTGATGGCGTTGGCTTGCGCCAGATCAATGGATTTTGCGGTGAGTTGCTGAGACCCGAGAAGCGTATAAACGGCTCCCGCATCAACGCGTGGCGTGGCGCTTGGAAAGTCCGCGCCCGGCGCACCGATTACGAGGTCTTGGGTGCCGTCGCCATTGACATCGCCAACGGCCAGCGCAAAGCCCAGATTGTCATCGGCGGCGCCGCCGTAGATACGGATGTCGGGCTGGTTTTGTGAGGTGTTAATCGCATCAATCGTCGTGGGAACGGTAAAACTTGCGCGCCCGAAAAGAATATAAACCGCTCCGGCATTGGCGCGGGTTACGGGCGTGGGCGTACCGGGCGGTGAGATGAAATCGGCATCCGGCGCGCCGACTGCCAAATCGAGCTTCCCATCGGCATTAAAATCGCCGGTGACCATCGGTTGTGAACGCGGTAAATTGTTTATAGAAAAATTACTCGGGGCTCCGTTGCCACCCAGGTGGTCTTCACTGGTGGCTCCTAGAATGGTTACACCTGCCGTGGTGTTTGAAAGGTCAATAACGGTAGATAACTGCGGGACAACATCCTGAGCCTGAGATTTGAACAAGGTGAATGAAACTGAGAGCGCAAAGAGCAGCAATGCGAAAAAAAATATGATTCTTTTGCCTGGAATGAGCTTCTGTTGCTTCATGATTATGCCCTACTTTCGTGGAAAAATTGTGCGTGAGGTCATAAGTATTTGAGGTGAGCCGACAAAATTTTAGCAATCGCAGCCTTCAGGTCGCAACACGATGTTGGGTTCAGGAAATCGCTTGAAAGGCGTTTGAGGCAATACCTGCTTGTTTCAAGCCAGTCGAAAACGGAGTCAGAGGGTTGTTATTACAATAAATAAAATTACCTGCTCGCTTTAGCAGGTCCTATCTTACCGGATAGCCAGTGAAAGACATTAAGCAGAAATTGTGGGTTCTGTGACGCGATGGGCGCATTCATGCCCATTGGCGAGCGATTCGCGCCGGTAACCTGTGCGGAAAACATTGCCGCCTCGCCAAAGATAGCGATACGCCCTTTGCCAAAACTCATCACCGCGCCTTGATACCAGTCTTTTACAGGCACGCGAGGCAGGGTGTCATTAAACTGCCCGGCAACCGAAGTCAGCACCGAGACTACGGATGAACCCAGCACAAATAACGGCTGCGCTTCACCCGAAATCTGAAACGCCGACCCGGTAAAGGTCGCTACCGCATCCACTTTTTCACTGGCGCTTCGCCCTTGGATAATCGGATGGTCTTTGAGCGAACCATCGGCAAGTTTGAAGACAAACGGACCTCCGGGCGCCTTTTCATTCAACGCGTACCCGTTACTGAAGCGAACGCCGAAGGCCGCCGCCAGATTTTCTGCTGCGCCGGGAAAAGGCATATGGTCAACAATCAATAATAGTGAGCCACCATCTTTTACCCAATGGCGTACTGCTTCAACCTCTTCATCCGAAAATGCCGAAGGCGTCGGAAGCGACCAATCGGCTCGATTACGTTCAGCCAAAGCATTGGCGATTACCAGGATTTGACCGCTTTTCAAGGTCGCTTTACTGAATTTTTCAGTTGAGGCTTTCACCACATAACCGTCACGGCGAATGAAATCTGCAAATGGCTGATAACGCCCATCGGCTGTGTGAAAATTAAAATGCGCCTCGTCAACCAGCACCACAGGACCCTGACTTGCGGCATAGGCTGGGCTGGCAATCGGCGGTTTGAACGACGTATCGGCAACCTGCTGAGCCTGGATGTTTATCAATAACAATGAGGCTAATAGAATGAGCGAAAGCTTGAGTGATTTTGATTTAGTGAACATCTGAACTCCTGTGTCGAGAATCAAGCCGCTGCATACCCTACCGCTGAGTTAAACGCGGCGCAATCTCGGTAGCGCAAAACAACCCGTAAGGTTTAACAGTGACCAACTTCGCCTTGGGCGCTTCCGTTGTAAGAGCGCTATCTTCTCTTAAAAAAGGCGCGCTTTTCTCTGCAACGGTGGTCAGGCAATTCCGCACGCGGAAAACAGTTCTTTACGCTGCACGTCTTCCTGCTGCCTGAGAGTAATGAGTTGGGCGAGGGCTTCCGCATATTCGCTATTGCCAAGCGCTCGCCCGCCGACCGCCCAGTCAATGGCGGCAAGCCTGTAGAATTGATAGACGCGGTTAAGTAATGCGTTGCGGTCGGCTTTGCTGTATACATCCAAAAAACGCGACAGAAAATCCAAGCCATAATCCTCATAAAGAAAAATCAGATCCCAGGCCGGGTCGCCAATCATCATGTCGCCGAAATCAATAATTGCAGTCACCGAATTCGCTGCTTCATTGCAAAGAACATGCTCGGGACTGAGGTCGCCGTGCAACAACACCGGCTGATAGGCGACTGCATCACCGGATTCCAGATAATCGCCAATCACCCGCTCAATGAATAACCGTTCCGGTTGATCAAGAGCCGGGTATAATTCAGCCCGGACTTGCAAGCCTAAGCCCGCGTACTGCTCCGCATAATCAATGCTCGGCACACCACAGGCGCGTGCCTGTGGTAATTCGATGCCATGGAGTTGAGTGAGAAAAGTTGCAACCTGATGAGCGCATCGGGTTCGACTCGATAGATCAAGACCGAGGTAGCGTTCCTGCGACAAAGATGAACCGGAAAGCATCAGGTAGGCTGTAAAGATTAGCTCACCTTGCTTATCCAGACCGACAATCTGCGGCGACGGAATACGGAGTGTGAATTGCTCGGCCAGACCAGGCAGCAGGCAGTATTCCCGACGTAAGCTCTGACGCGCCGCCTGATGTTTGCCGAAGCGAAAGACCCATTCCTGATTTACCAGATAGGCCCAACAGAAATCGCCCTCGCCAAGATAATGAATCGAGTCAATCTTCCACTGCGGGTAACTGTACAAAATCGCCTTCATTACTTCCGATTGATTCATGGTTTCCAAAGTTTGTTGATCAGTCGCCATATGCCGAAGTGATTGCCCGGATGTTGTATCGCCTGACGGCTGATTTCTTCAATGCTGTCAGACTTGTTGTTTACACTCATCCCAAATACTT
>JBIOWC010000208.1:0-2973 GCA_044868105.1 Blastocatellia bacterium
GATTGGTGGTCGGGGACGAATAGGGTATTGCACCGTTCGGGTGGTCTATGTCTATGCGCAGGATTTTACCGAGCAGGGCATTGATATTTTGCGCGTTATTGGGCGGGTCATTAGCACTGCCGCCATCGCCCGGCCCCGCATAGAGGTAACCATCGGGACCAAACTCGATGGTTCCACCATTATGATTGGTATTCGTCGGGTGCGGAATCGTCAGTAGGACAATTTCAGAACCTGCGTTACCGACATTGGGGTCGGATGAAACCCGGTATTCGGCAATCGTTAAAGCGCCGTCGGTCTGTCTGGTGTAGTAAACGAAAAAGCGACCGTTGATGGAGTATTGGGGGTGAAAGGCCAGCCCCAGCAACCCTTGCTCATTGCCGCTTGACAGCACGCGACTGGTTATATCAAGAAAGAGCGTCGTCGTCGTTGCGCCCGCTTGCGCGACTCTGATGCGCCCGATTTTTTCAATAATGAAAAGCCGGTTTGTCCCATCGTGCGAATGCGTCAGGTAAACCGTATTCGATAATCCTGAAAGCACCGGTTCAAGGAGTATGGCATTGGGCGCGTTCGTTTGCAGCGGCTCTCGGCTGGCCCGCGTCGCTGCCGAATTTGCCTGAGCAAAAAAGAATGCCGGGCCAACCGTCAGGGCCGCCAGACATAAAAGCATGACGAGATATCTCTTGCGCATTGATAGGGGTCCTCCTCTTTAGCGTTGATTGCATGATGTTCATCACACCGAAATTAGGATTAGCTTTTCAGCTCGATGGGGAGCCTCAGAGGTGAGGACGCTCAAGGGGCTTTGGGTGAAGCGCTGTTGGTCAGCGCGTTGAGCCAGCACTTGTTTTATAAAAATCTACCGGCGCTTTTAAGTAGCGCTACCGCACACTGACTATCTTATGCCGCGCTTATCTGGCGGGCAAGCGCTTGATTCAAATTTGTGATGGCCAACTTCAGGGTCTTGAAGTTCTCGAAAAGCGAAAGCCGCTGGCTGATCAGGGGTAATTAAACTTCGGATGCAGCGGAGAGCGCGGATTTTCACGGCTTTGCCGCATTAGCCCGCGCGGCTCAATCCGAGGAAACCCGTCAGCAAGCCCTTTGCCTTGTTGAACGAGAATTGTGTGACCCTGACTAACTTATGATTCGACGGGTTGGATGCCCCTTTTTTTGAAGCCGAACCTTGCCTTGATTTTGAAGATGGCGGCGCGTTCCTTGGGGCTTATACAAAATATAAAAACGAAAATGCCATAGGGAATCAAAGCAACTGCGATCTCTGCAAAGAAGGTTACAAGCAGCAAAGCCCGGTTGGTCGAAGCCAGTAAAACGGCAGGCGGCAGGTAGCATTTAATCAAAAACAACAGGGCAACAAAAGGCAGTTGAACCAGTAATGCCGTCGGCAGGGAACGCGCTACGTATTCACTCAACGACACCCGTAAATAATTTTTGAAGTAAATGACGATGGCCACCAGCGTAAAAGCAACGGTCGGAATCGTGGTGCCGAGCGCGACGCCGCGAAGCCCGTAAGGTTTCACCAGCGCCAGACTGAGGACGAGATTGGCAATCGCCTGGGCGAGCGTAAAGAGCGCAACAATTTTATGTTTGCCAAGCCCAAGCAAAACCGTGTGCGCCGGCATCTCGAAGAGATGCGCCAGCACGGCAATCGTTAAAATCGAAAGCAGCAAAGCGCTACCGGTATATTCCTGTCCCATCCACAAGCCAATGAAGATATCGCCGAGTATAAAAAATACCGCCGACACCGGAAGGGCAACGAGCAACATATACTTGGTGCTTAGAATGAGCATCTCTTTGATGGCGCTTTGATCATTGCGCGCTCCCATATCCGAGGCCGTCGGGGTCAGCACGCCCATGGTTTCCGAAACCTGCAATAAATAAGTGACCAGCCGATTGGCAATCGCATAGAGGGTGATGGCCGCCGGCGACATAAAGATGCCGATAACAATGGCGTCGGTGTAGAAAATCAAGCGCTTGCCGACAATCATCAAAAACGCGAAGATGCTGTAGCCGAAAAGTTTTCTCAGCTCCCTGCGGTCGAAATAGGCGCGCTTGATTTGGATTTCTCCGTTGACTTTGTAGGCGCTGCGAATCAGATAGCCGAGGCGCAGCATATCAAAGGCAAAGGTGACTACGGCGAGCGCCAGTATGCCGTAGCCTTGCAAAATTAAAACGACAATCAACAGGCTGCGAATGATGATGTTGAGCGTCGTCACCGAAGCGTCCAAATCGTAACGTTGATAGCCGCGCAAGAGACCTACGAAAACTGTTGCCGGAAAAGTAATGGCGAGATTTAATCCGGTTATCAACACCACGGCGGCGGCGGTGTTGAATGACAGCGGCGTGTGAAAGATATGGTTAAATAGGCCGGCCAACAAAGCGCTCACGGCCAGCGCGACCAAGCCGATGATTGAATAAATGGTAAGGCTGGTGGTGATTAAACGGTTGATCGCCTGCTGGTCGCCGTAGGCGCGATATTCGGCAACATATTTTACGGTTGAAGGCGTGATGCCGAAATCCAGCAATCCAAGATAACCGACCAGAGAGCCGACTAACACCCATACGCCATAAACCTCATCGCCGAGATAACGCACCAGAAACGGCGACATCACAAACCCCATGCCGATGGTTGCCACAAAGGCCGCCCAGTTCATCAGAATATTTTTGATGATTTGCGAGGTGCGTTGCTCGTTGGTTATTTGCATAGCCGGTTTCTTGATTGTATTTTCGCCTGCTTAGGTGCCACAAAATGTTGGCTGAATGTTGGTTTGAAAAAAGCCTGTTCAGAATTTGCCTGGCCAGCCTTCAGGTGCAAATTGTTTAGTGGAGGTCAGGGCACAGATTTTTTGAAAGATTTATTGAGCGAGAGAAAAGAGGTGCGCCAGTCATCGGGCAGCGCCGCGAGGATGAAAAAGGGCAAGGCGTCGAGTTGCAGCGGAGCGTGGAGAAAGGCCTTAGTGAAAC
>JBIOWC010000209.1:0-6372 GCA_044868105.1 Blastocatellia bacterium
AAATTCGATTGAACTGCTATACCCGCAATAGGGTTGCATCACTGAATCCATCATCTCGATGGTAAACGGTTTCCATTCTTTTCTATCGGAATAACAACCGGCTTGGCTACCGGATTGAGCGTGACGATAGCCAAGGATATGCCCCAGTCCATGTCGAAAGATGCCCTCTCTGTCGAGACGGGTTCTGAAATACGACGGATCAACATTGATGAAGCGGCGCTCCGGTGCCTGGTTGGGATAGAAGGTGGCAACGACATAATTGCCATTGGCTTTATGATATCGAACGATGAAATGGACTTGGTCAAGAGAAGGGTTTTCATCATATTCGGATTTATGCGTAAAGTTAATTTGGCAATTGTCACAGACCGCTTGCCAACTCTTTGCAGCGCTGCCCAAGTTATCAACCACACGTTCATACATTCCTGGCTCAGGAAAGGAGGATTTATCTACGGCATAGGTCAAATTGCGCTGCTCAAGGGTAAGGTATTTTTCATTTTGTATCCCGATTACGAGTTTGGAGTCGGCATCAATGAGCTTTTCGGTTTCAGATTTGGTGGCGATGTATTGCCGCAACTCGGCCTCCGTCATGAGCAAATCGCCTTCGACAATGTAATAGTCCTCGTCTCTGGGTAATTCTTTCAACAAGTCCTGAAAGCTGCCCTCATCCAGAGGATTTTTGAATGCCTTCTTGTAAATTTCGTGAGTTCGATGTTCAAAGGGTGACGGTGATTGACTTTGAAAATTCAATGGAAAACTGCGCCAATAAGCCTGGGTATTTGAGAAAAGCAGGAAAAGGCAGGTTAAGAGACTCAAGTATAATTTCATGAGGTTTTCCTCCAGCCTCAAATTAGCGATACCCCTGAAGCTTTACGATCCGCAGACAAACGTTGTGAGGTTCGTCCTGAATATCAAGACTTCGGGTTTGTCGGAGTTGAAGGGCCAAATAAATGGTCATTGCGGCAGTCCGTTAAGAGCTACCGCAATGGGTAAAGCCTAATCCCAATAGGACGCGAGTTGCACCCCTAGCAACCGCATCAGCGATAGAGCTTTCGATGACCGGCTTTGTCGGTATCCGTAAGTCTCAGCATCAGACTTCCGGCACCGCCACAGAAATAATGCATGACCGATTCAGGATCATAAGGGGTCAGCGGTTTCCACTGATTATCTTCGCTATAACAGCCCGCAATGCCTCGAATATGCTCATGCCGGTATCCGAGCGTATGACCCAATTCATGGCGCAACACCCCGACCTGATCGAAATCGGTGGTAAAATACGACGGATCTATATTGAGATAGCGGCGCAGCCGATCATAGTTGGGGAAAAATGACGCGGCAATATACCTTCCCTGAACATCATTGAGGCGCACGATAAAATTTACCTGTTCATGACTCGGGCTGGCATCAAATTGTTTCAGATAGATGTACTGCACTTTACACGTTGAACAGGCATCGGCCCATTCTTTGCCTGCTAAATTCACATTTTTCACAACCAAATCATACTGCTCCTGACTGGCGAACGAGTTGCGATCAATCGCATAGGTTAATTTGCGTTTGGCAATTTCGCGATAGTAGTCCGGTTTCCCATTCACCAGATTTACTAATAATTCGGAATTTGGCAGCACAGGTTTTTCTTGGGTGCCGGTTTCACCTTTGCCAATGACGTAATCAGAGAGTTCGGCTTCATTGAGTAATAAATCGCCCTCAACAACATAAAATGCCCCATCCTTGGGAAGGGAGGCTTTGTAACTATCGAACTTTGACTGATCAAATTTTGCCCCGATGACCTCCTGATGTCGCTTAAGCACATCCCGACGAAGGTTATCGTTGTAAGAAAGACCGTACAAAGGATTGACGATTAACAATCCCAAGCCTAAAAGCATCAAGTATTTTCTCATTTTCTCACCCTCCACCTACTTATGCTTTTCAGTCCATTTCATTACAAAAAATTTCTTTCATGGTCGAAAATTGCTCTACCTTTTGATAAAGATGGGTCAATCATCGCCAGGTCTGGGAATAATTTGGGGGCTTCAAGGAGCCCTATTTCGGCACACCGATTCGGCAAGGATTGTAGCGGCACGACGAGCCGGAAGGTTTTCTCCACCGGTTAGTAGTGGGTCAGGAAGAAAGAGGTTGGCCAGCGGTTGGCGCTAAATAAGTAAAGTCCCGCCCAACGACCAGTAAACAGTGATCTCTGGACAAGTAAAAAGTTATCTCCAGATTAGGCGGAAAAAGCGGATAAAGCGCCATCGGCTGGGGCGGATAAAGCGCAATCCGCCTTTTCCGCCCCATCAGAAGATAACCTTGTTGCTGACGACAGACCGCCGTTCTTTTACCGATAAATATTTTCATCCCCCTATTTTCAATCTGACCCATTACCCACCGGTTTGTTGTTTGGATTGTGGGGTTATAAAATATGAGGCGTTTGGAATGAAGTCAATCCATCAGAGATTTACCTATTTAAGAATACGATTAGGAGATTTTTATGTGGCGCGCGCTTTTATTGTGCACAATCCTCATTTCCCAACCCGCAGTCTTTTTAACTGCCTCCTATGCTCAACAACAAACCGCTGTTGAGGAAGGCGAATATACTTGTTCGATGCACCCTGAAGTGCGCAGCAAAACCAAAGGCAAATGTCCCAAGTGCGCCATGCCACTCATTTCGGTTTCGCCCGCCGTTATTGATGATTTCACGCTCAAGATGGAATCGAGTCCCAGTCAACCGAAACCCAACGAAAAGGTGAAATTTCGATTTTCGATTTTTAATCCGAAAACTAATGAACAGGTAAAAGAGTTCTCTTTGTTGCACGACCGCCTCTTTCACCTGTTCATCGTCAGTCAAGACCTTTCTGAGTTTCAACACATCCATCCGGTATTCAATCAGGATGGCAGTTTTACCATCGAAACCCGTTTGCCTAAACCCGGACGCTACAAAATCTATTGCGACTTCTATCCTAACGAAGGCAACCCACAAGTGCTTCAACAAAACATCGCCACCGCCGGTTATGTAAACGATTTATTTGCCGCTACGCCAAAAATCACCCTCGATGAAACGCTCACCAAGGTCATAAGTGGTGAACAGATTCTGTCGGAGAATGCCGAAAATCTCGGCGTCGTCTTTACCGAATTGAAACACAAAGAACTCAATCCGTTGAAAGTTGAATTAAAGGTTGATGGCGACAAAATCATTGCCGGTAAACAGACCGCGCTGAAATATCATTTGAGCGATGCAAAGACCGGCGAACCGGTGCGCGACCTTTCGCCTTATCTTGGTGCCTGGGGGCACACCCTGATCCTCAGCGAAGATCAGACCGATTATGTTCATTCACACCCATCGGAACTCCCGCCCGACCCCTTCAGTATGGAAGCCAAAGATGAGAACCTGTTTTTCGGCGGCCCCGATATCACTTTTGAAGCCCTGTTTCCGCGTGAGGGTAATTTCCGCATCTGGACACAATTTTTGCGCGGCGATGTGATGACGGTGGTCATCTTTAATGTTCGCGCCGAACGGCTGAGGTGAGAAGGTAGGAAAATAGTTTCGCGCCAGGCTCAATTACTGGCAGCCTTCACTGGCTTATCGTTTGTGAGATTAGCAGTTGATTGGTGTTCCCAATTCCTTCGATACCGCTTCTCACCTACATCTTATTGGCGGTTCAGGCGCACGTACTGGCGAAGAATACAATCATCCATCACGACATCTAGCCCTGCGTCATCAGCGCGTTTTGCGGCTTCACCGTCAATGACGCCATCCTGCATCCAGACGGCTTTCATGCCTAACTGAATCGCCTGGTCAACGAACTGACCGGCTTCACTGCTGCGGCGAAAGATATTCACCAAATCAATCGGACCAGGCACATCCGCCAATTTCGCATACGCTTTTTCGCCGAGCACTTCCGTTTCAAAAGGATTGACCGGAATGATGCGATAGCCTTGCGATTGCATAAAGCGGGATACATCATAGCTCGGCCGCATTGGGTCAGATGACAACCCGACGACCGCAATGGTTTTGGTTTCTTTTAAAATTTTCTTGATGGTTTCCGGGTTATTGATTGCCAAGATTTTTCTCCCAGATAGGATAGGTTTAGGGGCGGTTTCTAACCTGTGATTTTACCTCCGTGGTTAACGCGAAACCGGACTCATTTAGATTTTCATCTTAGCATTGCGGGTGAGCTTTTGAAATTGATGCCCGATGTTTTTTGCTACAAAGGTAAAGCGATTGTCGAAAGTTTTATAGTCGTAACTCTTTACCTGTACGATGCCTCTTGCCGTCGAAGTCATAAAGATTTCACTGGCTTCGAGGAGCCTGGTGAGCGGGAAACTGCCTTCCGTAACGATGATGTTAATGCGGCGGGCGATGTCCAAAACCAAAGCGCGTGTGATGCCAGCAATGCAACCCGTAGCCAGCGTCGGCGTAAACAGTTCGGTGTCTTGCACCCAGAAAATATTTGCTGAGGTTGTCGAAACAATTTCGCCGCGTTCATTAAGCAAAATGGCATCGTCAAAATCACGGGTGCGCGCCTCTTCGAGCGCCAGCAACTGTTCCAACATCGAAGTGCGCTTTACATTAATCAGCGGACTCGACGACAGCAGCCGGTAAGGCGAACTGGTTAAATTCAATTCACGCGGTTTGCGCAACACTTCGGTTGCCGTAAATATCAAAAGCTCCGATTCGCCTTTTTGTACGGTACGCCAGGCTCCTGCATCACCCTTTAAAACCGTCACCCGCATTCGCCCATCTGTAACGCCGTTGGCTTGAATTAACGCCTCCATCGCCTGCTGCAACGCTTTTTTACTGAAAGCAAAATCTACATGGGCTTTTTCTGCGTGCTTTTGTAAGCGTTCAAAATGACGCTCGAAAGCAAAGATGCGCCCGTCGAATATCCTGAGCGTCGTAAACACCCCCCAACCATAGAGCAGACCCGCCAATGTCGCGTCAACGGTTGCGCTCGACGTCGTAACGATTTGGTTGTTGTGATAAATCAGATTATCCATGGAAACGCTTTCTCATGGTTATTGAATGATCCGTTGAATGAATAACCTCAAATCCTAATCGCGCGTACAATAACCGGGCAGGATTATCCGGCGATACGCTCAACGACAAAGCCGTATAGTGAGACTGCGCCGCATCGATTAACTGTTTCAATAACTTGGTGCCAACGCCTTTGCCTCGCCAGGCCGGAAGGATAGCAATAGATAGCTCTGGCGTTTGGTCATCAACCCAGCCGTACCCTTTAAGCTCTCCTTTAAGCAGTCGTGCCCAGGCCGCGCC
Source organism: Blastocatellia bacterium (assembly GCA_044868105.1). Classification (GTDB taxonomy): domain Bacteria; phylum Acidobacteriota; class Blastocatellia; order UBA7656; family UBA7656; genus JBFMDH01. The sequence continues at coordinate 5,267 of JBIOWC010000209.1, forward strand.
AATCGGTTGTTGATTGATTGTATCAAGCGCGACAAAGCCTAAATCATCCGGCTGCCCCCATCCGGCAACATACTTGCTGAGAGCCGGTTCCTTGATAATCTCTCTCGGTAGCGGGGCTGAACCTTGCGGAATGTAGATAGCCTCGTAAAGCATCTGCCACAGGAACGCTTCATCGTTCAAACTCGCCGGACGAATGAAATAGTTTGCCGTATGGGTCATCCACATACCTGCGTCGTTAATCGCCGCGCAGCATACTTAGAAATTTTTCCGGCATGCTTGAGGGGCGACCGGCTTTATTAATCAAAATGTGCAGCGTTTCTCCGGTGGCAATCGTTGCCCCATCGTCACGCGCAATTTCATAAGTGAATCGCATGGTGCGGCGCGTCAATTCCTTTAATCGGGTGGTGATGGTGAGTTCATCTTCATAGCGCGCAGAATTTTTATAGCGACAAGAGGCTTCAGCGACGATCAGGTAATAGCCCAACTCGCTCTCCAACTCTCTATAGGAAAAACCACAATCGTTACAATACTGACTGCGTCCGACTTCAAACCAAACAAAATAATTTCCGTGATAGGCAACACCCATCTGGTCGGTCTCTGCATAACGCACGCGCACACGCGAGCGCGAAATAATGCCTAAAAGATTGGTTGTCTCTTTCATAAGAAAGCGATTGTATCAACAGATTTACGGAATGCGGAATATGGATGTGGTAATTGCCATCTCGGGGGTGATGGACGGCTGGCGCCAAGCTAATTTCGTTAACGGCAGTAACGCTTTTTAGAAGAGAAAATTGAGCTTCGGATTAAACGGAAGAACGGATGAGACGGAAAAATCCGCTCAGCTGAATCCGCCTCATCTGAAGACCCGGTTTCAATCTGCGGAGGGGTTAATTTGATAACGAAATCAGAATCACTCTGATGGATTGCGGATTTGTTTTCGGCTCACTATGCTTCGATTAAAAGCCCTTGACCAAAGACAAAGGACATAAGACTAATTGATATGATTCAACGCGCCTACGGACTTTCAACAGACCTTTATCAATTGACCATGGCGGCCGCTTATTTTGAAAATGGCATGCACCACGAGCGCGCTACTTTTGAGATGT
>JBIOWC010000210.1:0-4952 GCA_044868105.1 Blastocatellia bacterium
TTGCAGCGTGCTAGCTTTGCAGCGTGCTAGCTTTGCAGCGTGCTAGCTTTGCAGCGTGCTAGCTTTGCAGCGTGCTAGCTTTGCAGCGTGCTAGCTTTGCAGCGTGCTAGCTTTGCAGCCTGTAGCTGTGAACCGGGCGCCTCGACCGAAAACCCTGGTGTCGCAGAGGTGCCTTGATGGAAGACCCCTTAGCTTTTCAACAACGGCGTCTTCCGCAACTATACAAATTGATGAGAAAGGTTAAGCCCATGACGTGCACGCCGATGGATCTGAAAAAGTTATTTGGAAAATTTGTGCTGTTGATTTTCGCAGCCCTATTCCTGTTATCGAGCGCCTCTATCGTAAAAGCGCAAGAGGCGGCGTCGCTTTCTGCGGAAACCATCAAGAAGATTGACGCCCTCATTGAAAGCGAAAAAGCCAAACTCGGCATTCCCGGTCTTTCCGTAGCCATTGCCCTGGATAACAAAATTCAATATGCCAAAGGCTTCGGGCTGGCCGACGTTGAAAACGGGGTGCCGGTGAAAACCTCGACCGCTTTTCGCACCGCTTCGATTGCCAAAACCATGACCGCAACCGCCGTGATGCAACTTGTCGAACAAGGCAAGATTGAGCTTGATGCGCCGATTCAAAAATACTGCGCCGCCTTTCCTGAAAAAAGCTTACCAGTCACGGCGCGTCTTTTGCTTTCTCATCAAAGCGGCATCCGCCATTACAAAAACCGTATGGAAGCCGCCAGCCCCGAGCATTATGGGTCAATCACTGAAGGCTTAAAAATTTTTAAGGATGAAGCGCTGCTTTTTGAACCAGGCGCCAAGTTCAGTTACACGACTTATGGCTATAGCGTGTTGGGATGCGTTATTGAAGGCGCGTCGGGAATGAGTTACGAGGCCTTCATGAAGCAGCATATTTTTCAACCTTCGGGGATGGAGCGCACACGTATTGATGATGTTTTTGCGGTGATTCCGGACCGGGCGCGCGGTTATATCAAGGTGGACGTTGGCAGTTTGCTGATGCTTTCGGAAGGCGCAAGAAAACAGGTGCGGGCGGGCGATGTCATCAATGCGCCTTTGCACGATACCAGCGCCAAGATTCCGGGTGGCGGTCTGGTGTCAACGGCAACCGATTTAGCCAAATTTGCGATCGCCGTAAACACCGGAAAACTCGTCAAACGCGCCACCCTTGATGAGATGTGGACGGAGCGAAAAGCCAAAGATGGAAAGGCGACCAGTTATGGAATGGGCTGGGAAGTTTTTCAAATCAACGGGCAAAAAATCGTTTCCCATGGCGGCAATCAAGCGGGCGCGCGAAGCCAATTGGGACTCTTGCCCGATAAAGGGTTTGTGATTGCCGTGATGACCAATCTTTCCGATGCTAATTTGAACGCGTTGATGGACGGCATACGAGATTTGGTGCTTGGCGCTACCGTTAAATCTGCCCATCGTGAATGACAGAGGTAAGCCAAACCCCATAAGCGGGTAGCTAAGGAGAAGGGATAGAGATGAAAAGGTTAGGGGTTTTTTTATTGCTCGGTTGGTTAGTTCCAATCGTGAGTTCAGGGCAACCTGCCGGAATGATGCCTGGCGTCTATGAGCAAACTCTCGAAGCCAAAGTGGATGCCTACCTGAAGCCCTATCTCGATATGCAGGTTTTCAGCGGCTCGGTATTGATTGCCCGGCACGGGAAAATTTTACTCAGCAAAGGCTACGGCATGGCAAATTATGAACTCGAGGTTGCCAACACCCCGAAGACCCGGTTTCACCTGGCTTCAATCAGCAAAACCTTTACCGCCGCGTCCGTTTTACTTTTGGAAGAGCGGGGGCTGTTAAGCACCGCTGACCGGCTGGCGAAATACCTTCCCGATTACCCGAACGGCGATAAAATAACCATCCATCATTTGCTTGTGCATACTTCGGGAATTCCCAATGTAAACAATTTTCCCCAATACAACGACTGGTCGCGTTTTCCGCAAACCACCGCCAGCCTGATTGATAAATTTAAAAACCAACCGCTGAATTTCGAGCCCGGCGCGCGTTACGAATACAGCAACTCGAACTACAACGTGCTGGCTTTTATCATCGAAAAAGTATCGGGCAAAAGTTATGGCGATTTTTTGAAAGCAAATATTTTTGACCCGCTCGATATGAAAGACACCGGTCACGATGGCAATGCCGCGGTTTTGATAAAAAATGCCGCCTCGGGTTATACGCCCGCAGGGTTCGACGGCTTTGAAAAGACGCCGTACCTGGATTGGACAATCAAGACCGGCAACGGCTCGCTCTATTCAACGGTTGAAGATTTATACAAATGGGACCGCGCGCTTTACACCGAAAAGATTTTGAAGAAAAGCACCCGCGACAAAATCTTTACCAACCATATTGATGGAGTCGGGTATGGATGGTTTATCAGCCGGCGATTTAATCGAAGGTGTATCCGGATGAATGGCCGAAGCCCGGGTTTTCAAGGTGAAATTCATCGTTATATTGATGAAGACACCTGCGTCATCGTGTTGGGTAACAACTATTCCGGCGCCGCGAGTTTTATGATTAACGACATTGCTGCCATTGCCCTGGGCGAACCATACGAAGTATTAAATGTGAAGGCCCGTCTCCATATCGCCCCGACGGTGTCCGAACCCTATGTCGGTCGTTATAACGGCGGCGCCGATTTCTTTGTGCCGAATGCTTACCTGACCATTGAAAATCGCGAAGGTCATTTGTCTTTGCGTTGGAGTATGGGCGGCCTGTCGTGGCTTGTGCCGATAAGTGAAACAAAATTTTTTGACCGGAATTTCGGCGGCAGCGTGACCTTTGTTAAAAACGAAAAAGGCGAAATCTCTCATTTGCTTTATCGCTTTTCAGGCACAGATTATCGCGCCAGTAAAGCGCCGCGCGAATAATTAAAGAGCAAGGCGGCCAGGCCATTTAGACATCCGCCTTAGATAGAGGAAGCAAACCAGATGAAATTTTCTAAACTTCTGCCGGTGATTTTTTTCTCGCTGCTGTTTTCCGGCTTGGCCATCCCGGCAACGGCGCAAAAAGCCGGGGATTTGAAAATCGAACCTTATGTTTTTGAATCCGCGAGCCGGGAAAAAGTTGATGCGGAACGGGGCCGCCTTTGGGTTCCGGAAAACCGCCGCAACCCGAAAAGCCGATTGATTGAACTCGCCTTTGTCCGCTTTAAAAGCACCTCACCCAATCCCGCATCCCCGATTGTTTACCTCGCCGGCGGCCCCGGCGGATCGGGCATCGCGGCGGCGCGCGGCACACGGTTTCCCGTATTTATGGCGATGCGCGAAGTGGCGGATGTGATTGCCCTCGACCAGCGCGGCGTAGGGTTATCCAAACCCAACCTCAATTGCCGCGAAGCGCTTGATTATCCGCTTGAAAAACCGGCCAGTCGCGAAGCCTTGCTCGCGGCTTTTCGCAAAGCGTCGCGCGAGTGCGGCGAACGCTTGCGCGCCGAAGGCGTTGATCTTGCCGGTTACCATACCAATGAAAGCGCCGATGATTTGGAAGATTTACGCAAAGCGTTAGGCGTAAAGAAAATCAGTCTGTGGGCAATCAGTTACGGCACACACCTATCGCTGGCCACCATTAAACGTCACGAATCGAGCCTCGACCGGGTGATTCTCGCCGGCACGGAAGGTCCCGCGCACACCATCAAATTACCGAGCAACATTCAAAAACACCTTGAACACATTGACCGACTCGTGCAGGCCGATGCCCGTATCAGTAAAGAGGTGCCGGATTTTATGAGGTTGATGAAGGAGGTGTTCAAGCGCCTTGAACGCGAACCCGTAACCGTTGAGGTGACCGACCCGCGCAACGGGCAGAAGGTCAAAGTCACCATCAATAAATTTGTTTTACAACTGCTGACCACCAACTCGTTCGGCGGCGAAGAGGGCGCTCTACCGGCCAGATTTTACGCTCTCTCGCGTGGCGATTTTTCGCTGGCGGCGCTCGGCTGGCTTAGATTTATGAGAAGTTTGTCGAGCGTCGGTTCAGCCATGAGCCATATGATGGACTGTTATTCAGGTACGTCGCCGATGCGGCGCAAACAGATTGCCCGTGAAGCGAAAACCTCCTTGCTCGAAGATGTCATAGATTTGCCGCAACCTGATATTTGCGAGGCCTGGGGCCGTCCCGATTTAGGCGAAGCGTTTCGGCAGGCTCCGAAATCGCGCCTGCCGGTGCTGTTTATCAGCGGCACGTTTGATGTGCGAACGCCGGTGAGCAACGCCGAAGAGGTGCGGCGCGGGTTCCCGTTGAGCGAACATTTGATTATCGAAGGCGCCGTGCATAGCGACCCGTTATTTCTGTCTTCGCCGAAAATTAAAGAGGTGATGCTGGAATTTATGAAGGGGCAAAAAATTTCAACCACGCGCATCACCCTTGCGCCGCTTCAATTCACGCCTGTGAATACTAAAAATTAAGAATGATGCTTTGAGAAATTCTTGGCGCTCTTTGCGAAATCTTAGCGGTATATTGAAAAGAGGGTTCACACAAAGCCGCTACGAGCGGCAAAGGACGCCAGGATTTCGACTATTCCATGGCGTCCGTGGTTTTGGCCTGTTTGAAGGCGACCGGGACATTATCAGGTTGATTGATTAATTCGGTGGTGCCTTCAGTGACGGAGTGCGGGGGCGGCGGCAAGGCCGGTTGCTCTTGTTGCGGCAAAGCGACAGGCTCTTGCATCTGGGTTAGCCGTTGGGAACCGGGCTGAACCTCTGGTTGGGTTGTGGGTTGATTAATCGTTTTATGCAAGCGGCGCAATCCATAGAGCAAAATGAAGGCGCCCAGGAGTTCGCCCACACTGAAGAGAATCCACCCCAGGCCGATGGCCTTCGCGCCGCCGAAAAAGGTCATCGGCAAGGCCACCAGCAAGGTCAAAAAGATAAATCCCAGACCGGTGGTAATTTCAATTTGCGCGGCGCTCAGGCCCGCCATCAAACG
>JBIOWC010000211.1:0-5272 GCA_044868105.1 Blastocatellia bacterium
CGGCTTGCACAGCCAGTTGTTGTAACGAAGCATCACCGAGTTCGCGCGCCGCATATAAAAGAAAGAGCCCTATGCCAGCGTTGCCTGAAATAATGTCCGTCGAATCGTTCCACTCTATACCCCGGCCGGCGCGCCCAGCGCGGTCTTTTAACAATTGCGCGACCCGCATTGCTGCTGAACGATACTTTTCATCCTTGGTCACTTTGTAGGTTTCAACCAGGGCAAACCCGAGGCCTGCAAGCCCCGTATATAACCCGTTATCATTTTGTTTATCCAGATTGTTCACCAGATAATCCGCGCCCGATTTGGCATCGAGCAACGCCGGGATGTATTGATTGTCGGTTGCGCGATAAGTCTCCAGGAGGAAAATCACCACGCCCGGCGTTCCGGCATAGAGATTCAAGGTAACCGATTTCGGGTCTAAAGGGTTCGCCAGCCAGGCGGTTCCCTGCTCCGATTTGATGGCAGCCGATTGTATCCAGGCTTGTGCATCAAATGCGGCTCTGAAATAAGCGCTTCGTTGTTGCGCCTGCACCGCCGCGCCCAACCATAACAACAGAATGAAAGCAAATAACTTTTTCATCACATTCTTCCTTTATCGGTAAATCACATCTGTGCGGAGGATATATTTTGTCCCACTGCTGACCGGCAATCCTTCATGCCAGAGTTGGTGCGCGAATACTAAAACCTTTCCCGCTTGCGGCGCAACGAGAGTTTCCGAATTTAAGAAATATGTTTCCCCACCAATAAAATCTTCATTGAGGTAGAGAATCAAGGTGAGCAAGCTTCTCTCCAGTTCGGAGCGTATAAAGAAGCCATCAGTGTGGGCGGCAAACCGTTGCCCGGCAGTGTAGCGATAAAACCGCAAGCGTTCATTCAACCCAACCGCTGATTTTCCATCGAGCTTATCAGGAATATTGCGCTTGACTCTTTGCCACAAGGCCTCGGCTAATTCAAAATCTTCAATCGCTGCGCGTTGATTGTGCCTTCCGTCACTGACCACAAAGCCACGCGGCGCATACCACCTGCCGGTAAGCGTGGCATCGGCTAAGCCGAGCGCTTGGCTTAAATCAATTAAAGCATGGCATTCTTGGATGGATATCAGGCCAGGATGCAAGGAAATTAAATCAGGAGCGATAGACATAAAGAACAAATAGTTGCCGTTTTTCACTACCAATTCCGCTTAATATTATGAAAATCATTGGCTAGGTGTACCTGTGGGTCAACTCTTGCTCGTCAAAAAACACCCTCTTCCTGTCCGTTAGCAGTTGCTGATTGTATGAACAACCTAGTCCCAGGTTGAGCAAATGATACGGCTTAATTTTAAAATCTCATTTTAAGGCTTGGTATCCCACAAGACGGATTTGCCAATTTTTGCAATCGAAGTGCAGCCCGTGAGCGCCATGGCCATCGCAAATTCTGTACGGAGGATGCTCAAGACCTTTGCGACTCCGGCTGCGCCTGCCGCAGCTAAACCGTAGAGGTAGGGTCTGCCAATTAGCACGGCATCGGCGCCAAGAGCCAGGGCTTTTAAGATGTCTATGCCGCGTCGAACGCCTCCATCAAGGAGCACAGGCAATCGGCCCGCGACGCCTTCGATGACTTCGGGTAAGGCTTCGACTGCCGCGGGCACGGTATCCAAATTTCTCGCGCCGTGATTGGAGACAATGAGGCCTTGCACGCCACTCTCAGCGGCGATCGCCGCATCATCACCGCTCATCACACCTTTTAGTAACAACGGCACGCGCACAAATGACAGCATCCATTCAATATCTTTCCAATTCAGCGAAGGGGAAAAAAACGAGCTGTAAATCTGCCCTTCTTTGGGGCGATGCGTGGTCTCTCCGGCGCAGATTAATCCCTCAAGGTGCGGTCTTTTTACGGTATCCGGCAATTGAAACCGGACTCGCGCTTCACGATTGCGCGTGCCGATTACCGGCGTATCAACCGTAACGCACAAGGCCGCACAGCCAGCATCTTCTATTCGTTCAATCAGCTCTTTGGTGTAGCCTCGGTCGGGTTGGACATAAAGTTGAAACCAGGGCGGGGCGTTGCTCGCTTTGACAATATCTTCAATGCAAACCGAAGCCATGGTGCTGACAATGAAGGTTGCGGCTGCAAGGTTTGCGCCTCTGGCGGTTTCCAGTTCGCCTGCCGGGTGAAAAAGTCCGTGATAAGCACAAGGGGCCAACATAACCGGAAAAGCCAACTCTTGTCCGAAGAGTTCTAGGTTAGTATTAATTTCCGAAACATCAACGAGCACGCGCGGGCGCAAACGAATTTTATCGAAAGCCTCTTTGTTCCATCGCAAGGTTATTTCATCGCTCGCTCCGGCGCATAGATACTCATAAGCCATATGCGAAAGCCGCGCTTTGGCAAGCGGCTCAAAATCCATCACGCTGGCGAGCGTTGTTAAATCCAACGAATAATCTAGCGAGTCAATGGCCTCGCTGATGACTTCAATTGCTGATAGGTCGTTTTCACTTTGGCTCATAAAATTATCGCAACTGAAATAAGCAACTCAATCAACTCAACCTGCACGATGGCTTTACGAACTCTCAATAGTTTCAAGGCTTGCCCGACTCGCGACTCTCTTTGAGCATATTACAAAACAGGGCGCCTTGTTCGAGAGCGTCGTCTAAGGCTTGATGTGTATGCGGCAATTGATCAAACCAATGCTTTGGCATATTGCGTTTGATGGTTTCGCGAAATTCACTCTTCATCATCGCCATCGCATAACTTTTTATATCAAGACCGGAAAATGAAAATGGGCTTTCACCGGTAAAGCGAATCAAATACCAGTACACCCACATAAAATCGAAGACCACCGGGTAGCCGACAAATACCGGTTTATCGGGTAAATTCTTCAACCAGCCGAGGTATCTTCGCATGGCTTTTTCGGGTTGTTGAAGATTCTGGTGACATGCTGCCCAAGCATCGGGTTGCGTTGCCCACCAGGCCATGGTGTCGGGGTTCGGACTCGCCTCAGGTAGGGTTTCAAGATTGGCTTCAAAAGTGCTGATTAAGGTTTTATCGGGAAGATAAGCGGCAGAAGCAAAACTGAGCATAGAGTTTATGCCCGGTATCGGTCCATCGGTTTCAACATCGGTACTTACATAAATTTCAGACATAACTTAATTAAGGACACGTTCACCTTTCAAAGAATCGCTTCAACCAGGGCATTTTCGATTTTCTGGGGCTCTTCAAACTGTCGTCTGATTGCTCGGTATTGGGAGCAACGATTTGACCGCCGCCTAAATAAATTTCCTCATCCTGACCTAGTACCGTAGCGTTTAAAATTTTGGCAATCGCGACCATCTTTTCAATTAACGGTTCATCGGGGTTCGTGGTAAAGATTCTGCCCTTTTGCCAATCCAGCCAGGGCTCTTGGTCATTCGATTGTCCATTCCAAACTACATAATACTCACCTTGCATTCCTGTAATGGTCAGGTCGTCATCGCTTTTCACCAGCCCACACCATTCGGCCGCAGGAATTGGCATGGCTTCACTATCGGTCCAATGCTTGGCTCTTGTGATATACAAATCGTACCCCATAATCTAATTATCAAATGGCCTATTCATTTCGGTAAGAATTGCGGGTCAAAAATTACCAAACCGAAAAACAACAACATAATTATGAGAATAAATATCCAGCCTCCACTCACCAAACTCACAATTGTTTTTAACAAATCCTGAGTGTCAGACGTGATGTCGTCTGTTGATTCATATACACCATCTTTATCAAGGACAACTTTGGAATTGAAGTACCATAAACCGGCAGAATACAAACCAATGAGAAGTGACATAAAGATCACGCCACATATTTCCAGCATGAACAAACCCTTTCAGTAACCTAATCAACTAAGGCATCAGGTAGTCTACGCATCTTCATTGGTTTGTCTGAGCAAGCCGTAGCGAAAATAACCGACGGCGTTTGAGAAAATCATGGATTCAACTTTTTCGGCCGATGGAAAGACCGCTTTTATGCCTTCAAAGAGCATATCGCCAGAGCCGCCCGCGACTAATACCTTTGTCGGGCGCATGGACCGCACGGTCATCTGTATACGGTTGATGATTTCCGGCATATGTTTTTCTAAAACCTGTTTGCGCATCTCTTCGAGGTCAACCGATTCACCGAGCGGCGTAATGTAAGGCGTTTTGCTGCGAATGTATTGTTCAATGGTGCTGCGTTCGAGATAGTCGTCGTATTTCGCATCAATCTCGCGTTGCAAATCGTGGTAGACGGCATCCAGCGACGAAGGAATTGATTTTGAGACCGTGTGAATATAACGACCATCGGCGGCAACAATATCAATAGTCTTTTCGCCACCATCAATTACAGCGGTTGGCACAATGCGGTCGGCAATCTTATTGCCATCGCGGTCGAGCACATAACTGAGGTAAGAGCCATAGCCTTGCGGCAACACTAAAATTTCGTTGAGGGTGAATTTGACTTCGTGCGCGATACTGCCGTTGATTTTATAAAGTTTGACCTGGTGTTCGCCTTTCAGCTTGTCAATTAACACCTCTTTTTGTGAAGAGAAGAAATTGACCGGAAGTCCTACCACTAAAACCTCAGGCGCTGAGAAATCTTTTTCGGTCATAAACCTGGCGATACCGGCAAGCGTTAAGGCTGGATTGTAATGTTTAGTGAACATATCGCGGTCTGCTGATACTTCGCCGCCACGATTGAGGCGAATCGCGGTCTCGCCGTAGTTGCGAATTTTGCCGGGATAGATACTGAGTTCGGCGATGAAGTTATCTTCCATGGTGCCGAGAAAATCTTCGCCGAATTCGGCCGGACCAATGACCGAGGGAAAGATGAGCGTTTTGCGTCCGCTCTTGGTTTCGGAATAAATCTTGGTAGCGGAATATCCTGTATCAACTGCCAGCACGTTCATAAGCAATTCTTTACAAAGTCCTGCGACTTTGACGGACACCTCCTAATGCCCTGTTGATTTGAGATTTTCTTGCGAAGTTATATCAAAAAGTTTCTCCGACGACTGCCTGACTCCTGTTGGTGAAATTTGATTATACGTGACACGGCGTTTTGTGCTAAGTGCAAATGCAGATTTTGAATAAGCGACAGATTAAGCTGATTGGGAGAACTGGGGCGTGCTGAGAAGGCGCGCCTTCCGGCTTAACCGCCCGCATTGGTTAAACGCTTGAGCAAAGCTGCCTAACCGTAAATTTTTATATTCGGCTTCTCCCCATCTCCCTTTCTCCTCTTCTTTATCTTCCGGCTTTATCCCAATTACAGGATGAACAAAAG
>JBIOWC010000212.1:0-27367 GCA_044868105.1 Blastocatellia bacterium
GTTTCACCGGCGCGGTTGATATTCCCAAAGATGTCTGGTTTCACTTGCGGCTGGAAGTCGCGGGGGCGCAGGCCAAATTTTATGTCAAGGATATGGATAAGCCCGTGCTGGTGATGAACGATTTGAAAAGCGGCGTTCAGAAAGGTCAAGTCGCTCTCTATGTCTTGACGGGCGCAACCTATTTCTCAAATTTTGAAATACGGACAATGCCCGATACCGCCTGGGAGCGCCACCTGCCGCCGATGCCGCAGGGCACCTTGACCAGATGGAGCTTGTCGCCTTCCTACGACGGGCTCGAACGCAATCCTGAGCGTCCGCTCCAGCCCGCCGAGAGCGACGCCATCCGTTGGCAGGATGTCGAGGCCGAGCCCCCGGGCCTGGTGGTTATCAACCGTTATCGCGAGAGCCCGCACCCGCGGGTCACGTTTGCCAATGACTTTTCCAAACGTCTGGAACCGCAGCCGGGAATGAAGGTGGTGTATGCGCGAACCGTCATAGATTCCGAGCGCGACCAGGTGAAAAAGCTCGAAATCGGCTATAGCGATGAAGTCAGTATCTTTCTCAATGGCAAGATTCTTTTCCGGGGTCGAAGCCCGCAGAATTTTCGCGATCCCGGGTTTCTGGGCATCGTTAACCCGGAAAACGATACCCTCTACCTGCCGTTGAAGAAAGGCAAAAATGAACTCCTGCTGGCGGTCAGCGAACTCGGTGGCGGGTGGGGATTCATCTGCCGTTTAGCGGATTTGAAAAAATGAAGTGCGTGAACCGTAGCTCAGAGGGACTGCATTTTGCGGATTGCAGGGTAGTGGCCGCGGGTTAATCCGGCGGCCACTCCGTTTTAGGGCGAAAGTTATAGCGCAGGAAATGTTGATTGATCGTGGCGCTGTTCCACTGCGACGCCAGCGCCATATGATGCTGTTCAAGCCAGCGAAGCGGTTCAATCACCCTGGAGAAATTCGTAAAGGCCGCCCAATTGCCGGAAAATTTTTGCGGCCACTTTCCGCGCACTCCTAATGGATGAGCGGACAGGCGGCGACCTGTAGATGACAGGCGACGAAAGGTTTCCTCATTCTCCAGCTTCAAGGAAATCGGCTCGGCAAGCGGCGCGCTTCCGTCACGCCGAATTTTCAAGTTTTCCCAGCCCACAGGCATAGACCCGTGTTTGCCCCACTGCACATTGATGCGCGGACGCATACTATGCTGTCGCGCCTCTTCTACGGCTTCTTTGCCGCCGTCCAGAATTTGACCATGAAAATAGGTCAAAACGCGCTTGAGCGTTTGCCGGTCATCTGCGTATTCAACCCAGATGAGTTCGTGGTCGCAAGGGTCATTATCTTCCGGGAAATCTATGTCGTCTTCCCAGAAGAAGTGATAGGCAATCCATCTTTTTTGCGGATGCAAGATGACCGCGAAATCTTTCAACGGAAAGAACTCCGAAGGGGTGATATAGATGCGCGGCGCAAACCGTCTGACCAACTGCCACTCTTCATCGGTCAGGTTACGCGGCGGGTCGAGAGCCAGCGTGCGCGCATACTCGCGGCTCGCCTCATCGAGGCATCTTCGCAGATGATAGGCAACACCCGCCTGGTGATGGGTCTGGGCATTATCCTCTTGTGACGAGACACTTGAAAAACCAGGCAGCGACCAGACGCTTATCGTAAGTAGCCCGATAGACAGATAGGCGAGACGCTCAGTGAAACCCGACACCATTTTATTGCCTTCTCCTTTTTATATGTGAGGCGTAGCGCAGATGATGGGCGCGCGCTACATGAATACTCCTCCGATACAAAAACAGCAAACAGTGGCTTGACGGTAGAGTCCTAAAGTTATGGTCTTTTGAGAGAACCCGCAAAGCGGATGATAACCGAAAGCCACAGGCGTCAGGGCGTAGCGCATCAAGGTTCAAGCCCCTGAAACGGGCGACAGCAGCCAATTCCAGGTCTTCTATCACTCGCTTCGCGAGCTACTCACCAGGCGGGCAACGGTCCACAGGCTGACAGCGGTGGCTTTAGGCTGGGCGCCCGCTTTGCGGGCTTATGAACAGCACCGCAGGATTAGGGCACTACTGGCTTGACCGATTCGAGACCGGACTCTTATGGTTATGTTGAGCTTTGCTTTTGAACTGCCCAGCCTGATCAATTACAGCTTAACTCCGAGGTCGCTTCAGGGAACCCTTCAAGTCTGCCGCTACGCTTTCCGGTGCTTTGGAGCAGGAGAGAAATGATGATTAAATGGCGAATTGCTTCAATCGGTTTGTTGCTGGTCTTCTATACGCTTCCGGCATTTTATTCACTGGGGCAGAACCGGGAAGCGAATGCTGAGTTCATCAAGCGCGAACACCAGACGCTTGAAAAGGCGATGCACAGGCTGAGGCCGGCTTCGCTAGACCAGGCTTTTCTCGCGCCGCAAACCATCAACGTCAAACACTACCGCTTGCAGATTCAACTCACCCCATCGCTCACGGCGCCGCAGATTGCCGGCACCGTTACCCTCACAGGTGAAACCACTGAAGCGGTGAGCGCCATCGCCATCAATGCGCAGCCCAACCTGATGATTGATGCGGTCAGTTTTGACGGTCAGGCCAAGGCCTTTCAACGAGAGAACGCTCGTCTTCTTCTCCCCTTTGCCAGCCCGCTCCCTGCGGGAACTGCGTTCACCCTGATTCTCCAATATCATGGCGCGCCAACCGTCTCAAACGCCTTGGGCGGAGGGATGAGAATCTCGACTCGTCCGGGGCAAGGTCCGGCAGCGACCACCATCCAGACCCTCAGCGAACCCTTTGCCGCGTCAACCTGGTGGCCCTGCATTGATAATCCTGCCGATAAAGCTACCGCTGAAATCGAAATCACCGTGCCCGAAGGGTTTGAAGCCGCTTCAAACGGGGTGCTTGAGCGAAGGGTACAGAATGCCAATCAAACAATCACCTATTTCTGGAGAGAAGATTATCCGATTGCCACCTATTTGATATCGGTTGCCGCGACGAACTACGTGAAGTTTGAAGAGACTTATACGGCGCTCGACGGGGTTACGACCATGCCAGTGGTCTATTACGTCTATCCCGAAGATTTGGAGAAGGCGCGGGTGAAATTCGCCATTACCCGGCCGGCCTTGCAGATTTTTGCCCAATTATTCGGAGAATACCCGTTTCTTGGTGAGAAGTACGGTATGGCCGAACATGGGTTTAACATCAATATGGAGCACCAGACGATGACCAGCATCAATGCCGCGCTCGTCAGTTCAACGACCAGCACCGGACAATCGGTCATCGTTCATGAATTGGCGCATCAATGGTGGGGCGATCTGGTGACCTTAAAAAGCTGGGAAGACATCTGGCTCAACGAAGGATTTGCCACCTACTCTGAGGTGCTCTTCTTTGAACGCTACTTTGGCAACGAGGCCGGTGAACTGATGAGTCAGCACTATGATGACGGGGCGGTTTCCGGGGCGCTTGGCGGCACGGTCATCGCCGAAAATCCCGATGACCCGTTTGATGATGACGGCGCCATTTATGAAAAGGGCGCCTGGGTTTTACACATGCTGCGACATATTCTCGGCGAGCAGAAATTCTTCGAGTGTTTAACGCAGTATCGTTCGCAATATGCTTTTTCCAATGCCTCGACGCGAGACTTCCAGCAAGTCTGCGAAAGGGCCTATGGCGCGCCGCTCGACTGGTTCTTCCAACAATGGATTCACGCGCCGTTTCGCCCGGTTTACAAAGTCAATTCCGACATCAGCCCGCCGGATGGGTCAGGGAACTACACAATCACCCTGGTCATCAAGCAGAAACAAACCCATGACATACCGGGGCGGGCGGAAGCGATTTATCTCATGCCGCTCGATGTGACCATCCATTATGCGGATGGCAGTCGCGACACGCGAAGCGTGCAAAATGAGGCTCGCAAGCAACGTTATACTTTTACGGTGGCGAAACGACCGCTTAGCGTTGGCGTAGATGAAGACAATTGGGTGTTAAAGAAACGCAAATAGCCGGCAGGCGCCGATCACCTCAAGGTATTCATGGCCGGGTCGAAATTGGACGGTTGAACAATGAGTGATAAACCAATAGCTCTGGATGCGTATGAGGCTTTAGCCGAGTCTTACGCCGCGCTGATTGATACCAAACCCCATAACGCATACTATGAACGCCCGGCTACCCTGGCGCTGTTGCCCGATGTCAAATATAAACGTGTGCTTGATGCTGGGTGCGGTCCCGGCGTGTATTCCGAGTGGCTGATTAATCACGGGGCTGAAGTCGTAGCTGTTGATGCAAGCCCCAAGATGGTTCACCTGGCCAAGCAACGGCTTGGGCCATCTGCCGATGTTCGTCAAGCAGACCTCAGTAAACCGCTCGCCTTTCTCGATAGTGCTGATTTCGACGTTGTGTTGAGCGCCCTGGTGCTCGATTACATCGAAGATTGGGGGCGCACGTTTGCTGAAGTTTATCGGGTGCTGGCGCCTTCGGGTCACTTCATATTTTCGGTCACCCATCCGTTCTTCGATTATATCTACTTCAAGTCAACCGACTATTTTCAGACCGAATTGGTCAGCTGTGAATGGCGCGGGTTTAAGCCTCTTCGTGTGACTATGCCGAGTTTTCGTCGCTCGCTCGGCGCAACGCTCAATCCGCTCATCGAAGCCGGATTTACGTTGGAAAAAATTATCGAGCCAAAACCGACGGAAAAATTCAAAGAAGCGGATCCGGAAGATTATCTGAAACTATCCCGACAGCCCGGCTTTCTCTGTATCCGCGCAAGAAAGTGAAGCCTGGTTTTTCACATCAGCTCATAGCCAAATCCCCGACTGAAGTTGAAGATTCTTCGCCAACTAAAAGTTGATTGCAAGCGACCGCAACTATTCGTGTCTGAGCGCTGTGTTCGGGTCCACCTTCATAGCGCGGCGCGCCGGGACATAACTGGCTAAGACGGCCACGCCTGCGAGCATGAGCGCGATGCCTGTGAAGGTTAACGGGTCAGAAGGATTTACTCCAAAAAGAAAAGAGCGGATAAATTGCGTCAACACGAGCGCGCCGGCGGCGCCAATCAGGATGCCAATCACCGCCAATTTGGCGCCGCCACCCACCACCATTTGCAGGACCTGGCGCGGGCTAGCGCCGAGCGCCATGCGTATGCCAATCTCTTGCGTTCGTTGCGCCACCGAATAGGAGATAACGCCATAAATTCCAATCGCTGCCAGGATAAGCGCAAGCGCCGAAAAGATAGCGACCAGAATGAGCGTAAAGCGGCGAACCGCGAGCAACTCACCTCGGAGTTGTTCCATGGTTTTGACATTGGATATGGTAGCATTGCCGCCGATTGACGCGAGCGCGCTGCGCATCGCGGCAAGATAACTTTTAGGCTCCGTACTGGTACGGACAATCAAAGTGGTGCCTTGCGAGATAAACTCGTCCGGGACCTGATGAATCGAGATGTACATCTGCGGCCCGACGCCGGAGCCGCCCTCGGTATGCAGATTTTCTTGTTTGACATGCCCGACAACACCAATGATTTGAAAATCAATGGCTTTATCCGCGCCCGTCGGCATACTGATGTACTGACCCAGGGGATTTTGTTCGGGAAAATATTCTTTGACCATATTCTCATCAATAACCATGACGGGCGCCGAAGTCAGGGTATCGCGCTCTTCAAAATATCGCCCTTGCAGCAACGCGATATTCATGGTCTTCAGGTAACCGGGGTGGGTGACGTAAAACATGGCGAGCGGTAATTCGCTCGGCGAAGGCTTTGGGCGATTGGTGACGTAAAACTGGTTCTCGCTATCACTGCCGCCGAGCGGCAGGAGTTCCGTCGTGGCGGCCGCTTGAACGCCCGGTAAGGCCTCAATCTTTTCCATAAAATCTTTATAGAATCTGCGCACCTTGGGCGCTTCGGCAAACTCTTTGGCCGAGAGGGAAACATCGAAGGTCAGTAAATTGCGGTCATCAAATCCGGCGCTCACCTGATTGAGCGCGATAAAGCTACGAATTAACAACCCGGCGCCGACCAGTAAAACCAGCGAGATGGCTATCTCGGTAATCACCAGGGTGCGGCGCAGCCCTTGCCGATGGCTGCTTCCCGAGCGTCCGCCCTCTTTTAGCGTTTCATTCAAATTCGGATTGGAAGCTTGAAGCGCCGGCGCCAGGCCAAAGATAATGCCTGTGATCAGCGAAGCCGCGAAGGTAAACAGCAAGACATGGCCATCAACCTTGATGTCATTCACTCTGGGCAAGGCATCGGGAAGCGCCTTGAGTGCCAAACTGGTTCCCCAATAGGCGATGAGCAAACCGAAAGCGCCGCCCACCAGGGCCAGCATCACACTTTCGGTTATCAGCAAACGGATAATGCGCAGGCGACTGGCTCCGAGCGCAGACCGTATGGCCATCTCTTTTTGCCGAGTCGAGGCGCGCGCCAGCATCAGGTTCGCGACATTGGCGCAGGCAATTGCCAGCACGAAACTGACGGCCGCCAGCAGCATGAGCAAGAGGCTGCGCACGTCACCCACCGTGGCATCGTAAAGCGAGCCGAGCGAAACCCAATGTTCTTTATTGGTGACGGGATATTGCTCACCTAAAGACGCGGCAATTGAAGTCATATCGCTGCGCGCCTGCGCCAGGTTGACACCGGGTTTGAGCCGCGCCAGCACCTGAATGCCGGGATGCCACGAACGCTCTTTCAAGGCCCGCGCTTTGCTGGCCTCAATCGGCACCAGCACCTCCGCCTCATCACCAAAGTAATGGAAATCTGCCGGAAGGACTCCGACGACCTGATAAGACTCGTCGTTTAAGATTAAGGTTTTGTCGGTTACCGATGGGTCGCTGCCAAAGCGCCGTTTCCAGAGCGAGTCAGAGATCAGGGCGACGGCACTGGCGCCTTCGCGATCTTCGTCGGCGTTGAAGTCGCGACCAAGGGCCGGAGCAACCCCCAACACTTTCAGCATCTCACTTGAAACCTGGCGACCAAAAATGCGTTCCGCCTGGTCCCCTCCGGTGAGGTTAAACCCAGTCCACCGGTAGGCCGCCATCAGGTCAAAAGACTGATTGCGCTCGCGCCAATCCTTGAAGTTGAGATAAGCGACCGAGCCATGCTCGAAGCCGCCCCACTTTTCCCAGATTCTGATGAGTTGGTCGGGGTCTTTATAAGCCAGAGGTTTTAATAACACCCCGTTGACCACGCTAAAGATGGAAGAATTGACCCCTATCCCGAGAGCCAAAGCGAGAATCACAATTAAACTGAAAGCCGGTTTCGCGAGCACCATTCGCAAGCCATACAGAACATCTTGTTTCAAAGCTTCCATCTTTTTCCTCCAGAGGTATTGAATTTCTGAGTTAGTGGCAGAAGGTTGTTAAAGGTTGCAGTTTTGAATGGTGATTATTTATCCCTGGAGCCGCTGGCTCATCGGAATACTGAAAGGTGGAGTGGGCAAAGCTCGTAATGGAAAACCACCAGGCTCAGGGTGTCCCAAAGACTGCGAGAATCGTCAGGAGCGTAGGAATACCATCAGGCTTACGCCCAGGGGTTAGCTTCCCGCTGATGGGGCGGAGGCGGCCGGTGAACGCGGATTTTTAATAATCAAGCAGTCACCTTATCCGTGAGGGTCAAGCATTAGCGTAAATCGGCTCCATCAGCATGATCAGCGGGGAAGCCCCAAGGTGGTCACCCGACTCGTTGATTTTCCCTGAGCCCTCTCAACCTTACTGCCTCTCGTTGATTTTCCCTGAGCCCGCTCACCCTTACTCCCGCCGCTCACTGATTTTGCCTGAGCCCTTACGACCTCCTCAAAGAGCACCCCGCCGAAAGCGCATCACCAAGGTTCTTGCAGCCGCCCATAAGCCCAATCGCCATTCGCCATCTGTCGAAAATCAAAACCGCTAAGCGATTTGTGAAGCTAGTTGAATGACCTTTCTGTTTGGCGTACCAACTTTCGTTATTCGTAAAACGTCAATAGCGCGCCTCTCAAAATATCATTGATGACATTTTGAAAGGCGCGCTATTAACAGCGTGAGGTTTCCAAATAAGAGCGAGTTCGCCGCAAAAGAGCGACTTATTTACCGTTCTGATTTCGCGGAACACTCACGGTTGTGGTTTTGATTACGGTGTTACCGGCCGGGTCTGCACAGGTAACCGTAATCGTGTAGATGCGTCCGTTGCCATTTCCTGCGCGTTCAGAACGCAGCATCACGTGATGCGCATCAACGATTACCCAATCCGGCGCTGTATCGCCATCACCGAGCCCGTTGATCGGCTCGTTGCTGGTGACGCTTAATGTACAACTGACACTACAATTGTCAGTCGCCGTATAGTTGACGGTGATGGGCACCATCTGATGCTGGGGCGGCCACAACGAAGGTTTATCCACCGTTGCGGCGCTGACCACAGGCGCTTCCGTATCATTGACGACGACATTAAAGGTACAGCTATCAGTCGTTCCATCGAGCCGAGTACCGGTCACCGTCACGGTTGTGGTGCCGACCGGGAAGAACGAACCGGAAGGCGGACTCGTCGTGACCACGCCGCAATTGCCGGTAAAACTCGGAAGCGGGAAATTCACCACGGCTCCGCATTGTCCGGGAGCATTTGAAACCGTGATAGTTGACGGACAAGCGATAACACAAGGCCCGCCACAACACAGACGTGTTGCGGTGTAGATTGACAGGGTATCTACGCGCATGCCACCACCAGTCGGGTTGGTGCCGGTATCATAAGCTGTACGCCAACGAAGTTGTGCGTTCTGCCCGTAGGAACTGGCCGGGAGAACCACCGTCGTGGTGATAAAGCCACCGGAATTGCCCGTCCAGGCTTGACGACCCGTAAGGACACTGTCGGTTACACCGATGCTGCCGTTATAGCCGCCTTCGATGAAACTGCCACCGGCAGCAATAATATCCTGGAAGGCGCCGCCGTTGACGCTAATCTCCAACACACCACCATCAAAACCCGGTTCGGTGTTGTAGTTGTTGCGGAAGGTCAGGCGTACGCCAGGGTTCATGCCGCCTACCGGCGCGCTGGGAATCACGATAACCGGAGAATCCAGTTGGCTGCTACCGGGAGTGGCTGTCCCACCTGCTGCAGCCGAATTTGGCAGCGTGTCACGGATGGCTGAGGTCGTCGCCCACGCCGGCGCACTGCCGGTTTGCGCCGTTGTCCACCCCGATGGCAAGGTCGGCGCGGTTAGCCCGTCGAAGTCTTCACTGAAGGTTGGCGCAGAAGTTTGCAGCAAACCA
Organism: Blastocatellia bacterium; assembly: GCA_044868105.1. Lineage (GTDB taxonomy): Bacteria > Acidobacteriota > Blastocatellia > UBA7656 > UBA7656 > JBFMDH01. The sequence goes on from JBIOWC010000212.1 coordinate 9,218, forward strand.
AGGGTGAAGGGAATACTGACATTTCCAAGATCCATTTCGCCGTCCTGCAAATGGAAGGTCAGCGTAATGGTATTGCCGCAGGTTCCATTGTTGGAAAAGCTGAAATTCGCGCCGACTGTCGCCCCCGATTCTACAGGCGGATAGCTTTGCGGCGCGCTGGGGAAGGTTACGCCACCCGTCGGCAAGAGGGTGACCACAAGATTTTGCGTCGGTCCCGGACCGATATTGGTCACTGCGAAGTTGACCGTGACATCTTCGCCCGGGTCAATGGCGCCGTTACCCGGCGCGCAGCCTTCGGCAACTAACGTCGCGCCGCCGTTTCTTAGCACCGGCAGTTGCCGCCCGGCAATGCCAATCTCCCAGATGCCGCGCCCATGCGTGGCAATGCGCAAAAGGCGCTGAACGTTCGATATCTTCACATCGAATACCGCCAAGCGCGGCAGCCCCATCCCATAGGGCGCCCAGTTATTGCCGCCATCCGTTGATTGATAGACCCCAATGTCCGTGGCGGCAAACAGAATATTGGAATCCTGTGGGTCAATAGCCAGTCCGGTAACCGGAACCTGTGGGATGCCGTTGCCGGCCGGCGTCCAGGTCGGTATCGGGTCATTGAGATTGGTGGTTTTGAAAATTTGCTGCCCGGCCGGAGGCGCGAAACTGGTGAACGACACATAAGCCGTAAATTTATGATTCGGGTCAATGGCGACGCGACCGATAGCCGGACTTCCTGGTGGGAAATTCCCGCCCGTTACATCGGTCATGGTCGTTGACCCGGTCGCCGTAGCGAAGACCTTACCATTTCGCATACCGACTATCCTTACATTATCGTCCTGAGGCGAGATGTCAATCGTCGTCAAGACATTGAGCGTAGAGGTTCCGGGTACCAAAACTTGGCTCGCAATCGTCATCGTGTCGCCGCGATTGATTGACCGATAGAGGCGTTCGGTGCCGAAATAAAGCGTATTCGGATTGCCGGGTCCCTGCGCCATCGGGGCGTAGAAAAGCACTTTATCGCCACAGACAATGCCATTGTTACTGGTTGTTCCGGAGCAGCCTCTGAAGGTCCAGCCGCTCAATTGTCCGTCAGCGTTTGCCGCCGTATTGGCAGCGCGTTCAAAACCAATCTGCGAATTCGTTTGATTGAAGAAGGTGTGATACATCAGGACATTGGTGGTGTCCTGCGCGTTATTATCAATAATCGCGTAGCCGCCATCGCCGTCGCGGCAGTGGCTCCAGGTGCCATTAGCCGAAAGACAGTTCGTGCCGTTGTCCTGTGTGCCGCCCATCAAGAAGTTGCGGTCATAGGGATGCTGGGCAACGCCTTGAAATTGGGTGGCGCTGAAATCCACATTGTTGAGACTCGTCCAGGTCGTCCCGTTGTTGGTTGACCTCCAGATGCCGCCATCGCTTCCGGTATATACAACCTGCGGATTGGAAGGTGCAATCGCCAGCGCGTGTTCGTCAGCGTGCAAGGTGCCGTCATTGCGGACGAAACTCGCGCCGCCGTTGGTCGAACGTTTCATGACTTCGATGCGACATGCCGTAGTGCCACCGGCCGCCGCGCCGCCCAGGTGAATGGTTTGATTATCCGGGGTTGCGACAATCGCCATATCGTAGAAGCATTGGCCGCCGCAAAATCCCGCCGAACCGGGTAAAGGCGTTGACCAGGTTAAGCCGCCATCGGTTGAGCGTCTGAGCAGACCCGCGGTGGTCGCACTGCAGGCTGGCCCGCCCAATGCCGCCGTGGAGATTTCGCCGGTCGCGGCATAGATGGTTAGGCTCGAAGCGTTGCGGTTTAGGTATAACTCAGCGCGCCCGTTGGTCGAACCATCCGGCAGGGTCAACGTACGTGCGAAGGTTGGCGTCGCGTCAAGGGCATTGGTCGTTCGATAGATACCGCCGTCGCTTGCCGCACCCAAGACCGTAGCGACCAAAAGATTAGGGTTGGCGGGATCGAGCGCCAGGTCAATTGTTGTGCGATCATTCGGCGCGGTAATGCCAGTAATCTGAACCTGCGAAAACGTCGGACTGGCAGATTGAGCATTGGTAGAACGATAGATACCGCGTCGTGGCAAGTTGGTTGGCGAGGCTCCCGGGTTACCGCCGGCGCCGGATGTCGTACAAACGAAGATGACATTATTGTCAGCCGGGTTGACGACAATGCGACCGATGGCGCGCCCGCTGAAAACATCATTATTACCGGCATCAAGCCGGAAGGGCCCGGTTAAGGTTGGGCTCGCGGAATTGGCGTTGCGGATAATGTAAAGCCCTTTACCCGCAAAACTGTCGGCCGAAAGATTCGGTTCGCCTGTACCCACATAGACGATATTGCTATCTGCTGGGTCAATCGTAAGCGCGCCGATGGCGAGCGATTCCAGTTGAAAATCAAAGAGGGGCGTCCAGTTGGCGCCGCCGTTGGATGATTTATACAGCCCGCCCTGTGCCGTGCCGACGTAAACCGTGTTCGGATCTGTGGGATGTACGGCAATCGCGATGGTGCGGCCGCTGACTGGAACTCTGGTCGCGCTGGTCTGTCCGAGCGGAATGGGCGCAGGGCCGAGGAAGGTCCAGTTGGTGAGATTGATCGGGCTGGCGAGGCGGCGATTGACGCGTTCGCGAAGCTGAGCCTCTTGTTTTTCCAACTGCTGAAGGGCTTTGGTGCGGGCTTCTTCCGGCACGTCGCCGGTTCGACCGCGCAGCATGTCAATGTAATCTCCGCGCGCGCGAAGGTACTCTTCTTTATCAATCCTTCCAGCCATTCCCGGCGGCAGATCGGGGTCGTCGGCGTCATCTTCATCAACGACCTGCTGCAATTCCTCAGGCTCGCTGCTGCCGGCTTTGCCGGTCGTTTTTTTCACTTGCTTGATTGCAGATTCAGCAGATGGGCCTTGCTTTTTAACTTTCGCCCTATTCGTCGCATCTTTTTTGCCTTGCGTTGAGGCGCTGGAAGTGAAGTTGAAAGCCAGCAAAGATACGATGCTAATCGCTATTAATAGTAAAACAATTTTTTGATTACTCCTCATACATTCTCCCTTCAAGTCTGTCTAAGTTACCAAGAAATCTTGCAGGCGGGGGCAAGAACATCGGAGTCTTTCCGCACTGCCAGTGTAAATCCAGAGCCCTCTTTCCACAGTCCTTTGGCAGACCAAGCCTACCCCTCAGTTGGCGATTCAGTTATCTCACGACAGGTGTTTAGTCGTCAGGAATGGCTGGGTGAAACTGGTCTTACCTTAATCCGTCTTCTTGATTTGCCGCGTGAATCTATCCTTTTCAACAACGCCTGTTAGATTCAATGGGTTTTCGGTCCTTGATTTTCAATCCGTCGCCTTTGCAGCGACCAATGGTAATTGCCTCTTCGCAGCCATCAAGATAAACGTGCCTCTATTACAACAGCCGGGTGTTGCAGAAAAGCTATTTGTAATTCGTTGAACTATTTTGAAAGGCGGCATACGTTAATGCCTGTTCAGGTTGAATGTCAAGGTGAGCTTGTAAAACCCCAAACCTGGCGAAACGAGGCGGTTTGCTTGAGGTCTCGTCTCGCCAGGCGGGAGAAAAGGTACAGGGTAACAATGCAACATTTGGTCGAGAAAAATTTCTTTGCAGGAATCTTCCGAGGGGTCATTGAATCCGCGGATTACATTCAATGATGATGACGGTGTAATGCTTCTGTAAGCGACTCAATTCTTGCTGCTCGGTCTGTCGTATCTCATCATAATCGGCCGGCGGGTTGCCAAAACAGGCGGGTCGGAAAAGTTTGATTTCGCGCTTTTGTTTATCAACCAGCTTGCCACTGATACAGCTGGCCTTCATCTCCGCCAGGCGGTCTTTGAGCATAATCGCTACTTCCTTGCCGTTGGGCCGGGTTTGATAAGCAATAATTTCATTTAAATCATAGGCCTCGGGAAGACAGTTAAACTCCGCGCCGGTTGCCTTTCCTTGGCCGGTTTCAAGCCCTGGGTCCATCGTTTGCCCGCTGGTCATCTGCGCGAGACCGCAGACCGGCAAGTTGATAGCCAACAGCAATAGTAAAACGATGGTTGAAAATCTATAAATCATTTGAGGTCATGTTGCCAGACGACTTGTCACTTTGCCAATTGGAACTGCAAGCGGCAATCCCGGCCGGTTGACGCTTACCCCTGGCGCTTTGCCAGATAGGTCCTCGCCAACTGCAGCTCAGGTCGCTGGCCGGTAGCCTGACGACTAGTCGTGGTTAGTTTCCTGTAGTAAGCCCGCGCCTTCTGTCGGTTGCCCGCCAGCTCGGCGGCATGTGCTGCTCCGTAGAGGCTGTTGAATCGGTTCGGCGTGGTCTGCAGAACCGCCTCATATTCCTTCAATGCCTGTGCCGGTCGTTTGAGTTCGAGCAGCAAATCGCCGAGCATCTCACGCGCCGGCAAAATCGCGCCCGGGGTTACGGGATGTTTGTCTGTGGTGTCTTCCAGCTCGGCCGCTTCGCGTAATAAGCGTTCTGCCTCAGCCGGTTTTTGTTCGGCCTGCGCGAGACAGGCGGCGGCTGAAAGGTATTGAATCTGAACCTGGCGGCCCCAGTCATACCCCGACTTGACCTTGCTGAGCGCCGCTTGAATGTCTGCCAGTCGTTGAATCTCCTGTTGCGCGGCCGCCGCGCGGCCACTGTGCGCCGCGCCAACCGCGCGCGCGAAATAGAGGTTGGCCTCGGCAAAGCGAAAGCGCTCCCAGGGGAATTTAACCGGATGCAGCTTGAGTGAAGCCGCATCCAGCCAACGGTGTCTTTCGAGCGCAAAACGTGCGGGGATAGCGGTCCAGGCAAACGCCACCTGAAAGACCACTTCATCCGGTTCGCTATAGGCCAGCGCATCATCAAGAATACGTTTCGCTTTATCGTCCTGCGCGCCCTGCAGGTAGGCATACATCAGATAATCCAGGGCGTGAAGATGGTCGTGCGAAGTGGCGCTGGGTTGCACACGGTCGAGGCGTTGCCTGGCGGCGGCCGCAGAAGCGAGGTTTGATTGAATGGAGTCCGACCACATCCCCAGACGCGTGAAGATGTGCGACGGCATGTGCAAGGCGTGCGCCGAGGAAGGCGCAACCTTGGCATAACGCCGCGCCGCCGGTAGCGCCAGATGCGCCAGCGACGCCAGGTCGTAACTATGAATCAGGTAGTGAGCAATGCCCGGATGGTTCGGCTCCTGCGCCCAGGCGCGGTATAAAATCTGCGCCGCTTTGGTGCGGTTGGTGAGATTCTTTTCGCTCGCCGGCGCCGTGCCGTTGAGGGCAAGAGCATAGAAGATTGCCGCCTCGCGATCCTGCGGATAACGCCGATAGACGCCTTCCATCGCCACCGCGTAAGCGCGCGCTCTCGCCCAATGGTCGAGTTTGTCTGCGTCCTTGTAGAAGGTCTCGAGCGCTGCAAGATAAGCGCCTTCGCGTTGGGTTTTTGCGCCAGCGCTGCGGGCTCGCGCAATGGCCTCCTGACCTTTTTGCAATTCCGCAGGAGTTGGCGGCAACCATAGCGGATGATACTGAGTCATTGCCACGCCCCACCAAGCCATTGCACAGTTAGGCGCTCTTGTGGTGATCGCCGCGAAGGCCTGTTCGGCCTCCGGATATTGGAAGGAGTGGAGCAACGCCAGTGCGCGATTAAATTCAGGCTGCACCTCAGCCGGGCAAGAGATAAGAAAGCTCACCTGTCCAAGTTTTTCCGTCGCCTCGTGCTGATGTTGATGGGGTTCCTGAGCGTTCGTCATTCTGATGCTGACAACCGCGATAAAAAGGACAACTCGCCATAGTTTGATGGTCTTCATTTGGTATTTCCTCATTAAAAGTAAGGCGCGCGGAAGCCTTATTTTAGCAGCCTTTATTGATTCCCTAAACGGTCGCGCTTGGCCAGTGAGGGTGAATAGTTAAATAAGTAAAGTCGTTGTGCCCTGGGTGAACTTGGGGGCCTTTGTGAACCCGATGAGAACGCTGCTTGATAATGTCAGTGATTAGAATTTCAACAAAGATTTCTCACGAAGCGCACCAAGGGCAGAGCCTAGGCCCAGGCATTGACCTCATTGATGAAGCGCGCCCGCCAAAACGATTCGCTATGGAGTGGCGAGAAGCGCGAAAGCATGTCGAAGCTTTTTTGAAAAAAACAGGGAAGAAAAATTTTTCCCCGGTGTCTAAATACTGATAGAGCCTTATCTCGTTTCTTTAATGATTCCTCTGAAATGATTGCAGTAACACAATTTGCATTAGGCTCAATTTAAGTTGATAAAGTTAATTAAAGGACAAGGTGAAAAATATGAAAACCAAGAATCTATTCTGCTTACCTCTACTTCTGCTTGCTTTCTTTTCTTACCTCTTAGCGCCCATTGCCGCCGCGCAGTCGCCGAACACGGCGACGATGCTCGTGACGGTGGTTGACCAATCCGGCGCTGTGGTGAAAGATGCTAAGGTTTCGGTGACCAATACAGCGACCGGCGCCGTGCGCGAGGCGAATTCCGGTGAGGATGGGGCTGCGACATTTGCGGCGCTTTCTCTGACCGGCGAATACAAAGTTACCGTCGCCATGACGGGTTTCACCGCTGAGGATGTTACGGGACTCACCCTGCGTTCCGGTGAAACCGCAACCGTAAAAGTCAAACTCGTCGCCAGCGGCGGCAAGAGCGAAGTCACGGTTTACGGCACCACGGAAGGCGTACGCGCCGACCCGCAGATCGGTCGCCGGCTTGACAGCCCGGTTATTGATGAAACCCCAATCCTGGGTCGCAAATCAACGACGCTGCCGCTGCTCAACTCGGCGTTTCGCCAAGGGAAGGGCACCGGGGATCTCTTCGTCAACGCAACCTACTTCATCACCGGCGTCGGGTCTCGCCGCGCCACCACCTTCACCCTCGACGGCGCCAACAATGATGAAGCCTGGGGTCGGCAAACCGCGATTGCCACATTGCCAATCGGCGCGATTCAGGAAATCACCATTCTCTCGAATGCCTTCTCATCCGAATTCGGCTGGACCTCAGGTCCCGCGTTGAACATTGTCACCAAATCCGGCACCAACGTCTTTCACGGCGAAGGATTATTCATGTATCGTCCAGGTGACTGGCAGACCGAGACCTTCTCGACCAAGAACTTTTGCCCGCATTCCGTGCCCGGTTGTGTGACGCCCGCAACGCTCAAAGCGATCAATCCGGTGGATATTCCGGATGCGCTCAAACAGGTTTCCGGTTCAATCGGCGGCCCCATCTTCAAAGACAAGACCTTCTTCTTCGCCTCGTCAGACTACACGCGGCAAGATCGAACGACTTTCCTCTCGACCACTTTGCCAGCCTTCCTGTTACCGGCCGACGGGCATCTCGATTACACAGGTCACTACCGTCAGTTTCTCTTCGATGGAAGAGTTGACCATAAATTCACCTCGAATCAGACCTTGATGGCGCGAGTCAACGTTGACCGGTTTGATGATGATAATCCTCAAGATGCGGTGGGCGGCACCAACGCCCCGAGCGTTGCGCGCCGGTATGCGCGCCGTGCCTGGACGCTGCAGACCAATTACACCTCGGTCTTCACCACGAACCTCATCAATGAAGCGCGATTTTCTTACCTGCATGGCGACCCGGTCACGCTCTGGGAAGCGCAAAACCTTTCTACCACCTACACGCGCAGCGGCACGGTGCCCTTTACCATTGGACAGTCGCGAGCCTCAGACATCTATGGGTATCAGGAACAGTTCTCAGATACCTTATCGTGGTCGCTGGGCAAGCACTATCTACGCTTCGGCGGCAGTGTCATTCGTCACACTTCGGGCGGCACGGGCAGCGAGCCTGGCACGGCAATTCTCGGAACCTTTACGTTCAAGAACACCACGACCGCGCCCTTCGATCAATTGACCCTCGCCGATGTGCAGAACTACACGCAGCCGATTAATTTTGGCATCAGCAGCTATGAGCTAAAGCAGTGGCTGATTACCGGGTTCGTGCAGGACAGCATTCATGTGCATCCCAATTTCACGGTTGATGCCGGGCTGCGTTACGACCGACAGACCTTGACCGATGCGACAAAGAACTTCGCGCCGCGCGTCGGCTTTGGCTGGCATCCGAAGGGCGATGCGCGCCTGTCGATTCGCGGCGGTTACGGCATGTATTACACGCAAATTCGTTCCAATGCCGTCGCCGGTTATCTGGTCAATGGGCTGGACGGATTGACCACCTACACGGCCGTCGCCGGGCAGACGGGTTTCCCGACCTGCCTGACCTGTGTGCCGCTTAATGTTGATCCGAAGACGCTGCCCGCTTCGCAACTTCCGGCGCGCGACATCGTCATTCGGGCAGGCGACCGCGACTTCTATCAAGCGCAGTTCGCCAAATTCGGCCTGAACTTTGACCGACTGCCGAACTACCCGGACAAGTTAGTCAATCCGCGCAGCCAGATTATCTCCATCGGCGCGGAGCGCGAATTGAAAAGAGGATTGTTCCTCGGCGGCGATTATGTTCATCAGCACCTGGATAACATTGACCGCACGGTTGATTTGAATGCCCCTGCGCCGTTTGATCGCACAGCCCCCGGACAGGTCAGAACGGTGGCGGCCGCCAATGCCACACGCTCGATTCTGCCGGTCAATGGCGGGGTGCGTCAGGTCAATGTGTTGACCAACCTCGGCGAGGCCGATTACAACGGCTTGCAGACGCAACTCAGTTATCGCGGCAACTCGCGTATGTATCTGGCAATCAGCTACACGTTGTCGAAAGCGACCAACACGACTGAACCGGATGGCAATGGCATTGGCCCCAACGACAACAACATTGCGCGGTTGGGCGAGGTCGAACGCGGGCCGAGCGTGGTTGATCAACGTCATCGTGCAGTCGTCATGTTCAACTATCGGTTGCCATATAACTTCACGGTTGGCACCCTCTCACAGTTTGCTTCGGCGCGGCCGTTCAGCGCCACCACAGGCATTGATAACAACGGTGATGGCGCCAACAACGACCGACCTGTCGTTGACGGGAAGGTCATCAGCAAATCGGCGTTCCGGGGTTCTCCGACACAGGACGTGGCGCTCTTTGTCGAGAATCGCATCAAGACATCAGAACGCACCGCTGTCCTGCTCAGGTTGGAAGGCTTCAATCTCTTCAATCACGGAAACTACCTTGGACGCGGACAGACAATTTACGGCGATGGTTTTGTACCGAACCCGACGTTCGGCCAATTGGTTGCCGTCGGCACGACGACAAACGCCCTCCCGGCTTTTGCCAATGTTGACCCGCCGCGGATGTTCCAGCTACAAGTGCGGTTTCTCTTCTAGGTGAAAGCACCTGGAATGCGGGGAAGGAAGAGCGCTGAGGCTTCGGCGCTCTTCTCTCAACTCAAGCGCGACCGTCTAAGGGTAGACAGGCAATCGCCCAACTTTTATTCGTCCCCCTCAATAAAACTCTTTACTTACTTCGAGTTTTGCCTAATTGTGTGCACTGGTGGGAAAAGAGAACAGCTTGCCCCTTCAACACCGGCAATTCCTGCGGAGAGTTGAAGAATGATTAAAGAAAACAAAATAAAAGCCCGGAAATCGTTTTGGTATTCTCTCACTCTATTTATCATTGCTCAGATGTTTGAAGTTTTTGCTGCGCCGTCACTGGATTTTGTCGCCGATATGACTAAATCGGTCGCCTCGGGGATTCTGCTTTTTCCCTTCGGCGTCATCTTCCCGCTGAATAAACTTGTCCAATACACCATGTATGGACAGCCGACGGGCGCTCCCTTTCCGATTCTTGCTTCAATTATCTTTTCATTTTTCGCAGCCTTCTCGTTGCTCTTTGGAGCCCGCATGTACGCAGAAGGCAAAGGCTACCATGGGGCTGTCGGTTATCTTGGGCTGTTCGGCTTTGCGGGAATCCTCATCATGCTGATGTTGCCTGACAAAACCAAGGCAACCCGCCCGGCTACTTTCATCCGCTAAACACAAGACCCCGAATCAGGGTCATCGAAAAAGACTTGTCGCCTTCGAGTTGACGATAATTTAAGGGCGCAAGCCAGCAACCAAAACCGGTCTCGCCAACTCCCCAAATTCGCTGTCTTCACCTCTCGGCGCGCGTCAAAGCGGTTAACTTCAAACTAAAAAAAATCGGGCCTTTTATTCAGCAGATTGCCAGTAGATTATCGCCGGCGTATGATGTCGTCATCGTTCAAAGCGGCGTCTGGTTCCGAGCGCCAGATAAGAAAACATGTAAGCATTAGGCGTCAAAAACCTTGGTCATCCATCTCATGAAAAAACCGAAACGAATGCTCAAAAAACCGAATATTTTTTTCCCTCAGAATAATTTTTTCAAACCGCATAATTTTCTCTGCCTGTTGCTACTGCTTTGCTGGACTTTACCTTCCCCAAGCCTGGCAGCCGAAGGCCAGCTCAAACTCATTCTCGATACCGATATTGGCGATGATATTGATGACGCCTGGGCGCTGGCTTTCGTAATTTCTTATGCGGATTTTGCGCCGCTTGGCGTAACCATCACGCATGGCAACACCCCTGAGCGCGCCAAGATTGCCTGCAAACTGCTGCACGTTGTCAAACGCGACGACATCCCGGTTTTTGTCGGTCGCAAAACCAATGATAAAGTCTTTCAGCAATACAGTTGGGCTGAAGACTTCACCGCCAAGCGACCGGCTAAAAAATCGGCTGCTGACTTTATTGTCGAGACCGTCAAACGCTACCCCGGTGAAGTGACCTTGCTGGCGGTCGGTCCTCTACAAAACCTCGCCGATGCGTTGCGCAAAGAACCCAACTTGGGCAAATACGTCAAACGTGTTGTGTTGATGAGCGGTTGCGTTTACGGTACCTCTTACAGTTCCGCCAAGCCTGTGCGTGAATGGAATGTCTATCAATCTACGGCGGATGCGCAACTCGTCTATGGCGCCGGTTTGCCGCTCACCATTGTGCCGCTCGACTCGACTACGCATGTACAGTTAAGCGATGCGGAGCGCAAACGGGTGGTTGATTACGATTCGCCGCTCACCTATGCGCTTGAATGCCTCTATCGGTTGTGGCTTACGAGTCCCACGCAACGCATGACCTTGCACGACCAGCTCGCGATTACCGAAACCGCGCGTCCCGGCGCCTTCTTCGGCAAACAAGAGACGCTGCCGCTCGTCGTTGACGCGGAAGGTTATACGCGCATTGACCGCGAGCGCGGTAAGCCCGTCACCGTTTGCCTTGAACCGAAACGTGATGAATTTATGCAATATTATCTCAACCAATTGACCGGTCAACGGCTGGGAAAATAACCCTATGGGCGCCGCTCCAGCGCAGAGAGCAATTGACGTTTAGGCTTCAAGATTGCCTTCGGATGGGACGGAAAAAGCGGATAAGGTGATTTCGCGCTATCCGGCTTTTCTGCCATATGCGAGGTTAACTCTTATCCGGTGACCCGTAAGGCATACGCGTTATCGAATTCTCAATAAAGCTGAAGTATTGAAACGGCGCGGCGATTAATCAAACGGCGCTGCTTGTCAGGCGAGAGCTTGAAGCGTAAGATGGCGATACCTTCGCAGAACTATTTTTGTTCACACTGATTCAGACCATCCATTTTGCAATGAGGAGCATTTATGGCACCTGGACTTTCTCGCAAAGAACTCATCACCCGTAAGCTGTGTGGGGTTGGCTTCGCGGTGGCGGATAACCCAAAGGCGAGCGGCAAAGAACCGATTTATGAATTATCGGCTTTTTCTCAAGTCGATCGCTACTCGGCAATCATTGATAAGGTAGCCGGTGAAACACAGGTTGATGGGCGATTGATTCGCGCCATTATGTATATGGAGACCACGCATGGTTACTATGACGCGCCGCTCTCCTGGGTTGGCAAAAATAAATCCATTCTGCCGATGAATATTAATGTGGTTTATTGGGGAGATGTTTTCGGCAGCCGGGAACAACTCAGCGATCCTTATACCAACATCAAAGCCGGAGCCGAGATTCTTTTCGGCATTCGGGCGAATCTGCCTACCGGGGCTTCAATCGCGGCTATCGCTACGCTTTATAACAATCTCAATGCTACAAAGATTAATGATTACGGGATGCGCGTTCAGGAAATTTACAACACGCAGCCCTGGCAATCAAAATAGCTGGATGAGCCAAGCATTTTTGACTTCACAAATCTATTCGACCGATTGAGGTGAATATGGCGCGTCTTTCGTTGAAAGAACGCTTTTGTAATAGCCCAAAATGATTGGCATCAATCCTAAAGAGTCTCACAATCTAGAGTAGACTCTTTAGGATTGAATGATTCAAGATAGTCAGCCCTCGGATTGCTTAGCGGTTCAAAGTAACCAATGGCTGAAACGGCATAACAATTTCCGGTTTCTTCACATTAATATCAACCTGGGTCTTTCTAGTGCCAAACATTCTTCCGAAAGCTCCAGTGAAATAGAGAATGAATAATAAAGCAAGCACCACGAGGAGAACGGCTAATGCGCCAAAGGCCCCGCCACTGCCACTATCCGATGTGTGAATATGTTCTTCAATAATTCGATCTGCCATAATACCCTCCATAATTTCAATCTTACTTCGCCAAGCTAAAATGCATCTCGCATGCCATGCTCAAAAATACTGCGTTTAGTCTATTGAAATTGCCAGTTAATGAAATTATGGAGGGGTAAGCCACCGGCTTTACAAGAGCTCGCTTCTGACCTGTTCCGGTTCAATCGCTCTGAAAAATGACTTGCGCTCGTACACCCTTATCGGAAGTGAATTTGCTTGGAAGCGTCCGAGTGTGACGCCGCTTCGCGTGCGGCTTTCTGGAATGCAGGCCAGTGAAGCCGGACAGTTGAATGAAGCCAGACGGGTGTCGGACGTGAGGGTTGTCTATTCAACAAGCGCCTCAGGTCGGTTGTTGTGAGGTATGCGGCACCGCTTGATTGGCCAGGTAGCCTGCGTGACTAATACCTAAGAGCGCCACCATGCCAGAGCTCACATCAGGAAATTCGGTGATTTTTCCGGAACTGGAATTGAACAGCGATCCGATGGCGACGGCATAGGCAAACCACACGATTAAGGTGAAGTAAAACATTTGAATTTTACCTAAATCAAGATGCGCGGCATTGCCAACTTCATCGCCTTTGAATAAATCTGCCCAGCTCGCAAAATCCGGCTCTTGATTGATCACCACCTGTCCTTTGGTATCAATTTTTTCCGTATCCACTCCTTGAGTTTTCAATAAGGCAAAGGTTCTGGCGCGCTCCTCTTCATTGGCCGGCGTATCTTTCTTGGTCGTCTTGATTAGCGGAGAGCCGACGAGCGAAGCGGTGCTGATACCTAATAATCCCCACAAAGTGGGATGCAAGGTGATCGAGAGCGGGTCAACCTGCCCTCTGTGAATGTTAATCAGAACAGCGGTTAGAAAACTGGCGATAATCAAAATTGTCCAGACCGCCAGTTGCAACCTTGAAAGACTCAATTTATTTCGCTCATCAATCAGAACCCCTCGCCACATGCCGGTGATGCCGCGACCGGCGATAATGGCAAAGAGAGTCAACAAAACCATTAAAATGATCCAGATTTGATTGACCTGATTTGGCGTATCCGTGGGATACTTCCAGCCAAACAATCCGGTTGTCAGTACCAAAATCAACAATAACAATCCCCAAAAATACGGATGTTGTACTTTATTCATAAAGTATTCTCCTTTTATTTATTATCTGAAAATCAGTAATCAGAACACGCTGCTCAAAAAGATAACGAAATGGCTTATTGGATTTTATACTCCGTTTAATAATGCGAATTTCTCAAAAAGATTACCATTATCTTTAAAGATAAATTATTCCGCGCCTAAAAATCGGCGAGCTGGCAAGTCAATCTAAAATCCTTCTCTTTATTCTGGTCTCGCGGCGCGTCATTCAACCCAAACTGCACAGCGTGATTTAGATCAATCATCATCGAAAAAAACGCCCGACCGAAATACGGTGTTGGTGAGTCAGGCTTTGCCAGGAAACTTTCTGTAAAGCGCCCGCTGGCGCCGCGTTTTAGTCGAAGTGTTCAAGCCGGGAAGCGTTTGGCGCGTTTGGCGCGCGCCTGGCTAGCGACTTGTTCACGATTTTTTGGCGGAGCCTTGGTGGCAAGCGAATTCAACAACGCGCCGGAGATTGCCGCAATCTGGTCAACGGCGGCATAGAATACTGCTTCGTTGGCTTTCGACGGTTGGTTGAACCCGCTGATTTTTCTCACAAATTGCAGCGCGGCACCGCGAATCTCTTCATCTGTCACCAGGGGTTCAAAATTGAAGAGCGGCTTAATATTTCTACACATAAAGATGAACTCCGTTCCGAAAAATTGAGCCTCGACATAATAGCAAATTGCGGCTCGCTCCAAACCGATTTGCCGGCGCAAAATCAAGTCCCACATTTTGAAATCTTCTATGGTGAATGGCTTTACGGGCGGCGGCGAAAACCCTGGTGCTGCGCATCGGCGAGATGCTCTTTGAAGAGGTCGTAAGGATGAGCGGGCTCAGCAAAAATCAACGAGAGGCAGTAAGGGTAAGCGGGCTCAGGGAAAATCAGCGGGCCGGATGTTCACCTTGGGGCTTTCCCGCTGATCAGGCCGATGGAGCCGATCAACGCAGATGCTTGACCCTCACCATCAACGCGAATGCTTGACCCTCACGATTAACGCTAATGCTTGACCCTCACGGATAAGGTGACTGCTTGATTATTAAAAATCCGCGTTCACCGGCCGTCTCCGCCCGATCAGCGGGGAAATTGAGCCCTGAGCGTAAGCCTGATGGTATTCCTACGCTCCTGACGGTTCTCGCAGTCTTTGCGATACCCTGAGCCTGGTGAGTTTCCATTACGAACTTTGACCCCAGCGCCCACTTTTCAGTAAGCCGGTTGACCATCGGCTTGCCAGCGGCGCGTTCAATTCTTGGTGCTTGCTATTTGCTACGCTATTATTCGGGCAGTTTATTGGTTGGGCTAAGGGTTATCTCTTCATCGTCATCATCCAGGATAATTTGATTGAGTTCACTGGGCAGGTTCGGGTCACGCGGAAGGGTTTCTGCGCCCCAACGGAATTGATTTTCCGAAGCGATGGGTTTGGTGGTCGCCGGATGGCTCTCTTCTGTCGCCTGCGCCTCTTTTGCCGCCGCTAAACGACCGCCGGAAAATTGCGCGACAATGACTGTGATGTTATCTTCGCCGCCGCGTTGATTGGCCAGATCAATCAGCGAATCACAGGCCTCTTTGAGCGACGGCGCATCGTGAATGATTTGATTCATCTCTTCGGGGCGAACCTTATTCGATAATCCATCGCTGCACAGGACCACGATGTCCATATCTTTCAATAACAGTTTATCCACGACTGTCGTCACACTCGGCGTTGCGCCGAGCGCTTGCAGGATGACGTTCTTGTAGGTGTGGCGTTCGGCTTCCTCTTCGGTGATATGTCCGGCTTCGACCAGTTGCCCGACGAGCGATTGATCGCGGGTAATCTGTTGAATCTGACCCTGGCGAATCAAATAGGCGCGCGAGTCGCCGACTTGCGCAAAGTAGGCGACCGATTCATGAAGCCCGATGCCTGTGAAGGTTGCCCCCATGCCAGCGAATTCGGGACGCGCCAGGCTTTCATGGTGAATGAAGGCATTGGCCAGTTCAATCGAGAGGCGGAGGCGTTCGGGAAACGGAAATTTTGAATAGATTGAACTGGTCTGAATTTCCAGCATACGGTCGCGTACCGAAGCCACGGCCAGCCCGCTGGCGATTTCGCCCGCCAGCGCCCCGCCCATTCCGTCACTCACCGCCAGCAGCGAGCCGTAATGGCTTTGCGCAAAGGTCGTGAGGTCTTCCGATGGTTCACCTTGAACGGTTTGTGGCGTCCAGGTATCGGCAGTTGAAAGATTGAGGACAAGAAAATTGTCTTCATTACCGGGGCGAATTTTGCCCACATTTGTTTTGGCGTAAACCGCAATATTGAATGTCACGTCTTCCGGCATAATTGAACTATTAATGTTGCATGTTGAGAAACTTTTAGTCGCCCGACTTAATGATTATTCAGTTTCTCTCCAAGATGAATTTCGCTTGGTTCGCTGATTATGCTTGATTTCAATTCACTCTAGCAAGTCAAGTTAGTCTTGCAAGTCCACTGAGCCCTACACGTCTAACGCGTCCGACGCGTCCGACGCGTCTTGTCAAAACGGTAAGGCTTCGAGGCTGGACAAGGATCAACCAATTTGCCCAGGCCAGGCTCGCCGGAGGCGCCGAACGAGCGAGATTTTTTTAGTCTATTTTGCTTAACGCATAATCAATGTCTGCAATTAAATCTTCTACATCTTCGATGCCTGCTGAGATGCGAACCAGCCCATCGGTTATTCCTAAACGATTGCGCTCAAGTTCCGGCACCGACGCATGCGTCATGGAAGCCGGATGGGTTACAAGCGTTTCAACGCCGCCCAGAGATTCGCCCACTGTACACAGGCGCAGGTTTTCCAAAACCCGTCGCGCCTGGTCCAACGACCCGGTTTCAAATGAGAGCATCCCGCCAAATCCCAGCATCTGTTTGCAAGCCAGTTCATATTGCGGGTGCGATTTGAGTCCCGGATAGTAAACCCTTTTTACCTTCGGATGTTCGGAAAGAAACTGGGCGATTTGTCGGCCGTTCTCGTCGTGTTGGCGCATCCGAACGGCCAGCGTTTTCGTGCCCCGCATCACCAGCCAGGAATCCATCGGCGAGAGAATGGCGCCCGCCGCATTTTGAATGAACTGAATCTGTGCGGCATCCTCTTCATCAGCCAAGATCACTGCGCCGCCGACGCTGTCACTGTGACCGTTCAGATATTTGGTTGTCGAATGCACCACGATGTCAGCGCCGAATTCAAGCGGGCGCTGAAAGTAGGGACTCATGAAGGTATTGTCAACCACCAGGCGAAGGCCGCGCCGGCGGGTGATATCGGCAACCGCGCTTAAATCGGTTAAAGACATCACCGGGTTGGTCGGCGTTTCAACAAAAACCATGCGGGTTTCGACGCGCGTGGCGTCTTCAACATTCTGCGGTTCGCGCGTGTCTACATAAGAGAAATCGAGTCCGAATTTTTTCAGCACCTTATCGAACAGACGAAAGGTGCCGCCATAGGTATTGTCGCTGACAATCACATGGTCGCCCGCTTTCAGCAGGGTCATCACCGCATTGATGGCCGCCATGCCGGAAGCAAAGGCATAACCGAAGGCGCCGTTTTCAAGCGCCGCCAAGTTGCGTTCAAGCGCCATTCGCGTCGGGTTTTGCGTGCGCGCATACTCATAGCCTTTATGTTTGCCTAAGCCTTCCTGAGCGTAGGTTGAGGTTTGATAAATCGGCACGCTGACCGCGCCGGTCGTCGGGTCCGGCTCTTGCCCGGCGTGAATTGCCTTGCTTGAAAACTTCATCTTGCTGGTATCTTTCATCGCCACTAATCTAGCATAAAAAGCAATTCTTGTCGGCAGTCTGTCAGCATTTGAAGCAACCGAATGCCGAGTACCTGCAACGAAAACCAACTAGATTGAACCGGCGGCTGTATTGAATCGTATGCCGAAATGCTTGTATAGTCACGCAGCATCCGGCAGTTTGAATTCAATTTTGATGACCGGCAAGGGTAGTGAATTTATTTGTCAAACGGAGTCTTTCGACACTTATGTTGAATCGTGCAATCAGATTTTTATGCTTTTCACTCGTTCTGTTCTCAATCGGGTTGTCGCTTCCTCTGTCACCGACCGAAGCGCAAACCGAACAAGAGCCGGGCGTCTTTCGCTCCGATAAATTAGAGATGTTTGTCAAAGCCGGTTTTGGCAAACTCGAAGTCAATTCGTGGCAGGGCACCTGGACCCCCTTTCGCGTCAGTCTCGCAAATTTCGGTGAACAGATTGTCGGGCGACTGGTCATCGCTTCACAAAGCGCCGCCAACCAAAACGCCCAGGGGCGCAAATTCGTCAAAGATATTCAACTCGCGACCGGCGCTCGGCAACTGCATGAAATTCCGGTCTATTTGAACGGCGGCGCTGATGTTGATGTCACCCTCGAATCCGGCGGCCGAACGATTGCCAAAACCAGCTTACCGGTTGAACGCCAAACCGGCTACAACGACCAATTGGCCATCGCCGTGGTTGATAACGATTCAACGACGCTCAACAACATTTCCGCGATGATGCTCACCAATCGCAATAATAATCAAACCCCGCGTGCGCCATTTG
>JBIOWC010000213.1:0-8420 GCA_044868105.1 Blastocatellia bacterium
GCTTCTGCCGCTCGCCGTGCTGGCAACCGTCTGCGTCAACTACTTGATGGCTTATCGCTGGGGCGTCATTCTCAACAGTCGGGGGCATCAAGTCAAAACTTATCGCCTGTTTATCTATTATCTCATCGGCATCTTTTTTACCAACTTTGTGCCCGGCGGCGGTATTAGCGGCGATGTGGCGCGCATGATTTACGCCGACCGTGAGATTCACGATAAACCGTTCGTATTATCTACGATTATTTACGAACGACTGGTAGCGCTCTTTATGCTCTTGCTGTTGGGGTTTGTTGCGACCCTGGCGAGTCGCAACGATTTGCCCGATGGACGCGCCTTTTATATAGGTGAAGCGGTGTTGACGGCGGCGCTCATCGGGTCTGCGAGTTTAATGAGTGAGTATCTGTCGTCGCGCCTTGCCAACCTGTTGCGCTGGTTTGGCGCAAGGTTTGGTTTAGAGCGTTTGAGCTCTGCGGCGGCGCGAACCCTGGAAGCGGTGTCGGAACTCAGAAAACATAAGCGAATGCTGGTGATGACCATTCTGGTTTCGGTTCTCATTCGCGTGGTCTGGGGCTTGGGATGTTATGTTGTTGCCTGGGCGATGAATCTGCCGATTAGCTTTTCGGTGTTGTTTTCATTCATCTCGCTCGTCGATATGATACGCATGCTGCCGACCTGGGGGGGCGGCATCGGGGTGCGCGAATGGGCGCTGGTGGCACTTTTTGCCGGCGCCGGGATCGCCCGCGAACAAGCCTTGATGTTCTCCTTTCTGGCCTTTGCGCCGGTGATGTTGAACGCGATTGCCGGCGGCATCATCTACACTTCACGCGCCGGAATTTTGAAAAAAGAATTACGAGTCGCCGATGTGCGCCGGGGCCACGTAAAAGCCTAAAACCTTAATGAACCACAGAGACACAGAGACACAGAGTCGGGAACTTGTCTGCTTTTTGCTTCTTATGTTGGTCACCGTCGCGCTCTTTTCTCAACTCTTTAACCGCGAAAGCGCCTTATCCTATTCGATAGGCTATAACCTCTATGGCGCTGAACGCGTTCTCGACGGCGAAATTCCTTACCGCGATTTTCATACGCTCTATCCACCGGCAACCGTTTATCTCAACGCCGCGATTTTCGGTCTCTTCGGCATCACGCTGTTTAACGCTTTGTTCGGCGTGATGATATTCAAAGGGCTGACGACAGTGACGATTTATTGGTGCGCCCGACGGGTCATGCCCTGCCGATGGGCTCTATGCGCCGCCTCATTTTCGCTGATTTGGTTAAGACCGAATGGCCCTTTCAAAGCTGTGCCGATGCATTACGGCGCCTTGTTTTTGAGCCTCGCACTCCTTTTTCTTTTACCTAAAAGCCCTGGACTGATGCTTCCGGATAACCGCCGCCCTCGCCTGCCGATTTTTATAGCCGGTATCGCGCTTGGCTTCGTGGCGCTATTTAAACACAATATTGGGGCATACGCTTTGGCGAGCGCCTTCGTCACCTTGTTGATTAACGAGCCGGAAGCGAAATTATCGTTCAAGCATTTGCTCAAGCATTACCGGCAAGGGTTGGCTCTTGGGGTCGGTTTTTTGTTGCCGGTGATTCCGACACTGGTTTTTATTCGAGCGAAAGGCGCGCTTTCACAGATGGTGAACACCTTGCTTTTCGGACCTGGCGAATTTTTATTGAACCGGTTGGCCAGCGCGCCGCCCCCCTTTATCCCGCTTGGCTTTGCCCTGTTTTTATTGGCCTGCGCCGCCGCGATAAATAAATTCAAAACAAAAAACGCGATTGCCCTCAGCCTGCTTATTTTTGCCATCCTCATAACGCTGCTCTTTGTTTTGTTCGCTCGGCAGAATTTTGTGGACTCGCTGATTTTTTATATCCCGATTTTTATTATCGTCGCGGGACTATACTTCGCTTTATTTGCCAGGCGATTTCAGTTGCCCAGTCAACGCGCCTTACTGTTAATCGCTCTTTTTGCGGCGTCAGCCTTGATGGAAGCCTTCCCGCGATTTGCGCGTGAACAGGCCATTGCCGCTATGCCATTCGTCGCCCTGCTACTCGTTTATCTGCTTTATATCTTCAAACCGAGCATCGAAAAGTTTGCCGGGTTCAAATGGCCATTCAGATTGGCGCTCGTCGCATTGCCGCTCATGCTTTTTTTGATGGGGGCGCGGCTTTTCGCGCAAACCTTCTTTGATAGCTCGCTGCGTCTGCGCAGCAATACGGAACTGAGCCTCGAACGCGGGCGCAAGGTTTATTTTCCTCAGGACAAAGCCGACGAGATTAATCAGGTGGCAAATTACATTCGTGAGCGCGTGCCTGAAGGCGGATATTTTTTTGCCGAATCTTATGCCGGTTCCTCGTTTCTGTTTTTGACGGATAGAAACAACCCGTCGGGGGCGCAGTTCTGGGGCGGCGTCGGCGTGAAAGAATCCGAACGCCTTGCTACACTCGAAGCTTTACAAAGCGAAGGGGTGAAGTTGATTGTCGCAAGCCTCAGGGATTTGGAAGCCGAAAAGTACCTGCCCATGCGCGAATTTATTAATCAAAACTTCAGGCTGACCAGACAATTTGGCGAAGTGCTGATTCTCGAACGCGATTGATGAGGGTTTCGACTAAACAAATTGATGAGCAAACCGTCACGCAGCAACAGTCGTTGATGCGGTTTCTGCCTTTGGCGCTCACGGTTGTTGCGGGCCTGATCTGTTACGCGCTGTTTTATAACCGGAGCGCCTGGTTATCGGTGATTGGCTATAGTGTTTCGCCTGCCGAACGTTTGCTGCAAGGTGAAGTTCCTTACCGCGATTTTCTCTATAATTACACGCCGGGTATGCTCTGGCTCAATGCCGGTTTGATGCGTTGGTTTGGCGTAAACCTGATGACCATTCACCTCGGCTTGTTTGCTTTCAAACTCGCAGCCCTCCTGGCGCTTTATGTTGCCGCCCGGAAATTGGTTGGAGCCTGGGCGGCGCTTCTGCCGGTGGCGCTCGCCCTCAGTTGGATTGGCTACAAATACATCTTCGGCGTTTTTCCGACACAATATTCGATGGTCTTTGTGCTGCTCGCCATCCTTGCGATGCTGAAATACCACGAAAGCGAAAAGCTTCGTTGGCTCTTGGGAAGCGGTTTGTCTATCGGCGCCGTCTTCCTATTCAAATACAACGTCGGCATCCTGCTTTTAGCCTGCGGCACGATGGTTATTTTCATCAAACAACTGGCAACCCAACAGGCGACACTCGCTCAACATCTCTTGGTTTTCATAAAGACCGCAAGCATCTACTGGGTGGGCTTTGCTATTGCCATCGCGCCATTGTTATTTTATTTAATCGAACACCAGGCGCTCGGGGCGATGGTCAACCATTTTCTGCATCACGCATCGGCATACAGCGGCGAACGCGCTGTGGCGCTGCCGCAGGTGAAATGGCTGGCGCCGGTTGTTTGTGGTGCGCTCGGGGTCTTAATTGGCGCGCTCATCGTGGTTCGCCGAATGCCGAAGTTTTTCAGCCTGTATTTGGTTGTTGTCTTCGCGCTTGCCGCACTTGCTTTGCTGGTTCCCAACCGCGCTTTCATCATTAAAAACTCGGCAATGGCTACCATAGCCTATTTGCCGTTATTGCTCTTTGTCGCAATGGCTCTGGGGTTGGGCGCTAGCGTCTGGTTTTTACGCGCTAATTGGAAATCATCAGGCAACGCTGTATGGCTCCGAAAAAAACGCGAATGGTGGGCCTTCAACAGCCGCGTCATTACCAGCGGACTCTTTGCGCTGGGCGCCTACCTGGAAATCTATCCGCGCGCCGATTATTACCACGTCGTTCGCGCTTTGCCGCCCACCTTTTTACTCATCACGCTGCTACTCGCAAAAGCCCTGCCGCTTTTGCAGGAGAAGTTTCAAGAGCAATCCCCTTGGTTAAAGCAAGCCGCCTGGGGGTGTGTTGCGCTGGTCGTGGCGTTGTTGATGCTGGTCGGCATACAGAATACCTGGCTTCCCAATTTCGACTCGCATTTCAGATTTCTGGACCGCGAGCCGTTGACGACCGCAAGAGCCCAAGGAATACTCGTGCCGCCAAAACAGGCAGAGTTTATCGAGAGCCTGACGGCGTTGATTCAAAATAACAGCGCCAGTGAGGATGCGATTTTTTCATTCGGACAACGCGGCGCGGGATTCTATTTTCTTGCCGGGCGGCGCAATCCGACGAAATTTGTCTGGTGGCGCAATGTCGGCATTCCCAAAGCCGATAGAGACGCCGTGCTCGGGATGGTTAATGAAAAACAGGCGAAATTGATTCTTCTGCAAGACAGTTTGAAAGATGCTCGCGTGCGTGAAGCGGTGACGACAAATTATCATCAGGTCGGCCAAGCGAGCGGCATCGCCGTTTACGATAGGAACGAATAGGACAAACGTAAAAATGAACCAACAATTTCAACCGGTCAAGATGCAGTCCAGTTTGGGACTCGCCTCTTTCTTTATTAGTTTAGGTACCTTCATTTTCATCATTATCCTGCTAATCGTTTTTGCGACAATTGACAATGGGAAGTCGAAAATAGGTGACCTGGCCGGGAGTTTATTTCTTATCTGTTTTTTTATTATCGCGCCGCTTGCTCACCTGGTCGGCACCGTACTCGGCATCATCGCGCTTTTTCAAAAGAATCGCAAAAAAGTCTTTGCCGTACTGGGTATCATCTTCAACATCGGTTTTGTCGCGCTCGGCGCCTTCCTCGCCTTATTGCTGTTAAAGGCGGCTTCGGCTGTTCGGTAGAAAGTGAGCGTAAGTTGCCATGTATAAAAATCATCAAATTGCCGTGGTGATGCCGATTCACAACGAAGAGAACCACATCGAACAAGCGATTCGACGGGTGCCCGCGTTTGTTGATTGGATTATCGCCGTTGATGATGGCAGTACGGATGATACGTGGCGGAAACTTTCCTTAATTTGCGATAAACGGCTGGTGCGGTTGCGGCACGCGATAAATTCGGGTGTGGGGGCGGCGACGAAAACCGGCTACCGTTATAGTTTAAAAACCGATGCCGACTTTATCGCCGTCATGGATGGAGATGGACAAATGCACGGCAGCGACCTGCACCGTTTAATTGACGCGGCCATATTCGGAGCCGATTTCGTTAAAGGAAATCGTTTTTTGTCACAGACCATTTCCTGCATGCCACTGGCGCGCTTTTTGGGCAATCGCCTCTTTAGTTTTCTGACGCGCCGCGCCGTCGCCTTTACCGAAAGCCTTGACGCGCAATGCGGCTACACGGTGATTCGCCGTGCCGCGCTTGAACGATTGAATTTCGACGCGCTCTACAATCGCTATGGCTTTCCGAATGAAATGTTTTTTGCCGCCTATCGCGCCAGCCTGAAAATCGAAAGCGTGCCGGTGCTGGCTATCTACGCCGATGAAGTGTCGGGCATCAATCCATTGACCGCCGTGCCCACGATTTTTTATTTGATTGCGCGAAATTATTTTCGTCAACGCAAAATGGTTACCCGCTTAACCAAGATAGCTAACGGCGAACTTCTCGGTGAAGAACATTGTTGACCGCCGAATGTTAAAAGTGAATCAACGAATAAAACCAAGGCTCGTGATCATAACCAGCTCGTTTCCTCGCTCGGCGAGCGACGAAACCTGCGGCTATATCCGCGAATTTGCGCGAAGCCTTACGGATGAATTTTGTGTCACCTTACTAGCGCCTTTCGATCAACAGGCAAACGATGACAACGCAGAAGAGTTTACCCTGATTCGTTCTAAAAGTTTTTTGCCTGCGAGCCTCGACCCTTTGCAAGCCAGTTCGGATTTGAATGAGGCGGTTAAGCAAGGCTTGATAATAAAAATTCTGCTGTGCATTTCGCTGTTTGCCTTTTTAATCCGCGCCTTCAAATTGAGTTTTCGCGCCGATGTCATCTGTTCGCACTGGCTTCTGCCCTCAGGGTTAATCGGCGCCTGGGTTGCGAAGGCGCTCAATAAACCTCATCTCGTCATCGAACATTCAGGGGCTTTGCATTTGCTCAAGCGCATGCGGTTCGGAAGCCGGCTTGCGCGGTTCATCAGTTCAAGCAGTTATCGCATCGTGGTAGTAAGTCGAAATTTGCAGGAGAACCTGCTTGCCCTCTGTCCACAAGCGCGAGACAAAATCGAAGTAGTGGCGATGGGCGTTCAGAGTTTTGACTTGAGGTCGGATGCGCAGGACGCTTGCCCGGCGGAGGTGGGCCGGCCGGAGCCTGGCTCTCCCCAATTGCAGGTCTTTACGCTGCTTTTCATTGGCCGGCTGGTAGAAATCAAAGGGCTTCACATCTTGCTTCAGGCGCTTGCCGGTATGCCCGATATTCGATTGTTCATTGCTGGTGAAGGCGAATTGCGAAATCGTTTTGAAGCGCTCGCTCAACATCTCCATATCAATGCGACTTTTTTCGGGCAGGTTAACGGGGAAGAGAAACGGCGACTTTATGCTGCGTGTGACGCAGTTATCATTCCTTCGCTGGTTCTACCTGATGGGCGAACCGAAGGGATGCCGGTGGTGGCCCTTGAGGCGATGACCGCCGGGAAACCGTTGATCGCATCGCGAGTCGGTGGACTTGCTGAAATCATCAGGGAGAAAGAGAACGGATTGCTCGCTGAGGCTGGCAATTCCGCAGCCCTTGCTGAGAAAATCAGACTTTTAATTGCCGACCGCGAGTTACAACAATTGCTTTCCACCAATGCTCAACAGACCGCTGCATCGTTTGACTGGGCGCTTATGGGCGAACGGTTTGGCAAAATCATTCAGGATGCTTTGAGGACGCATGGCTCAGTCTCAAGTTACTCATCCGCCCGCGCCGAAAACCGGCGATGATGCGCAGACGGCCGGGTGCGGCACTATTTACATAACGCTTGCCAAACTCTGGTTTATTGCGAGCGGTTACGGTATTGAATTTACCTTGCCGCGGCTGCTCGCCAAAGAAGAGTTCGGGATTTATAAAGTGGTGGTCGGCGTCGTCTCAATCATCAATGCGGTGATCGTCACCGGCACACAACAAACGGTATCGAAATACATCTCACAAGATGAAACAAAAAGCGATTCCGTCAAATCAACAGCCTTGAAAATGCAAACCTTGGTTGGCGGGTTAACGGCGCTCGGCTTTTTTCTGCTTGCGCCCCTGGTTGCCAATTATTTGAATGATGCGCGGCTCACCAACTATCTGCGCCTTGCCGCCTTGATTACGCTTTCCTATTCCTTCTACGCGGTCTTCGTCGGTTATTTTAACGGGCAGAAAAAATTCTTTGCCCAAGCCTTGCTTGATATGTCTTATTCGACATTCAAACTCGCCTTCGTCGTTTTATTTGTCTGGTTGGGATTTGGCGTAGCGGGCGGCATCGGCGGATTTGCGCTGGCCGCAGCAAGTGTTCTGGCGCTTTCAGCCATTGCCGCCGGGAAGGGGACGCGGTTTGGCGAGGTTCGCAGCAGCGAGCTTTTCAAATTTCAATCTTATCTCTTGCTCTTTACGTTGGTTTTGAATCTGCTGCAAAAGGTTGATTTGATGCTCGTCAAAGCGCTCTCTTCGACCGATGCCGTCATTGCCAGTAAGCATGCGGCGGATTACGGCGCGGCGATTAACATCGCCAATATCACTTATCAAATTATCATCTCGGTTACCTTCGTGGTTTTCCCGCTCATCTCACAAGCCACATTTGCCAATGACCGTGAAAAAACTCGAAGCTTTATCGCCAATACCTTGCGCTATTCGCTGATGATAATGGGGCTCACGGCGACGCTCTTTTCGGCAAATGCCCAAAGTGTGCTAGGCCTGCTTTACCCAAGTGAATATCAATTGGGCGCAAGCGCGTTAACCGTTGTGGCCTATGGCATGCTCTTGTTCGGTATGCTCTATGTCCTGACGACCATCATTTCGGCAAGCGGGCAGCCGAAAGTTTCGCTCGGTATAGGCCTGTTGGCATTAATCGTGAACGCTACCCTCAACACAATATTGGTTCCCCGTTATGGGCTAGCGGGCGCTGCAAGCGCCACGACGGTGGCCATGTTGGTTGGCGTTTCGGCAGGCGCGATTTATTTAATCAGCAAATTTAAAACCTTCATATCGCCCAAATCGGTATTGCGAATTACCGGCAGCGCCGCCTTCATTTATGCGCTATCGCTTGTCTATTCACCAGGCGCGAAAATTCTGGTGCTCGTAAAACTTGCCCTATTGGGTTTAATTTACCTGGTCGCGCTGCTGGTCAGTCGAGAAATTGGACGCGACGATTTGGCGGCCATCAAACGAGTCATTCATAAATAAATCGAATAGTCGTACCACCGCAACATCGCTTGAAGTTTAGGTTGTTCATCGTTCATCATTCCGCCTTCATCGTTTCTCTTGAGGAGTGTATTGGTGAAAATTCAAAAGCAAATTTGTCCTTCGTGTGCTGCGCCTTTACCCAATAGCACAACGGAATTT
>JBIOWC010000214.1:0-12012 GCA_044868105.1 Blastocatellia bacterium
GAAAAGAAGATGCAACAAAAAAGTAAAGAAAAAGCCCATTTTTATTGGTAATTTTTCATTTTTCTCATTTATTTCTTCTATCTTTCTTCTGTCTTTCACAGCTTAAATCCGCCTGGCATTTCAAAAGCCTATCTGGCATCACCACGGCTTGATTGCAAGGTTTCTGCAAACCGCTTTGGAGGGCCGCTCGTCTTATGTAATTGACACTGATTAGAGCGAACGACTAGAATCGTTTTAACTCAAGTTCAACTTGAAACATATAGGAGGAATAATCATGGGACTAGGATTTCCAGAAATCGCGATCATTGCATTGATCATTGTCATTCTCTTCGGCGCACGTCGTATCCCGGAACTGGCTAAAGGGCTGGGTGAAGGAATTCGCAACTTTAAGGCCGGCATGCGCGAAGACGAACAGCCAAAGCTTGATACGCGAAAAGAAGCTGAAAGCAAAGAGTCGTGAAACGAAGGTCTCGCTTCACGACCCTTTTACTTCACCTGACCGCTTAACTAAAACCGCGGGCGAGGCGCTTAGCCTCATTCAAAATCTTCTGTGAGTAATTGACGACCTGCAAAACCGGCTTCGATTTCGTGCCACCAATTAATCTCATCCTCCCCTAACTTCCAACACAAATAGACAATCCGCCCATCATACTCATAGGGAAAATCTATTAAACCGGTGCGAAAATCTTTAATCAATACGCCCAATTCCTGAACCTTATGGACCGCTTCAGTGAACAAGGCAATATGCTTCAAATAGGCCACCCCAAGATAACTTCCCCCGCCCAGGTCGGCGTTTTCTCTGGCGCGTTCCAATTCATCATTCATCAAAGCTAAGGTGTCATGCTCTTTGGTGACACGCATCAGCAACATGCGCAATTTAGGAATCAGGCCTTGCGCCTCGCTCAAGGTGAAAGTTCTCACTTCTTCTTCGTGCTCTTCGTTCATCTCTCCTAATTTAACGTGTCCGGTCAAACGACACAATCATCCGACAGACGATAGGGAAAGCTATTTGAGGCGATGACCCAGTTCATAGAATCCCGGCAAGTCAATCGGCAACTTACCTTTGAACTCAATTTCACCAAGCACGGCTTTGAGCGCCGCCTCTTCTGCGCCTTGATAATATTCGTAAGCCAGAACGTAGTTCGGCAGTTCCGGCACAAAAGACAGCAGATAAGGGCTGCCGTACATCACAAAAGCAAAAGGTTTCGCGGACTTCGACAAGGTTTTCAGTAAGGCCAATTCGCCTTCGGTTAAATCAACATCGCCTTTATAAGCCGCAATGCGAACGAAAGCATTGACCATGACAACATCGGAAAAGGCCGCGAGTTTTTTGATTAACTCGAACTCGGCGGGCGACGTCTCTTGCGAAATGTTAACGCTCGTTGCATTACGGTGACGACGCAAAAGGTTGGTGAAAAATGTTCTCCCCGGTTGGTATTCCCGCCAACCTTCGCCATTGTCAACAATCGAGATGAAGAGCACCTTTTGATTCGGGTCGAGTTTAAGCGGCAAAACTTTCTTTTCATCGCGCACCAGGGTAATCGCGCTATCAATAATTTTTTGCGCGGTCTCTTGATGCTCTTTGCTGCCCAACAGACTCGTCAGTTTTTCCAAATCAGTGAAGCGGTTTTTATCCAACCCCAATCGCTGTTTTGCGGCCAGCAGCCGGCGCACCGATTCATCAAGCCTTGCTTCTTTGAGTTGGCCCTCTTGCACGGCTTGCTTAATGCCATTAAAAGCTTTCTCAACGCTCGGGGGATAGAGAATCACGTCGGCCCCTGCTTGAAGGGCGCGAACCGCCGCTTCGCCTTCAGGGTAATGCGCCGCTACGCCGCGCATATTCATCGCATCCGTAAAAATAATTCCTTTGAAACCGAGGTCGTTGCGCAAAATATCGGTCAACATTTTCGGAGCCAGCGTTGCCGGAGTTTTGTCATTCATAATTTGCGGCAGAGCGATATGCGCGCTCATCACGCCGCCAACGCCTTCTTCGACAGCGGCGCGAAACGGCGGTAATTCGATTTTATTTAAACGCGCGCGGTCAACATCAACCACCGGAAGTTCCATATGCGAATCGGTTGAGGTGTCGCCGTGACCGGGAAAATGTTTCGCGGTCGCCATGGCGCCGCTGGCTTGCAGACCGCGAATGTAAGCGCGCGCCAGGCGCGACACCAGGGCGGGATCGCTGCCAAACGAGCGAATATTGATAATCGGATTGCGCGCGTTATTATTGACATCAACCACCGGATAGAAGTTGACGTTGATACCAATGGCGCGCGATTCTTCGGCAGTAATGCGACCGGCTTGATAGACCAGGTCTTCATTGTCGGTCGCGCCCATCGCCATGGCTCGCGGAAGTCTGGTGGCGCCAATGAAGCGATACCCTGCGCCGCCTTCAAAGTCGGCGGTGATTAGCAGCGGAAGCTTCGAGAGCTTTTGAAAATAGTTGGTAACGAGCGCCGCCCCGGCTGGCTCATGCAAAGCCGTGACATCGCCTAGCCAATGATAACCGCCGACGTGAAACTGCGTAATGTCGCGTTCAATCTCTTTGAAAGCCTCGCTTTCGCGCACCATAAACATGCCGACCGCCGCCGGAATGATTAACTGCCCGACTTTTTCATCAAGCGTCATCTGCGCCAGAGTGGCTTCCACCCAATTCGGTTCAACGGGCTTGGGGTTCGGCTTTTGTTTTTGCGGTAAAAACGCAAAGGCATTCGACGCACTAAGAATGAGTAAAACGATGATTAGTCTGTTGATCATAAGTAAAACCTATAAAAACAATGCCTTCCTTGAAGCTTAAACTCAATTAATAAACCGTGCGGTTTTGCACCTTGTCTTTTGTCGCTAAAGTGAATCGGTTTTCAATATCATGCTTTTCGCCGGTGGCGCGGGCAGCAACATATTCACCCAGAGCGGGACCGTGCTTAAACCCATGACCGGAACCGCCGCCGATCAACCATACATTTTCAAAATCGGGATGCCGGTCAATTAAAAAATCCCCGTTCGAAGTGTTCTCGTACTGGCACACGCGCGTTTCAACAAGGGGCGCATCTTTCAAAGCCGGAAAGCGTTTTGTTAAATAGTTTCGCGCCCAGACCCTATTCTCTTGGCTTACTTCGCGGCTGCCCGTGTCAGGGTCGAAGGCTTCGCCGTGACGATCAATTGCCAGCTTAAAGCCGCGATTTTCCAAATCGGGAAGGCCGTAAACCTCTTCACCAAAATCACCCCAGACCGGCATCGCAGGTGGCGCAAATAGATTACTCCCCAAGGGGGTGCCGTAGAAGAAGACCTCTTGCTTTGTCGGATGAATGCGGTCTTGCAATACTTGAGGGAAGATTTTTGGCAACCAAGGACCGCACGCAAAAATGAAAGTTTCAGCGTTCACCACCGTGCCGCTTGTCGTCACCATACTGGTTAGCTTGCCGCTGCCCGTTTGTGAGGTGACGGCTTCCTGCAAATATTCAACCCCCTGTTTGATGGCTTCCTGCAAAACGGTCTGCACGGCGCGACGCGCCATCAAGGCGCCGCTATCGGGCTCGAAGATGCCCCAGGTGATGTCGCTGAAATCAATTTGCGGATAGCGGTTTTCAAGCTCTTCCCGCGAGAGCTTTTCCTGTTGCACACCGACGCGCCGCAACGTTTCAAGGCTGGCGATTGAGAGCGGGTCTTCCTCGCGCGCCATCCACAAAACGCCTGTGCGATGAAAGAGCGGCAGTCCGCCAACTTCATTGAAGAATGATTGCCACTTATCCAGCGAACGCATCGCCCAGCGCGTATAAATTTCATCTGCGCCATAGCTGCAACGAATCACCCGAGATTCTCCACCGGAACTGGCGCGATTATTCGCCGCGCCGTAGGCGTCAAGAATGACGACCTTCTTTCCGGCTCCGAGTAACTCGTAAGCTATCCAGGTTCCGAAAACTCCAGCCCCAATAACCGCTACATCGTAAGGTTTGCAGGTGTTGACCATTACGGATTCCGACATGCAGTTTTCTTATTCGCTTACCGCCACTGTATTGTTGAGGGCACCTTGTTCATTATCAACGGCTTGCCAATTTGCCCGTTGTAAATTCCGCGAGATAAATATCCAGGCAACCACGCCAACGGCGAGTAATAAAAGGCCTTTCCACACCGGGCCTAAAATCAAATAGCCCAGCCCAAATAAGAAGGCATAAATTAAAACACAGCCGACAAACCAGTTCAGAAATTGAGCCGCCAGTCCGCCGCCTAAATTGGTTTGGGTAATCCCCGCTTGCGCGGCAACCGGTTTCCATCCCGGTCCATCAGGTCGCACTTTGCGATAGAAACGGACCAGTTTTTTCGTCGGCTCAGCGGGCGTGAGCAACGTCACTGCAACCCAAACCACGGTCGTGAAGGCTACGGTAATTAACATCAAATAAGCAAAGTCTCTCGGCTCATCACTGTCCATCCCATAACCGAGTTGTAAAAAGATTGAACAGGCAGCCGCGGCAATCATCGCAGAGACTTCCGACCAGGCATTAATGCGCCACCAGAACCAACGCAATAAAAGCACAGTGCCGGTGCCGGCTCCAGTGACGAGTAATATCTTCCACGCTTTGCCAATGGATTCAAGGTAGAAGGTGACGATTACCGAGGCAATCATCAACAGGATGGTCACGAGTTGCGAGATGATGACATAGTGGCGTTCGCTCCCGTCTTTCTTCATAAACCGGCGATAGAAGTCGTTAATCACATAAGAGGCGCCCCAATTGAGTTGCGTGCCGATGGTTGACATATAAGCGGCGGCAAACGCCGCGAGCATAAACCCACGCAAATAGGTCGGAAAAACATTCGGGTCTAAAAGTGTTTTAATATAGCCCGCTTCTTTGTCTTCCAAAGTTGGGTACAGAATCAATGAAGCAAGCGCCGTCAAAATCCAGGGCCAGGGTCTCAAGGCATAATGCGCGATATTGAACCACAACGTCGCAAGCAGTCCATGACGCTCGTCTTTCGCAGAGAAGATACGTTGCGCAACATAACCCCCGCCGCCGGGTTCTGCGCCCGGATACCAACTGGCCCACCAGTTGACCGCCAGATAGGTGAACAAGGTAATCGTCGGCATCCACACCGAATCGAACTCAGGAAAAAACGCCAGGCGCGAGCCTTGTTGTCCGCTCGTTGCATCAAGTTCGGCAATCTTCATCTTCATCGCATCAATGCCGCCAACTGCATTGACGGCTAAGATGGCAAGCAAAATGACCATCCCCATCTTCAGCACAAATTGAAAAAGGTCGGTCACCAGTACACCCCATAATCCTGAAATGGTGGTGTAAAAAGCGGTGAAAATGAGCAGGCCGATGACGATCGTAATCGCCTGTTTTTTATTCACCCCAAGCGTGACTTCCAAAATCTTAATCATCGCCAGATTGACCCAGCCGAGAATGATGCAGTTAATTGGCAGTCCTAGGTAGAGGGCGCGAAAGCCTCGCAAGAAAGCCGCGGGTTTGCCCGAATAACGCAGTTCTGCAAACTCTATGTCGGTCATCACTCCGGCTCTTCGCCAAAGGCGAGCGTAGAAGAAGACCGTCATCATGCCGCTCATCACAAAATTCCACCACAGCCAGTTGCCGGCAATCCCGTTCTTGGCGACAAAGCCGGTCACCGCAAGCGGCGTGTCGGCCGCAAAGGTGGTGGCGACCATAGAGGTTCCGGCAAGCCACCAGGGGACATCTCTACCGGATAGAAAAAACTCCGACGTGCTGCCGCTGGCGCGCCGCGCATAGTAAATTCCAATGCCAAGGTTAAACAGAAAATAAGCGGCAATGACTGCCCAATCGAAAAACGATAAGCTCATTATTCCCCCTCAATCGGTTCCTGATGCATTTGATTTATTAATAGACTGTTGACATGCTGCGACGGCAATCTATCACAGCCATGCGCCGTTGATAAACCACAAGCGCGTTCCTTCATTGATTTATCGAGACCTCCGCTTATGCTATATTGCGGTCATGAGCTACAGAGAAACGGTCATTGTTTCTATTGCAGTCATGGGAATCATTGCGATTTTTGCTATCGGTTCAGCTTTGAGAAAGTTTTCCCGCAGTATGGGACAATCAAAGCGTCGGCAGGCCGAGATGAAAAAGAGATATCACGAACCTTATCGAGATAATTAATGGACATCATTGACCATCGGACATTAGGCGGACATTCGGTGCGGCGCGCGGCAAACCGCCTCACGCGATTTTTTCACGTTGAAGCCAATTTGATGCGCCTGCTTGGCAGCTGGACTCCGCGAACCAATTTAAGCAATCTGCGAATCAAATGGGGGCGGCATCTCAATCAGGATGCGCGGCACGCCACGGCTTTGCGCGACCGCCTATCGCGGCTGCGTACGACGCCGGAAATGATTCATATTCCCGCCCCGGGGTTTCGAGAAATCTTTGAACGCGCCAATGAAGCCGAATCGGACGCGCATTTTATGGGGGCAATTTATCTGGCGATTAAACCCCGGCTATTTAACGCCTATCAAACACACCTGATTGAAACGGATGCCATTGGCGATGAACTCACACGGCAAATGTTTAGGCCGATCATTGAAGCGCTGGGCGACCACATCGCCTGGGGTGAATTGACGCTAACCGGCATGACCGGTTGCGACACCGGGCTTAAAGCTTCGGTGTTTGAATTTACCGCTTCAATTATGGATGCGATAGATGGTGCGGGGGGCTTTCTCGTAAGCTCCGATGAAGTGCCCGAAGATCGCCACGATGAAGCCGGCGGGTTTGGCACGGGGTTCTGGAAGATGCGCCGCGAAACGGCAAAGACCATGAGGATGGGCAACGAATACCGCATTGCTGTAGAAGGCGAGATGACCTCGCATTGCCCTAAATATGAAGAGTTCGCCATTCCCGAAAAACAATTGATGCTGGTGCATCACGGTTTAATGCCCGAACACGCAAGCCTCGCTCTGGTCAGCAATATGCTTTACGAATTCCCCGATATGCCCTGGGATTTTTATCTGGATTTCGCCATCCAGGCGGGCGATGAAGAACGACATATTATGTTATTGCTTAAGCGGCTGGAAGAACTTGGCGGGCGCACAGATAGTTTTGCCTTTCCCGATTGGACGTTTTATGACCTGCTCACAGACTTGCCGCTCAGTGATCGCATCGCGGTCTTTAACGCCATCGTTGAAGGCGATGTGGTTGAAAATCTGCACGAGCGCATCAACATCATTCATCAAATTGGCGACCATCGCACGGCGCATGTTATGGATTGGATATGCGCCGATGAATCCCTGCATATGATGAATGGCATGAAGTGGCTGGCCTATTTGCATGGCGAAGATGAAGCCGTCATTGATCGAGTTTTAGATGAGGGTCAGCGCCAACTCGCAGATGTGCTTGGCCGCGTGCGTTCCAGTGAACGGTCTTATGATTCAGCGGCCGAGGTTTCACCCGAAGAACGCCAGAAGATATTGGAACGCCGGCGGGCGATTTCCTTTTATCATAAACGCAATGCGCCGGTTGCGCCGATTGCCCGCAAACTCGGGGGCTTCAAAGAAAATCAGATTGATAAATTGATTGAACTCGCTGAAGGAAAGACGACGCGCTTGTGAAGCGCAGCAATCGCACTCATTTTCACTGCGCCCCCCAAGCATCGGGGGTTACTCAAAAACCCCGGTGAATCTCAACAACCAGGCTGTAAAAATTCTCACGCTCTTCGTTTGACAATTCTGGCGCTACAACGCGACTGCGTATAGTGAATCGCTTGCGTCAGATTCCGATACCCATGGCGGCGCGGATTGGCTTCAAAATGCGCCGGGTCCTTCAAGCCGTACTTCCAGGCAAACCCATTCTTTTCCATGACGCGAACGATTCGACGCCCTTGTGGAGTTAAGCGTTTAGCGCCGCGTCGTCCCTGTGCGATACCGGCAATATCAACTGCAAAGCCGGCTTCGTGCGCCGAGGTGCCCGGCGCTTTTGCGCCATATAAACCGGGATGATTCAGACGGCATTTTCTACTCTTGGTACAACGATGCAAGCGGGCTTGATGGCTGGTCGAACGCCACATACTGGTAACTTTCGGGCGGATTCCGGCGCGCCGCATATCTCCGACTGCGGATTGATAGTTATTACGAATGCTGGGATCCAGGTAATTGGCCGGATGACAGGCAGTCGCCACTTTAACAACTCGATTTCCTGAGCAGGTGCCACAGGTTGCAAGTTGCGTCTTTGGTCTGCGACTCGCCCGTTGCACATCGCGCCGGCTCGATAGGGCAATCGCGGGGCTTGCCAGAATCAATATAAATAAAATGAGAAATTCCTTTTTCATCAATGGAACAGCTTTCATAGTTATTTACCTGCGAATGGGTTATTAATTTCGACGAGGGCTTGATAGTGCCTCAATGAAATTGAGTGCGGAGAATCATTCAGACAAGGGGAGCCGACTTTACTGGGGGCGATTATTCTATCCTACTTTATGCGCGACGTTAAGGCGCGTCAACGTAAGTATAACTCATCCGTCAACCGGGGGTTCAGCAGGGTCAGGGGATGCCTTTTCCGAACAGTATTTCAAAGGCGAGGTCAACCCTTTAGGAGAAACTATTGTTTGACTCCGGTTGAGGGGAAACATCGCGAGCAGGGCGAATAGCCTGAGGATTTGGCTTCCGAAATGCCCATCGCTCTTCCCTTTTTTCCGATAAACTCGCAACCGGCTTTGTGATACATCCGGTCAGCGGAAACCAAGACCGTGGCTTCACCCGGATTGGCGCTTGGCGTCGGAGAAGATATTGTACCACCGGGCAGCGGGTTAATATTGGGGCCAATGGTCGAAGGGTCCATCGGATTTACCTTCGGTTTTTTCGCCGGCGAATTTGAGTCTGTGGTCGTCGGGTCAGCAGTTGTTGGGGGAGCTGATGCGGTTGCGGAATTTCCCCAAACCCCGCGCATAGCCATTAAGGCTTCGCGTTCGTAAGCATTGAAGTCATCCGCCAGTTTGAATTTCTCAGAGGTTCTGACAAAGGCATAGCCCTGTTTTAGGAGTTCAGCATTAAAAAGGGCGTCATCTTTGGTATAGACGTAAGCGGCAATTTGTCCGTTGGCATCGCGGTTTTGGCTGGCTGCATAAACCGGATCAAATTCGATTTTCACCTCGTTGTTCAGCAAATATTTTTCCGTAAAGGCGCGCGCTTCCTGACCCGGAATTTTGTAAGTTGAGTTCGCGCTCCCGTCCGGTGTTTCAATGCCAATCATTCGCACCGCCCCGAGTTGTTCAAGCTCAAGGGTATCGGCTTTGATAATGCTTTTGACCGCATAAATCCCCGGCGCTGTTGCTTTGTTATCACCCGCTTTGGTGCGCTGCAATTCTTCAATTCTTTTTTGCTCTGCGACATTCGGGTCTTCGGCCTTTAGCATATATCGCGCCGTTAAAAAGCCTAGAGCAAAGCCTAAAATCAGCGCCGCGCCGACAAAGATGGCGACCTGATTTTTATCCACACCGATTTTCCAACGCGGCGCGAGTCCTTCTTGAGCGATTTCCTGTTGCTTAAACGAAAGCATAATTATTTATGAATCAAGACCTTTAGAAAGTACATCCAAAACACAAGATTGTTTTATCAAGTCGAAAGCTGTGATTACACCTTGCGCTAAAAATTCTCTCATCACCTCACCCCTGCGTCAACGCTACGCTTAAAATTCAAACCATTCAACTCTTGAAAGCGTCTACCGGGCATCGTAGAATAAGGACGACTCAAAATAGCCCTCGCAGCAATGTCTTTGACTACCGCTCCCGTAGTCCGCAGAGATACAAGGTGGTTTAGGTGCAAGGACAACTGAATCAAAAACCCATCATCAGAATAATCCGACAACTCTCAGAAAAAAAAGCCAGCGGACTTTTGCGAGTGACGCGCGGCAAGACGATTAAAGCAATCTTTTTTGAAGCCGGTAATCCGGTATTTGCCATCAGCAATTCCGCTCAGGAACAGATCGAATTTAAACTCCTTCAGGAGAAACTGGTTTCGGCTGAGCAAATCGAACAAGCGCGCACGCTAACCGATAAACCGAATAAAATCGGCGCCAAACTTATCGAAATCGGCGCCATTCAGGCAGAGGTTTTACAAAAAGCCGTACGCAATCTGGTTAAGGGAATTATTTTTTCTCTCTTTGAATGGAATGAAGGAGAGTATGTCTTTGATGGAAAGATGCGCGCCGCTCATGAGATTAAATTAGATAATGAAGCGTCTGAAATTTTACTGGAAGCCGGAAGACAAATTTCAAAGAATCTCTCCGTCTCGCAAACCTTCTTACCGGGCGACATGGTGGTCGTTCGCACGCCGGTAAGCCAAAATCTCTTTGACACCGGCAAATTGGTTCCCATTGAAAGTTATATTCTTTCGCGCATTGAAACGCCAACCGCGGTTCAGGATGTGGGGGCGTTAAGCGGTCTGCCCGATGAAGAAGCTTATCGGGCGTTGTGCGCTCTGGTTGCCAGCGGGTTCTTAAAATCACTTTATGAGCAGGATGATGATGACGAAACCGGTCAAGGCAATGCCTCTAGAGCAGATTTGGAAAACCTCAAGCAAGAGATAATCAGAAAAACCAACTTCTTTTCGAGTGCCGATTATTACGATATTCTGGAAGTAACCGGGCAGGCAACAACCGCCGAAATTAAAGCGGCCTATTACAATCTGGCGAAAAAATTTCATCCTGATCGGTTTCGACAAACAGAGTACGCGGAATTACGCCATCAACTGGAATCTATGTTTGCGAAAATTACTCAGGCCTATGAAACCCTGAGTAGCGGAGGGGCGCGTTCCGCCTACGATTCGAGAATCAAAAAAGACAATAAATCCACACCCTCAGCAAGACCTTCAACGCCGCTTGCGCCGCCGCTTGCGATTCCGGCAAAGGTCTCGTCAAAGCCAGATGAAAAACTTCACAGCAGCGCAAGCAACGACACGCTCAACGGTAAAGAGAGCGATTCGTTTAATGGTTCGTCCGCCGCCGAAAAGAAGGATGACGGCCACAAGGCCGTAGCAAAACCGGCAGGCGCAAAACCGACGAATCAGCAAGCCGGTAATGAGACGAAACCAGGCGACAACAATCAAATGGCCGAGCGTTATTATCAACAAGGACGCTCAAGAATTGACAAAAAGGATTACAGCGGAGCCATTCAATTGCTGCGCGAAGCCGTCAAACTTGAGCCCAACAAATCACACTATCACTTCTATCTGGGTTCGGCTTTGATTCGCAGTCCGCGCAATCGCCGCGAAGCTGAAGACCATCTCGCCAACGCCGCGCGACTCGATCAATTTAACACCAATTTGAGAATAAAGATTGGCATGTTGTTTAAAGAGTCCGGCAACAAGCCCAAAGCCGAGTTGTATTTCAAAGACGCGTTGTCACTTGACCCGGACAATCGCATTGCGAAAAAAGAATTGCGTCTCGACGGCCGGTCAAAAGGAAGTGACATGCCGATTTGGAAACAAGATGTGGGTTCAATTGCTAAACGCTTTTTCAAGCGCGGGTGAAGGGTAGAATTAAGATGTGTTTGGCCGCTTCAAGACATCAGAAACGGTCAAACATCCCGCCGAGTCTTCGCAAACTGCCAATGATGAGCACGGTAATTGGCGGATAGATGAAGCCGCCTAAAATGGCCGCCGGTGATAAATCTTTGGCTAACGGAAACGGAATAATTTTGCTCACCACATAACCCAGTCCCAGAGAAACAATATAACCGCAGACTAAAAAGATTAACCCGGCTTTTCTGCTGATGGGTTTATCTGGGAGTTCTTCTTCTTTAAAAACCGAGGTGTATTGGTCGGGCGATTTGTAGGTATAACGCTTCAAAACCAGCGCCAGGTTTTTGATTAAATAAACCAAACCGTAAGCCGCAAGCATAACAATAATGAGCTTGCCAAACATACTGAAGCGCTGAATAAATGCGGGTTTGGCAAGCTCATTATTGTTATGCTTGCGGCTTACGGTTTGGTTTATTTAATCAAAAACCTGGCGCTGGTTTTGAAGCGTTATACCTACAAATCGCCCGACC
>JBIOWC010000215.1:0-6870 GCA_044868105.1 Blastocatellia bacterium
TTGACCGGTCGTTTGCCAAAATCCTGAAGCATCCGATGGGTTGATGGCCAGCAAAGGTTTATTGCCGGCAATAATTTCCTGGGAGACCGCGCCTTCCGTGACGATGCAATCAAAGCCGTCGAGAGCCGCCGTCGGCGAATTGAGTTTGCGGGCTTCGAGCGCCGAATTAACCGCGATGGCTTGCAACAAAAATGGGTTGTCGCTGGCAACCGCAACCCGCAAGCGGCGCGCATCGGGCAGAACCGCAAAAGCCAAATTGTCCGCCGCCAGGTCATCATCAACCGCCATCTTTAATTCAACGAGTCCGCCGGTTTGCGGCAAGCTATCGAATACCAGGGCGGCGCGCTCACCGGCTGCGATTTGAATGGTGCGCACGTCTGCAAGTTTGTTTTCAATTTTTAATTCGAGATTGGCTGTATAGTCTTGAGCGCTGAAGTTGGCGATGGAGGCGAAAAGTTCCTGCTTACCAGTTGCTTGATTTTGTCGCGTGTTCATCTGCGTGATGCCGACATTATTGGCGCGTTTGCCGACACGCACCAGGCGCGTGGCGGTTGCGCGCGGCGCGGCTTGCGCCGCCGAGGCTTGCGCCGCCGAGGGGTTGTTTGTCGTTATCGTAGATGAATTGCCGCCATCGGAAATGATAACGACGCTCGCATCACGTTCGGCTTTGGCGAGTTGTTCGGCCAGCAACATCGCATCGGCGAGATTTCCCGCCGCATCGGTCTCTTCAATTTGATTGACCGCCGAACGCAGCGCCGCGCGGTCGCCGGTGAGCGCACTGCGGACAACCACCCGCGAAGAGCTTTCGATGATGGCGGCGCGGTCGCCGCCGCCAAGACTATCAATCATGTCGCGCGCCAGCTGTTTGGCGCGCGCCAAACGCGAGCCGCCGTCTTCGTCGCGCGCCCGCATACTTGCCGTCGAATCAATAATGATAATGGAGTTGCCAGAGGTCAGCGCGCGGGTTTTTACCAGCGGTCGGGCGAGCGCCAAGACCAGCGCTGCGAGCGCCAGAAGCTGTAACAAAAGCAACAAACTCCGGCGTAATTTTTTGAATGGCGCATTGGCTTCAATCTCTTCGAGCGCCCGTTGCCACAAAAAGACACTGGAAACGACGCGCCGCTTGCGCTTGAGTTTCAGGAGATAAAAGAAAATGATAATGGCGCTAAGTAACAACCACCACAACGCGCTTGCTGAAAGAAATCGCATATCACCTTTACGGCTGTTTGCTGTTTACAGTTCCTGGTTTGAACGACCAGGACGCCACGGTCTGTTGCGTCCTGGTCGTTGAATATATCTGTAATAGCGTTCTCAAGTATTGCATAGCCGCCTCACAGACAGCCAACCATTGCGATGGACTTTGATGCACGTTTTGCTAACCGGGTTAGGGAAATTGTTCAAGGTTCCGGGTAAAAAGTTCTTCTAGGATTTGCTATGCTCTTGGGGTATAAAAATTATTGCCGGGTAGATATTTCGCCTACAGGGTTGTGCTCTAGGATGTCCCAATCAATCATTCAAACAGAAGACTCACAAACGGCCGCGCCGGTCAAATCAAAAGCTTTTTATCAGCGCAAATCGGCGCTCGCCTTTCTAACCGCTCTGGTTATCTATGCGGGGCTAGCGATTTTCGCTTTTCTGCATCCGTATTTTGGCTGGGATTTGCGCATCACCCATTTCGTCCAGCGCACAACCCTTCCGGGCTTTCAGGAGTTGATGATTGTGGTGACCACGCTTGGCAATGGCGGGACTCCGTATTTGTTGGTCATCTCGACGAGCATCCTTTTGCGATTGAGAAAACATAAAGCCGCCGCGCTCGTCTGCCTGGTTGGCGTGAGCACCATTTCGGCGTTAAATCCATTGATAAAAATTATCATTGCCAGACCCCGCCCAAGCGCCGATTTAGTCAGGGTTCTTTCAGGCGTTGACCATAACAGTTTTCCGTCGGGTCATACGGTTTTCTTTGTTACCTTTTTCGGCTTTCTCTTGTTTTTGACCTATGTCTATCGCCAGCGCCCCATCTATCATTGGCTTATGTCTGGGGTATTCGTCGGGATGATTGCGCTCATTGGGTTATCGCGTATTTATTTGGGCGCGCACTGGGCGAGTGACGTCATTGGCGGCTATCTGGCCGGAAGTTTATGGTTGAGTTTAATGATTAGAGCTTATGCCAATTTGAAATTGCGAGAAGAGCGCGCCAAACGGAGTGACGCGCTTGAGGGTTCACAGAGTAGCGCCCGTCTTTGACCCGAAAAACCGACGCGGCTATGATTTGCCGGAAGCGATGTGTCGTTATGCCAATCAAGGGAAGAAAAAAAAGAATTCTATGGCGCTCCTTTATGTCGTTTCTGGATAACAATCTTTCGACATCGGCGGCCGCCATTTCCTATTCGCTCATTCTGGCGCTCTTTCCCAGCCTGCTCTTTTTGCTCACCATTGGCAACAAAATCATCGGTCCCGAACGCGTCGAAAGATATGTTCTCAAACAAGTGCTGGATTTTTTTCCCGTCGCTTATGGCTTTATTCGCAATAACCTTGAATCGCTCTCTTCGCTTTCGACGCGCTTCATCATCACCTGCTGCATCGGTATGCTGTGGGCCGGGATGGGAATTTTTTCGGTCATCGAAACGGCTTTGAACCGTATTTACGGAACTCCTTCGCGGTCTTTTTTGCACGGCCGCGCCATCAATTTCGCGATGACCAATCTGGTCTTTGTGCTGCTCGGCGTGTCAGCCATTTCAACCGCTATGATAGCCGGGTTGCAATCGGCCGTGGGCGCATTGCCGGCCACCTTAGGGATGAAACTTCAAGCGGTTTACAGTTTTTTCTGGCAATTTATTTTTATCCTGGTAAGTATCATCGTCACCATTACCCTTTTCACCATGGTCTATAAATGGCTGCCGAATACTAAAATCTCAACCCGCGAAGCGTTAACGGGCGGGGTGATTGCCGGACTGCTGTGGGAACTGGCGAAATACGGGTTTTCCTACCTGTTGCCCTTCTTCAACTACGATATGTTGCATGGCTCTATCGGCGCCGCCATCGCCTTGCTCACCTGGGTTTATATATCAAGCATCATTATGCTGTTCGGCGCGCAGTTTACTGCCGTTTTGCATCGTGACCATTTACTTAACGCGCCGATACCCGAATCAGCAAAAACCCTCGACGAAGAACCCCTCGCGATTAATGAATAATAGGCGCGCCGGGGCGAATTAAATTCAGGTAGAGAAGCAGTCTTTGTGGTCTTTGTGAACCGGGTAATCCGGGTGAGAAATTTTTTATACAACCTTAAATCATCCTCTCATCAGGGGGAGTTCTCACGAAGCCCGCGAAGGCTAGGTTTTCCCTACCCCCTGTGGAGAGGCGCTCTCATCAAGGGTGCATACGGAAATCTCTGGCTTATCCTTGCGCCTGTTTAGCGAGAAACCGGGTGTCAATGTTATTGCGTTTGAGCATGGTTTCAAATGTCGCTTTGTCGACGGACTTGGCATACGCTTCATCCGGTTCGACAATCTTCTTACTGACTAAATCCAATAACGCATCATTGAGCATGACATTGCCATTGGCGCGATTGGTTTGCATCATCGAAGGAATCTGGAAAGTTTTGCCTTCGCGTATGAGGTTGCTGATAGCCGGATTGACAATCAAGACTTCAAGCGCGGCGATACGCCCGCCACCTTTCTTTCTGAGCAGGGTTTGCGAAATGACGCCGCGCAGCGATTCGGAAAGCATAATGCGAATTTGGGTCTGCCGGTCGGGCGGAAATTGGTCAATGATTCGATCAACCGTTGAAGCGGCTGTGGTGGTATGCAGCGTTCCAAAAACCAGGTGCCCGGTTTCTGCGGTTTCAATGGCGATAGCCACCGTTTCGAGGTCGCGCATCTCGCCGACCAGCACAATGTCCGGGTCTTCGCGCAACGCGGC
Source organism: Blastocatellia bacterium (assembly GCA_044868105.1). Classification (GTDB taxonomy): domain Bacteria; phylum Acidobacteriota; class Blastocatellia; order UBA7656; family UBA7656; genus JBFMDH01. The sequence continues at coordinate 3,922 of JBIOWC010000215.1, forward strand.
GCGCAGCGCATCCTTGAATGAATTGGTGTGATTATGAACTTCGCGTTGATTCATCAGGCATCTTTTGTTTTCGTGAACAAATTCAATCGGGTCTTCAATGGTGATGATGTGGTCTGTGCGATTGCGATTGATGTAATCAACCATGGCGCACAGGGTCGTTGATTTGCCTGAGCCGGTTGGGCCGGTAACCAGGACTAACCCTTTATTCAACTGGCAGAGCTTGAGTATCGCTTGCGACAATCCTAAATCTTCGGCGCTTAAAATTTTGTTGGGAATAACGCGGAACACCGCGCCCATACCTTTGCGGTCTCTGAAAATATTGGCGCGAAACCGCGCTAACTCTTCGAGTTCATAAGCAAAATCGGTATCATTGCGGCGCTCGAATTCGTCACGATTCTTTTGCGGCATAATTGAAGTAAGCAATTGTTTCAAGGCCTCTGCGCCGAGCGTCGGATGCGCATCATTGAGCGTCACCATCTGACCATCCTTGCGAATCATCGGCGGCATATTGGAACTGAGGTGCAAATCCGACGCCCCGGCGCTAACCATGGCGCGAAACAACTCGTCCATCTTGGCGCTTGCACCGGCATTGTTTTTCACCGCCGGTGAGGTAAGGGGCGCGGTCGCGTTTCGCGTGTAGGGTTGTGCTGCCGGAGAAGTGGTGGTCAGCCGCAGCGACGGTTGACCAGGCGGCGGAGCGGGTTTAGCAACGGCGCCCGGAATGAAACTCACAGATAAACCGGTCGGAAGTTTGCGGATTTTTACACCAAAATTGCCGATGCCCGAACAATCATAATTGAACTCGATTTCCGACTGCGTATGTAGCAGACTTCGCACACTGTCAGGAATAATCGGCGCTATCGTGCTGCCGACTTCGCCCTGTGTTAAAGGGGTTTGAGAAATATCAAAAGAGCCTGCGCCGGTTACTAATTTGACGCGCTGCCCAACATCCATCTTCAGTTCCTGACCTTTTTGGGCGTGAAGAATGCTTAACAAACCATTGATGTTTTCCATATCAATCTCATTTCAAGTTTAAGAGTGTCACTGCGACCGAAGGATGGGGGGGCAGTCGTAACTCACGAAGCGTCCAGCAGGAAGGCCCATCTTACAACAGCAAATTGCTCGAATCCATAATAACTTATTTGGGGCACAAGGATTTGAACCGCTACAATACAAAGGTGCTGGTATCGGAATTCGATTTTCATCTACCCGAAAAATTAATCGCTCAGGAACCCGCGGCAAAACGCGACGAGTCGCGCTTATTGGTCGTGAGTCGCGCGAGCGGCACGTTTACAGATTCGGTTTTTAGTGAATTACCCGCTTTCTTAAAGGCCAGCGACTTGCTGGTTCTCAACAACACGCGGGTCTTTCCCGCCAGGCTTATCGGCAACCGCCTTTTGCCCGATGGCGCGCCGGGCGGCAAGGTTGAAATATTTTTGGTGCGTGAACTCGAAGCCTTGACCTGGGAAACCCTGGTGCGACCGGGCAGAGCCCTGCAGATAGGCACGCGTGTGCAATTTGCCAATGAACAGATCACCGCCGAAGTCATTGAACGCGGCGACCTGGGACGGCGCATCATTCGTTTCAAAACCACAGGCGATTTCCATCGCCTGATTGATGAAATCGGTCGCACACCGCTCCCGCCATATATCAAACGCGACGCTGAGCAGCGGCTTGATGCCGAGCGTTACCAAACCATTTATGCGCAAGAACGCGGGGCGATCGCTGCGCCGACCGCCGGATTGCATTTCACCGAAGCGGTCTTCGCCAGGTTGCGGGCAAAAGGCATAGAGACCACTCAAATAACCTTGCACGTTGGTTATGGCACCTTTCAACCGGTCAAAGTTGAACGCGTTGAAGAGCACCACGTTGAAGCCGAACGCTTCACCATTGGCGAAGAAGCGGCACAAAAAATCAATAGTGCATTGAACGCAAACCGTCGCGTCATTGCCGTCGGCACGACGACCACGCGGGCGCTGGAATCAGTGGTGAGGCTTCAGGATTCAGGATTGAGAATACCGGGAGCCGCGAAAAATAGTGGCGCAGAAGAATCATCTCGCCCCCTCTTCACCTCGTCTCCGCTTCATCCGCTGGCCGGACAGCAAACCAACCTGTTCATCTATCCGGGTTTTAAGTTTCAAGTCCTGAGCGGACTGGTAACCAATTTTCATTTGCCGCGTTCATCCTTGTTGATGTTGGTTTCGGCATTTGCCGGGCGTGAATTGATTTTAGCAGCCTACGACCACGCGGTAAAAAACGAATACCGATTTTATAGTTACGGCGATGCGATGTTGATTTTGTGATGATTGAATGGCGTAAATCTCCGAATTTCGTATCCCTGACCTGAACTTGATTCACCTGGCTCGCCCTGAATTCGCGTAATTGGTATTTGCTTTTTATCTGAAAATAAATTGAAAAACAGCCTGTTACAACTTCAGCACCCGACGCTTTACGCGGCCTTTGATCGCTTTCCATCGCGCAAAGGCGCAGCCATTCATATCAATCGAATGGCCGGAGCGCTTTTCGACGCGGCCGCAGGCGGCCTGCTCTTTGCGCTTGGTGATGAACGGTTGCCCGCTTATCAACGCGAAGGCGACGTTGAAATCCTTCGCTTTTCAAAAGCGATTCCCAATTTTCTTGACCGCACCCTGGCTTATAGCCGCGCCTTGCGTTCACTGCTCAATCAACAAGGGGATTCATTGCAACTTTGTCATTTTCGCGATATTTGGAGCGGCGTGCCGATTCTCGAAAAGAAAAATTATGCGTGCGTGTTTGAAGTCAACGGGTTGCCTTCGATAGAACTGACCTACACCTATCCGAATCTGTCGCCTGCAACGCTTGATAAAATTCGCCTGGCCGAAGACTTTTGTTTTGCGGAAGCCGATGCCATCATCACCCCTTCGCATACCTTGAAAGCCTGTCTCGAAAAACGCGGAGCCCAGGCGCATA